>JBCBYI010000006.1:0-38758 GCA_039815945.1 Actinomycetota bacterium | reverse complement strand
TGATCAACAACCTGCGCGACATCCCGGGTGACACCGACGCCGGCAAGAACACCCTCGCCGTTCGCATCGGCGACCGGGCGACCCGCGTCGTGTTCGCCGTGATGCACGTCGCCGCGCTGGGCTTCGCCCTCTGGGCGTCCTTCGGCTTCGGGCGCTGGGGTGGCCTGATGGTCGTGCTCGGCCTCGGTCAGATGATCCAGGCCGTCGTCGATGTCCAGAAGGGCGCCAAGGGCCCGGAGCTCATCAAGGTGCTCGGCCTCACCGCCTCGGTTCAGCTCGTCTCCGGCGTCGCCTTCGCCATCGGCCTCGCTCTCACCGGCTGACCGAGTTGGCGACACTTCGTACCTGGCACGATGTGTCTCCAGGTTGCTGTCAGGGGGTGACCGTACGGTGCAGCGATGGCACGTCGACCACGTCCGGATCAGGCCGGAGCGCACTTGTTGGTCACCAACCGGGGGACGGCGCAGACCGCGATCTTCCGGACGAACGCAGACCGTTGGTTCTTCCTTCAGCTGCTCGGCGATCTCCGACACCATCATGGGGTGGCAGTGCTTGCGTACGTCTTGATGGGCAACCACTACCACCTCGTGGTGCGGCTCGACCGCAGCGATCTGAGCGGGGCGATGCAGAATGTCGACGGCACGCACGCTCGGCGATTCAACGCTGTCCACGGACGTCAGGGTGCGCTCTTCCAGGGACGCTACGACGCTCGACCACTCGACGACGATGCCTCGCTGCAGGGCGCTGGGGCCTACGTGCACCTCAATCCGTTCCGGGCAGGCCTGGTCACGACACCCCACGGATACCGGTGGTCGAGTCTCTCGGCGTACTGCGATCGCACGGCAACCCACCCGTGGCTTCGCCTGGACCTCCTCGAGGACCGGACCGCTGAGGAATACCGAGCGTTCATCGACTTCGAGGCTCTGGGTGGGCTGGGCGTCCTGAAGCCGGCGACCGACGATCACGCGGTCTTCGTTCGTTGGGACACCGATCGACGTGTGGCCGAGGCCTTCAAGGCGAATGATCACCATGTCGCCGGGCGATTCGGCGTCAGCGTCGATGCCCTCTACGTCGTCAACCGCGGTCGACGGAATCCGGCGAGGATGGCGGCGATCGTCAGCGCGTTCAGGGGTATGCGGCTGCCAGCTGCGCTGGTGGCGGAGCGCTACGGCTTGCACCGCCGGTCAGCGGTCTACGCGGTTGAACAGCGGTTCGCTTCGCTCGCCGCTTTCGATCCACGTGTCGCCGTCACGCTCGACGAGATCGCAGCTGCCTCCGATGACGCGGCGTGATCAGAAGTTGGAGACACATCGTGTCAGGTACGAAGTGTCGCCAAGTCGCTGATCAGAGGGGTTGGTTGAGTTCGACCTGGTTGCCGGACGGGTCGGTGAGGAAGGCCTGGAGGCAGATGCCGTCGATCTCGCCGGTGCGGTCGGGCACGATGCCGTCGGCTGCGAGCGTCGACAGGGCGTCGTCGAGATCGTCGACGTGGATGGCGAAGTGCTGGCCGACCGCGTCGGGCGGCGGGAAGCCGAGCAGGTGGAGCTCACCGCCGTCGCCGATGCGCAACCACGCGCCGTCGAAGCCGAAGTCGGGGCGCTCGATCTCGTGGAAGCCCAGCGCCTCGTAGAACGCCACACACGCGGCCACGTCGGTGACGTTGAGCGAGACGTGATGCACGGCCTTGCCGACCATCAGGCGCCTCGGGTGGCGGTGAACAGATGGGCGCCGCTGAACACCTTGCGTTCCACGTCGACGAACCCGGCCGATTCGAGTTGGGCTTTTAGCTCAGGCCACGGCGGCAGGTATGCCACCGACTTCGGCAGGTACTGGTACGCCCGGCCCTCGCTGAGCAAGCCACCGATGATGGGGACGATGCGGTTGAAGTAGATGCCGTGCCCGAACCGAAGGATCGGGTTCTCCGGAGGCGAGGCGTCGAGGAAGGCGATGCGGCCGCCCGGCCGCACGACACGAGCGACCTCGTCGAAGAAGCCGGGCAGTTCGATCAGGTTGCGCAGGGCGAAGCCACAGGTGGCGCCGTCGACCGAGCCGTCGGCCAGGGGCATGGCGAGGATATCGGCATGCAGCAGGGGCGCTTCGGTGCGAGCGGCGACGAGCATGCCCATCGAAAGGTCGAGCCCGACGGCGACACATCCCGTCTTCTCGATCTCTCGGCAGAAGTCGCCGGTGCCGCAGGCGAGGTCGATGATCACCGAGCCGCCAGGAGCGGCGAGCTTTTTCATCGAGGCCTTGCGCCAGCGCACGTCGAGGCCGAACGACATGATGCGGTTCACGAGGTCGTAGCGCGGGGCGATCGTGTCGAACAGCGACCGGACCTGATGGCGCTTCTCTGCGCCGCTCGGCAGATTGTCGGGATCGACGTTGACGCCCTCGTCGAGGATGGGGGAGGGGGCGTTCACCGGAACCAGACCTTCTGATAGTCCTTGCTCATCGGATGCAGCAGGAGTGCGAGCAGCGCGATGTCGAACAGCAGGCCGATCGTGTCGAAGGTCAGCGCCTCGAGGCCGGCGACGAACAAGACGATCACCCGCAGCGCGAGGGGGGCGGCCGCAGCGGCGACGCCGAGCTGGTAACCCCACTTCTTCTCGTTGGCGATGCCGTACGCGCCGGCGATCATGCCGACGGTGACGAGCAGGGTGTAGACGGCGCCGAGGAGGGTCGAGCCGAACAGGCTCACGCTCCCGAGCGAGAACAGGGCGCCGCCGAGCAGGATCGCCATCACACCACGGAAGTACATGATGATCTGCGCGATGTAGAGCGTCTGCGGCTGGCGGTTGTTGACCCAGATCTGGTCGGACATGGCTCCAGTATGGGCGCGTCCGGGCCGCTACCCGCACACGGCCGGGTCAGCGTCGCTTCGGCGGATCGACCAGCTGACGGCTCGCTCGGAGCTGGCCGCACGCCGCATCGATCTCGGTGCCCCGCGTGCGCCGCACGGTGGCGTTCGCGCCACGGTCGTTGAGGGCGTCGCGGAAGGCGTAGACCCGGTCGAGCGGTGTGCCCCGGGTGAGGTAGCCGGGGGTCGGGTTGAGCGGGATCAGGTTGATGTGCGCCCGCAGCGATCGGGCGTAGTCGGCGAGTTCTTCGACGTCGGAGTCACGGTCGTTGACCCCGTCGATCAGCGCCCACTCGAACGAGAGGCGACGGTTCTTGGCGTCGAGGTAGCGCTGGCAGGCCTCGTGCAGGGCGTCGAGCGGATACCGCTTGTTGATCGGCACGAGCTCGTCGCGGTCTCGATCGTTGGCGACGTGCAGCGATACCGCCAGGTTGACCGGAAGATCTTCGTCCGCGAGGCGCTCGATACCGGGAACGACGCCCACGGTCGAGATCGTGATGTGGCGGGCACCGATGCCGAGGTCCTGGTTGATGCGCTCGACGGCCTGCCAGGTGCGGTCGTAGTTGGCGAACGGCTCACCCATGCCCATGAAGACGATGTTCGATACCCGGCGCGGCGCCGACTGACGACGAGCCCGGACGATCTGTTCGACGATCTCGCCGACGGAGAGGTGGCGATCGAAGCCGGACTGGCCGGTGGCGCAGAAGCCACACGCCATCGCACAACCAGCCTGCGACGACACGCACACGGTGGTGCGATCGTCGTAGTGCATCAGCACGGTCTCGATCTTGTGGCCGTCGTGCAGCTTCCAGAGCCACTTGACCGTCTCGCCGTCGTCGCTGACCGACTCGACCTCGGGGGTGAGCGCCAGCGGCAGCTCCTCGGCGAGACGGGCTCGGAGCGCCTTGGGCACGTTGGTGAGGTCGTCGATCTCCTCACCACGCTCGTGGATGCCGTCCCACACCTGGTCGAGGCGATAGCGCGGCTCGCCGTCGAGCAGGCTTGCGAGTTCCTCGCGATTGGGGTCGTAGCGAAGGACGGGGGCGTCGCGATGCGAGCGGCCAGCGACGTCGGTGAAGCTCACGGTTGATCCAGTTCGTAGGCGCGGTCGGTGTGGTGACGGCTGAACCCGATCGACGCGTAGGTGGCGTTGGCGGGGTCGTTGTCGGACTCGACGTAGAGCATCCCGTGCTCGAGTCCCTGATCGGCGAGCCACTCGAGCCCGGCGAGGGTCATCGGCTTGCCGAGCCCCATGCCGTGGCGGCTGGGGTCGACGGCGATGACGTAGATCTCGCCGAGGTTCGGCTCGACGTCGCGATGGATCTTGGTCCAGCAGAAGCCGACCAGTTCGTCGCCTTCGTGGAGCAGCCGGAAGCCCTCGGCGTCGAACCACGGCTCCAGCATCGTCGCCTCGACCGACTCGCGCGTCAGCCCGCCCTGCTCGGGGTGCCAGCGGAAGGCCCGGTTGTTGACGCCGACGAAGTCGTCGAGGTCGGCCGGGGTGAAGGCCCGGGTGACGAGGCCGCTGTCGCGGTTGGGAAGGGCACACCGCAGCTGCCAGAGATCGCGATAGCGCCGGAATCCCAACGACGATGCGATCGAGTCCGCCTCCGCATCGACTTCGCGGATCCACAACTGCACGCTCCCGTCGGTGCCACTGCGATCGTCGATGTCTCGCAACGCCCGCTCGAGCGCGTCGGCGAGGGGAAGGTCGTCTCGATGCTCGGAGACGACGAGACTCCAGCGGAAGGGACCGGGGAGGGGACCGTCGACGGTGATGCTCACGTCACCCAGGCTAGCGACCGATCGCTAGAGGCTTTGGCCCCCACCTCGCGACGGTTTCCGGGCCGAAGGTCACGCACCGTCGCTCGGATCGGAGAAAACTCCACGGGAGGTGGCCCACGAACGCAGATGACTTTGTTACAGTCACTCACCTGGCCGAGCACCCGCCGCTCGGTCCAATTGCGACACGAGGGATCCGCCGCCCTGTGTCGCCTGGCGGCCACCCCTTCGGGGGTGGCCGCTTTCTTTTTCCGGCGCCGCGATACTCGGTGATGTGAAACGGATCGTGGCCTTCGTGGTGGTGCTCGCCTTGGCGGTCGCCGTCGTGGTCAGCGGCCTCGGCGAGCAACTCACCGACGTCGACGAGGTGGAGTCGTTCCTCCGCGATCGGGGTTGGGTCGGGCCGGTCGTGTTCGTGGTGGTGATGTGGACCTTGCAGCCGCTCGGCGTGCCGGGTGTCGCGTTCATGGTTCCGGCCGCGCTGGTGTGGCCGGCACCCGCGGCGATGGCGCTGTCGTGGATCGGCAACATGGGAGCGAGCTTCGTCGCGTTCGGCTTCGCGCGTTGGATCGCGCGTGATTGGGCCCAGGTCCGGCTGCCCGATCGGCTGCGAGCGTGGGACGCTCGGCTGGCGGTGGGCGGGATCCGTCAGGTCACGGTGCTTCGGATCTTCACCGGTCAACTGACCCCGGCCGACTGGCTGCTCGGCGTGAGCTCGGTGCGGCTCCGGCCCTTCTTGATCGGCACCGGGATCGGCATCGTGCCGTTGATCGTGATCGTCGTCCTCGCCGGTGCGTCGGTCGGCGAGTGGCTCTTCGCCGAGCCAGTCCGGTGGGTTCCGGTCGCGGTGGCGGCAGTCGTCGGCGCCGGGATCAGTCGAGTGCTCGCGCGACGTCGCGCAGTCGCCGCTGCGCGGTGACGAGGCTGCGCTCGATCTCGTGAAGCCGAGCGACGATCGGGTCGTCCGGATCGTGCTGGCGGCGCTCGGCGACACCGGCGACGCGCTGCGCGAGGTCGGAGACCACCGTGGTGATCGAGGAGAGTTCGGCGGCGTCGGAGTCCATGCCGCAGTCTGCCCGGAAACCCGCAGGGGCCGCACAGCCCGGGCGATAGCGTGACCGGGTGCTTCGACGTATCGATCTTCGAGGGTTCCGCGGCGATTTGAACGAGGTTCTGCCTCGGCCTGAAACCCCGTCCGGCGGACCCGTCGACGCCGTGCGCGAGATCCTCGCGGCGGTCGCCGAGCGTGGCGACGCCGCGGTCCGCGAGTACACGAGCCGGTTCGACGGCGTCGATCTCGACACGCTGGTGGTGCCCGCCGACGAACTCACCGCGGCGATCGAGCGCATCGATCCCGAGATCCGCGCCGCGCTCGAACTCGCGGCCGACCGGGTGGCCAACTACCACGAGGCCCAGATGCCCGACGACGTCGTCGTCGAACAGCCCGGCGTCTCCATCCGCGGCATGCATCGCGCTGTGGCCCGGGCGGCCTGTTACGTGCCCGGCGGTCGTGCCGTGTACCCCTCGACCGTCTTGATGACGGCGGTGCCCGCCCGCGTCGCCGGGGTCGAGGAGATCGTCGTCTGTGTCCCCCCAGGATCCGACGGCCGGGTTCCCGACGTGGTGCTCGCCGCGGCGAAGATCGCCGGCGCGCACGAGGTCGTCTCGGTCGGCGGCGCCCAGGCGATCGGCGCCGTCGCCTACGGCACCGAATCCATCGGGGCCGTCGACGTGATCGTCGGGCCGGGCAACGTCTACGTCGCGCTCGCCAAGCAACAGGTCGCCGGCACGGTCGGCGTGCCGTCGTCGTTCGCGGGTCCGTCCGAGGTGGTCGTCGTGGCCGACGGCACCGATCCGGCCGACTTCGCCGCCGTCGATGTGATCCTCCAGGCCGAGCACGGCCCCGACGGCCTCGCCTGGTTCGTCACCTGGAACGAGGCGTTCGCTGACGAGGTCACCAGTTCGATCGAGCGGCTCGTCGCCGATGCGCCCCGCCGGGCCGAGATCGAGTCGACGCTCGACACGAGCGGCGTCGTGGTGGTCGCCGACTCGCCCGAACAGGCCATGGCGGTGTCGAACTTCATCGCTCCCGAGCACCTCGAACTCCAAGCGGCCGACAACGAGGCGCTCGTCGCGATGGTCCGCAACGCCGGCGCGGTGTTCTGCGGCCGGTACGCCCCGGCCTCGCTCGGCGACTACGTGGCCGGCCCGAGCCATGTCCTCCCGACCAACGGCACCGCCCGTTTCGCGAGCGCACTCACCGTGCACGACTTCATGAAGGACGTGCACGTGGTCTTCGTCGAACAGGAAGGTCTCGAGGCGATGGGCGACGCCGTCGAGGCCCTCGCGGGGGCCGAAGGCCTCGACGCCCACGCCGCCTCGATCCGTCTTCGTCGCGGAGCCGACCGATGAGCCGCCCAGCGCCGCGCGACTCGATCGCGCTCATGGCGGGGTACCACTCGCCCCAACTCGACGTCGAGGTCCGCCTCAACACCAACGAGAGCCCCGAGCCGCCGCCGGCCGGATTCGCCGATTCAGTCGCCGCACGCGTCGCCGAGATCGCGTGGCACCGGTACCCCCAGCGCAGCGCCGCCGACCTGCGCCGTCGCATCGGGGCCAACTACGGCCTCGACGCGTCCCAGGTCTTCGCCGCGAACGGCTCCAACGAGGTCCTGCAGACCCTTCTCCTCACCTTCGCCGGCCCGGGGCGCAGCGCGGCGGTCTTCGAGCCGACCTATGCCCTTCACAGCCACCTCAGCCGCATCACCGGCACCGAGGTGATCGAAGGGGAGCGGGGCGACGACTTCGCCCTCGACCTCGACGAGGTCGAGCGGGTCATCACCGAGCACCGGCCCAACGTCGTGTTCCTGTGCTCGCCCAACAACCCGACCGGCGTGGTCGATTCCGAGGACGCCATCCGTCGCGTGCTCGAGCTCACTCAGGCCAACGACGGGCTCCTGTGCGTCGACGAGGCCTACGGGCAGTTCTCGGGGTTCTCCGCGGTCTCGATCCTCGGCGACGACGTCCCGCTCGTCGTCAGCCGCACCTACTCCAAGACCTGGGCCATGGCGGCCGTGCGCCTCGGCTACCTGCTCGCTCCGTCGTGGATCGTCGACGAACTCGAGAAGGTCGTCTTGCCGTACCACCTCGACGCGATGACCCAGATCGCCGGCGAGGTCGCCCTCGACCACCTCGACGCCATGAACGAGCGGGTCGCCCGCCTGGTCGAGGAGCGGGGCCGCCTGGTCGCCGCGCTGGCCGACCTGCCGGTCGACGTGTGGCCGTCGGGCTCGAATTTCGTTCTGATCCGCCCTCAGCACATGTCCGGTGAGGACGTGTGGCAGGGTCTCGTCGATCGATCCGTGCTGGTTCGCAACTGCGCGAGCTGGCCCCGACTCGACGGGTGCCTGCGGATCACCATCGGCACACCCGCCGAAGACGACCGTTTCCTCAACGCTCTCACGGAGGTCCTCGCGTGAACGCTCTTGGCCACCCACGCACCGCCATCTACCAGCGCAATACCAAGGAGACCGAGATCGACATCTCGGTCGACCTCGACGGCACCGGCCAGACCGACATCGACACCGGCCTCCCGTTCTTCAGCCACATGCTCGACCAGCTCGGTCGTCACGGTGGCTTCGACCTCAAGGTGCACGCCACGGGCGATCTCGAGATCGATGCCCACCACACCGTCGAGGACGTCGGGATCGCGCTCGGCGAGACCTTCCGCCAGGCGTGGGGCGACAAGCGAGGCGTACGCCGCTTCGCGTCCAACACCGTCCCGCTCGACGAGGCCGCGGTCGAGGTCGTGCTCGATCTGTCGGGTCGGCCGTACCTCCACTACGAGGTCGAGTTCCCCGGCGAGAAGATCCTCGGCGATCCGCCCTTCGACCCGCAACTGGTCGAGGAGTTCTGGCGGGCGTTCGTGATGTCGTCGGGCATCACCCTGCACATCGTGTTGCACCGCGGCAAGAACACCCACCACATCATCGAGGCCAACTACAAGGGCGTGGCCCGGGCGCTTCGCGACGCCGTGCGGGTCGAGGGCGACACGCTGCCCTCCACCAAGGGAACCCTGTGATCGGGGCCATCTCGTGAGCGAGCCCACGATCGCGATCCTCGACTACGGGATCGGCAACCTGCACTCCGCCCGCAAGGGCATCGCTCAGGCCGGCGCCAACGCCGTGTTGACCCGTGACCCTGGGGAGATCGCCGACGCTGACGGTGTCGTGCTGCCCGGTGTCGGCGCCTTCGGTCCGTGCGTCGCCGCCATCCGCGAGGTCGGACTCGACGAGGTCACCCACGAACGCATCGCCGCCGGCGTGCCGTTCTTCGGCATCTGTGTCGGCATGCAGGTGTTGTTCTCCGGGTCCGACGAGTCGCCCGGCGTCGACGGGCTCGGCGTGTTCTCGGAGCGCATCGTCGAGATCCCCGCCACCGTCAAGCGTCCTCAGATGCAGTGGAACACCATCGATCAGACCGTGGCCGACCACCCGATGTTCGATGGCCTCGCCGACGACGCCTGGGTGTACTTCGTGCACTCCTACGCCGCCGAGCCCGGCCCGGACGTCGTGGCGACGTGTGCCTACGGCGACGACCTCGTCGCCGCCGTCGGACGCGACAACGTGTGGGCGTGCCAGTTCCACCCCGAGAAGTCGGGGCACAACGGGCTTCGCATCCTCGAGAACTTCGTCGCCGCCACCCGAAAGGCCTGACGTGCACCTGTTCCCCGCGATCGATCTCCGCGACGGCAAGTGCGTGCGCCTCCACCAGGGCGACTACGACCAGGAGACCGTCTACGGCGACGATCCCGTCGCCCAGGCCCTCGCGTTCGCCGAGGCTGGCGCCGGCTGGATCCATGTCGTCGATCTCGACGCGGCCCGCACCGGTGTGCCCGAGAACCGTGACGTCGTCGCCGCCATCGCGGCGGCGGTCCCCGTACCGGTGCAGACCGGTGGGGGCGTGCGCAACCGAGATGCGGCGCTCGCCCTGTTCGACGCCGGAGTCGAGCGGGTCGTGATCGGCACCGCCGCACTCGCCGATCCCGACTTCGTGCGTGATCTCGCGGCCGACCATCGGGTCGCCGTCGGCCTCGACGCCAAGGCGGGCGAGGTCGCCACTGACGGCTGGCTCGTCGGCAGCGGCCGCAGCGTGCTCGACGTCGCCCGTTCGTTCGCCGACGCCGGTGTCGACGCGTTCGTCGTCACCGACATCTCCCGCGACGGCACCCTGGAGGGACCCGACCTCGTCGGCCTCCGAGAGGTTGCCGAGGCCACGCCTGTCGACGTCATCGCCTCCGGCGGCGTCGGCACGCTGGCGGATCTGCGGGCGCTGGCCGAGATCGAGGTCGACGGTCGTCGCCTGGCCGGCGCCATCACCGGCAAGGCGATCTACGAAGGCCGCTTCTCCGTCGCCGAGGGAGTCGCCGCGTTGGAGGTCGCCTCGTGAGCACGCGAGCCATCCGAGTCATCCCCTGTCTCGACGTCGACGAGGGGCGAGTCGTCAAGGGGATCAACTTCGTCGACATCCGCGATGCCGGCGATCCCGTCGAACTCGCGGCCCGCTACGACGAGCAGGGCGCCGACGAACTCGTCTTCCTCGACATCACCGCGTCGTCGGGCGAACGCGACACCACCGTCGAGATGGCCCGCGCCGTCGCCGAACAGGTCTTCATCCCGTTCACCATCGGCGGCGGGATCCGCACCGTCGACGACGCCCGCCGACTCTTGATGGCCGGTGCCGACAAGGTCTCGGTCAACACCGCGGCGGTGAAGCGACCGGAGCTCGTCCGAGAGATCAGTCGGGAGTTCGGTGCGCAGTGTTGTGTGGTCGCCATCGACGCTCGCAGCAGCGAGGACACCGATTCCGGCTTCGAGGTCTTCACCCATGGCGGCCGCACCCGCACGGGCATCGACGCCGTCGTGTGGGCGAAGGAGGTCGTGCGCCTGGGCGCCGGCGAGATCCTGCTGACCTCGATGAACCGCGACGGCACGAGGGACGGCTTCGACCTGCCGCTCACGTCGGCGATCTCGGCGGCCGTCGACGTGCCGGTCATCGCCTCCGGCGGAGTCGGCACGCTCGACCACCTCGTCGAGGGTGTCACCGAGGGCGGGGCCGACGCCGTGCTGGCCGCGAGCATCTTCCACTTCGGCGAGCACACCGTGGCCGAAGCCAAGGAGGTCATGCTCGACGCGGGCGTGACCGTGCGACCGCCCGGCGCCTGATCAGGACAGCGCGGCGCCCACTGCAGTGTCGATCGCTCGTTGAGCGCCGTGGAAGAAGTGGTCCGCGCCGGCGATCGGGACGACCTCGGTGTTGACCCAGCCGTCGACGGCGTCGCGGAGTCGATCGGCGGGCTGGAACTGGTCGTGGGCGGCAGCGATCAAGGTCTTGGGGCGGGCATCGCCGGCGGCGGCGAAGGTGCTGAAGACCGAAAGCACGGGAGCGACCGTGATCCAGCGGGTGACCCGCGGATCGACGACCGAGAGGGCGACGTCGGCACCGAAGCTGTAGCCGGCCACGATGAGGGGTGCGTCGCTCGCCACGAGGTCGATCGCCGCTCGGAGGTCGGCTTGCTCGTCGGGACCGCCGCCGTGGTTACCAGTGGAGCCGCCGGTGCCGCGGAAGTCGAAGCGGAGCACGTCCCTTCCGGCGCCGACGAGCGCCCGCGTGACGGAGCCGACGACGGCGTCGGCTCGCGACCCGCCGTACAGCGGGTGGGGGTGGCAGACCACCGCCGCGCCGACGGCGTCGGTCGGGGTGAGGCGGTCGCCTTCGAGGGTGACACCGGGTTCAACATCGAAGCGGACGGTCTCGACCGCGACTGGTTCCATGGCGACACCGTACCGGTAGCGTTGGCCGTCGTGATTTCCGAGAACTCCCTGCACGACGACGACCGCCTCCCGGTCAAGATGCTCAACGACCGCATCCTGGTGAAGTTGGGTGACGCCGAGGGCGAGCGTCGCAGCAGCGGCGGCATCCTCATCCCCGCGACGGCCCAGGTCGGCAAGCGCCTCACGTGGGCCGAGATCGTGGCCGTCGGCCCCAACGTGCGCACGATCGAATCCGGCGATCAGGTGCTGTTCAACCCCGAGGACCGCTACGAGGTCGAGGTCAACGGCATCGACTACATCGTCTTGCGGGAGCGCGACATCCACGCGGTCGCCGCCGAACGCCTCGCCGAAGGCTCGACCGGTCTCTACCTCTGACGAGGGTGGAGCGCTCTGACCGGTGGAGCGCGCTGACTAGGGGTGCAGCGGGGCTCGCTCGTCGGCCCAGCGATACTCGGCTTCGAGCTGCGCGGCGAGCATGACGAGCAGGTCCTCGCGGCCGTACGGCGCGACGAATTGCAGGCCGATCGGCAGGCCCGACGCGCTGCGGGCGAGGGGGAGTGAGATCGCCGGCTGCCCGGTCACGTTGAACGGCTGGGTCAGCTGGGAGTAGTGCAGCGTCGTGAGCTGCACCCCCATCAGATCGTCGTTGTCGGGGGCCATCTCGCCGAGCGTCGGCGCGGGCCGGAGACACGTCGGGGTGAGCAGCAGGTCGAAGCCCGCGGCCCACCACTGCGCGGTGTCGCGTCGGAAGGTCATCATCGCTTTCTGCGCGCCGATCACCGCCGCGGGCGGGAACATCGCGGCGCGGTCGGCGATGAAACGGGTCCACGGTTCGATGTCGCCGTCGTCGAGGTCGCGGCCGACCTCTCCGGCGATCGCGGCGACCGATGCGGCGGTGCCGGCGGCGAACGCGGGGCCCCACGCGGTGATGCGGGACTCGTCGAGCAGTGGTGCAGGGACGCCGGCCTCGACATGATGGCCGAGCGCCTGGAGCCGAGCGGCGGTTGCACGAACCGCCTCGGCGACCTCCGGGTCGATCTCGGTGTTGGTGCGGATGGCGTGATCGAGGAAGCCGATCCGCAGCCGGCCGGGATCGCGACCGACGATCTCGGCGTAGGGCTCGTCCGGGGGCGGCGCGATGACGCCGTCGCCGGGGACGTGCACGATCGTGGCGTCGAGGATCGCCGCCGAGTCGCGCACCGTGTGGCAGACGACGTGTTGCACCGAATTGCCCCACTCGTCCATGTGGGGGCCCATCGAGATCCGGCCCCGGCTCGGCTTGAGGCCGACGAGACCGCACATGGCCGCAGGAATGCGGATCGAACCGCCCCCGTCGCTGGCGTTCGCGGCCGGCACCACCCCGGAGGCGACGGAGGCGGCGGCACCGCCCGACGAGCCGCCGGGCCCGTGGTCGAGGTTCCAGGGGTTGCGGGACGGGCCGTAGGCGAGGGGCTCGGTGGTGGCACCGGCGCCGAGTTCGGGGGTGTTGGTACGGCCGAACGACACGAAGCCGGCGTCTCGGTAGGCCTCGACAAGGTGGGAGTCACGGTCGGCGAGCGCGCCGTGGTCCTTGAGCGCCTGCACGCCCTGGTGATGGGGCCGACCGGCCTCACACGCCCACAGATCCTTCATCAGCATCGGCACGCCCCGGAAGGGCCCGTCGGGGAGTCGATCGACGGCGGCGCGGGCTTCGTCGAGGTGCCGGTGGATCACCGCGTTGATCTCGCCGTCGACCGCTTCCATGCGGCGGATGCTCGACTCGAGCGCTTCGGCGGGGGAGAGGTCACCGCGGCGGATCGTCTCCGCGAGACCGACGGCGTCGAGGCGGGCGAGTTCGGCGTCCATCCGGCGAAATCTAGGCACGGGCAGGCATCCGGACCCAATACGCTGGCCGTCATGAGCGAAGCACTGGAAGAGGGCCTCGAGGTCCAACTCGATTTCGACAAGATCGGCAAGATCGGTCGGGCGGGTCACCAGGTCGTTCCGGTCGTGCTCCAGGACGCCGATTCCGGCGACGTGTTGTTCATCGGGTACGCCAACGAAGAGGCGTACCGCGAGACCCTCGCCCGCGGATCGGCCGTGCTCTACAGCACCTCGCGCGAACAGATCTGGCACAAGGGCGCGACGTCGGGCGACGTGCTCGATCTGGTCGACGTCGCGGTCAACTGTGAGCAGAACAGCCTGATCTACAAGGTTCGCAAGGCCGGCACTGGTGTGTGTCACACCAAGGACGAGACGGGCCAGACCCGCCAGACCTGCTACTACCGGGCGGTCGAGGACGCCGAGACGCTGCGCTTCCTTTGATGCAGATCCGCCCCGACTTCGACGAGTTCGCCGCGCTGGCCGCCGACCATACGGTCGTGCCCGTCTGGGCCGAGGTCCTCGCCGACCTCACGACGCCCGTCGCAGCGTTCGCCCGGGTGGTCGGCGACGACGAGGGCTTCCTGCTCGAGTCGGTCGACAACGGTGATCGTTGGAGTCGCTGGTCGTTCATCGGCCGCCGCCCGCAGGGCACCCTGGTCTCCAAAGACGGCGAGCTGCGGGTCATCGGTGATCTCGGCATCGACATCGACCCGGCGGAGGGGATGCTCAACGCCCTGGAGCGCCTGCTCGAGCACTACCGCTCGCCGGAGCTCGATGGGCTGCCGCCGCTGCACGGCGGCTTGATCGGCTATCTCGGCTACGACGTCGTCCGCGAGGTCGAGCACCTGCCCGACATGCCCACCGACGACCTCAGCCATCCCGATGCCGTCATCTCGATGATCGGCGAGCTCGCCGTCTACGACCACTGGCGCCAACGGGTCACCCTGCTCGCCAACGTCGTCATCGACCCCGACACCGATCTCCGAGCGGCCTACGACGCGGCGGTCGCCCAGATTCACCGACTCGCAGCCGACGGCGCCCAGGCCATCGCCGAACCCCTCATGGCGTTGCCCGATCCGGCGGACCCGCTGCCCGAGGTCACCTCCACGATGGGGGAGGTGGAGTACTGCGCGGCGGTCGAGGCCGCCCGGGAGTACATCTTCTCCGGCGACATCTTCCAGGTCGTGCTCGCCCAGCGATTCGATCTCGACCTCGACGCTGAAGCGTTCGACCTCTATCGGGTGCTTCGCCAGGTCAACCCGAGTCCGTACATGTACTTCCTGCGCCACGCCGACCTCGAGGTCGTCGGTGGCTCGCCCGAGCCGATGGTGCAGCTGCTGGAGGATCGAGTCATCAGCCGTCCCATCGCCGGCACCCGCAAGCGGGGCACCACCGAGGAGCACGATCGTCGCCTCGCCGCCGAGCTCGTCGAGCACCCCAAGGAGATCGCCGAGCACGTGATGCTCGTCGACCTCGCCCGCAACGACGTCGGTCGCGTCGTCGAGTTCGGTTCGTTGCGGATCGATGAGATGATGACGCTCGAGAAGTACAGCCACGTCATGCACCTCACGTCACAGGTCAGCGGCGAACTCGCCGAGGGCAAGACGGCGATCGACGTGCTGCGCGCCACACTGCCCGCCGGCACCCTCTCCGGTGCGCCGAAGGTGCGGGCGATGGAGATCATCGACGAACTCGAACCGGTCAAGCGAGGCCCCTACGGCGGTGTCGTCGGCTACCTCGACTTCTCCGGCAACATCGACACCGCCATCACGATCCGCACCATGCTCGTCAGCAACGGCCGCGCCTCGGTGCAGGCGGGCGCCGGTGTCGTGGCCGACTCGGTCGCCGCCGACGAGCATCTCGAGTGTCAGAACAAGGCCAAGGCACTGCTCGCCGCCGTGCCGGCCGCCCGCCGCATGAGCGCGGCCCGCCGGGCCGCCCGATCCCCGGAGTCCCCCTGATGAGCACCCGTGAGACCGTCCGTGTCAGCGGCCCCGACGCCGCTGCGTACCTCCAGGGTCAGATCAGTCAGGACGTGCAGGCACTCGCCGCTGGCGACGTTGCCTGGTCGCTCGTGCTGCAGCCGACCGGCAAAGTCGACGCCTGGTTCCGAATCCAGCGAGTCGACGACGAGACCTTTCTGCTCGACGTCGAAGCCGGCCACCGCGACACCCTCGTCGCCCGGCTGAGCCGCTTTCTGCTGCGCACGAACGCCACGATCGAGCCGGTCGATGCGTCGATCGACGCCCCGGTCACGTGGCCCGGTGCCGCCGACCCCACCGACGAGCGTCAGCGCATCCTCGCCGGTATGCCTCGCATGGGCACCGAGCTCACCGAGGACACGATCCCCGGCGAGGGTGGCCAGCAGCTCATCGATCTGTCGGTGAGCTTCACCAAGGGCTGCTACACGGGCCAGGAACTGGTCGCCCGCATCGACAGCCGCGGGGGGAACGTGCCCCGCCCGATCCGGGTGCTGCAGGCCGACGGCGACATGGCCGTCGGCGACGAGGTCAGGGCCGGCGCCGATGTCGTCGGTGTGGTGACCTCGGCGGCCGGCGATGTCGCTCTCGCCCCGATGATGCGCAAGGTCGAGCTCGGTGATCAGGTCACTGTCGGCTCGGTCACGGCGTCGGTGGTGGAGCCGGCGAGAAGCTGACCACGAACTCGGCGCCGCCGAGCGCCGAGCGTCGGGCGGTGACCGAGCCGCCCATCCGCTCGACCAGGTCCCGCACGATCGCGAGTCCGAGGCCGCTGCCGCTCTCCTTCACCGCCGGATTGTGCTTGGCGACGTAGAGCCGCTCGAACACGTGGGGCAGGTCGGCGTCGGCGATGCCGGGTCCGTCGTCGCCGACGGCGAGATGGATCCGCCCCTCGGCCTGCCAGAGGGTGACGACGACCTCGTCGTTCGCGAAGCGGAGGGCATTGCCGACGAGGTTGCCCACGATCTGGGCGTAGCGGTCCGGGTCGAGATGGACCCACACCGGGGCGTCGGCAACCCGGCCGGTCAGCGAGACGTCGCGCTCCTTGGCCTCGTGTTCGAGCCCGACGACTGCGGCATCGACGAGCCCGTTGAGATCGACCGTGCGGCGATCGAGCGGGAAGTCGGTGCTCTCCAGGCGAGCCAACAGCAACAGATCGCCGACGAGCCGTTCGAGCCGGGCCGCCTCGGCTTCGATCACTCCGCCGACCCGCACGTGATCATCGACTGCGCCGTCGGCCAGCGCCTCGGCGTAGCCCTTGATCGAGGTGAGCGGGGTGCGGAGGTCGTGGCTCACCGACATCAGGAACTGCCGTTCGAGCGCCTTGGAGCGTTCGAGATTGTCGGCCATGGAGTTGATCGACGTGACGAGGTCGCCGACCTCGTCGGTCCCGTCGGCCGTTCCGTCGGGGATGCGGGCATCGAGGTCACCGTCGGCGATGCGACCGGTGACGTCGCGTGCGGCTCGGATCGGCCCGGTCAGGGATCGGCTCAGCCGAGCGGCGACCAGCCCGGCGACGATGATCGTCGCCACCGAGGCGACGAGGAACCACCGAAAGGCCGGGAGCAGGATCGGATCGGGGTCGTCGGTGAGGACCAGCAACTGGGGCAGGCCGTTGCGGTTGGTCGCGCCGCGGGCCGCCCAGATCACGTCGCCCTGTCGGTTGCTCTGGGTCGCACCCGTCTGGAGGAGGTCGAGGTCGAGGTCTTCGATCTCGACGCCGACCGGCAGGTCGCCGATGGGGTCCGTGCTGCGAGGAAGGATCAAGATGCCGATGCCGTCCACGCTGAGGCTCTCCGCGAACGCCTGGAGCCGATCCCGGGTGTTCTGGTTCGGCTCATCGACACGCGGCGCGATCGTGAGCTGCACGAACAGCTCGCTGAGCGACTCGACCGTGTCGCGGAGATCCGCTTCGGTGTCAGCCCGGTCGTTGATGGCGGTGAGGGTGATCGTGCCGACGCCGGTCAGCAAGAGCGCGGCGACGACCATGCCGACGATCGCGACGGTGAGCCGCCGCCTCACGAGATGCTCCGGTCAGTCAAGGCGGTACCCCACGCCCCAGACGGTCTCGAGCTGGAGGGCATCACCGAGCTTCTTGCGGAGCTGACGGACGTGGACGTCGACGGTGCGGTCGTCGCCGATCCAGCCCTCACCCCACACACCGTCGAGCAACTGTCGGCGCGACAGGGCCAGTCCCCGGTGCTCGGCGAGGTACTGCAAGAGATCGAACTCGCGGGTGGCCAGCGCCACCGGCTCGCCGCCGAGGGTCGCCTCGCGGCGGCCCGGATCGACCACGAGATCCCAGCCGAGGTCGATCGGTGATGGCCGGTCCGCACCGACGGAGCCGGCACCACTGCGGCGCAGGATCGCCTTCACCCGGGCGACGAGCTCACGGGGCGAGAAGGGCTTGGTGACATAGTCGTCGGCGCCGAGTTCGAGGCCGAGGACCCGGTCGACTTCGTCGTCGCGAGCGGTGAGGAAGACGATCGGCACGTCGGACTCGCTCCGCACGGCCCGGCACACGTCGAGGCCGTCGAGTTCGCCGGGCAGCCCGACGTCGAGCAGGATCAGCTTCGGTCGACGCTCGGCGATGACCTCGAGCGCCCGTTCACCGGTGGCCGCCTGATAGGGCCGATAGCCGTCGCGACGCAGGTACAGCTCGACGAGATCGGCGATGTTCGGATCGTCTTCGACGATGACGATGACGGGTTCGTCGCTCATGGCCACGATCGTGCCTCACAGATGTGATGAACGTGTGAAGCCCCGTGCGAACAACCGCCGACACAGGCCCTACGCTGCCCCCGTGGGTCACTACGAGGTCTTGGGTGTCACGCCCGACGCATCGATGAGCGAGATCAAGAAGGCGTACCTGAAAGCCGCTCGCGACGCCCACCCCGACTTCCACACCGAGTCCGAGACGGCCCGTCTGTCGGCCGAGGACCGCATGCGCGACATCAACGCGGCGTGGGCGGTGCTCGGCGACGTCGACGAACGCTCGTACTACGACCGCCAGCGGCTCCGGGCGGAGCGAGGGCAGCGGCCGACCGGTGGTTTCCAGGCATCGACCACGGCGGGCCAGACCTTCCGGCCGTTCGATCTCAGCGACGACGACGAAGACTCCTTCGACGAGCGAGACGATCGGCCGATCACCAACAGCAGCCTGCCCCGATGGTTCCAGCTGATGCCGGCGACGCTCATCGTTGGTGGGTTCGTGTCGCTCGCCTTCGGCGCGCTCGTGGGCATCCTCGTCCTGGTCACGCTGGGGCTGATCTCGATGTTGCTGGGCGGCCTGTCGTTCATGATCGCCCCGATCATCGCGGTCGGCATGGCCGCCCGGAGCGAGCGCAACACCTGATCGCGGGATTGATTCGTCGTCGCGGCGTGCGGGCCGTACGATGCGCCGAATGTCCAAGGTTTCACTCCTCGCCAAGCTCCCGATCAAGGAAGGCTCGAAGGACGCGTTCCTCGCCGCCTTCGCCGACATGGCCACTGCCGTCGAAGCCGAGGCGGGCACCGAGATCTACATCCTGAACTGGGCCAACGACGACGATCACATGGCCTACATCTTCGAGCTCTACACCGACGCCGACGCGATGGCCGTCCACAGCGGCTCCGACGCGATGAAGGCGCTGATGGGCGCGCTCGGCGACATCCTCGGCGGTGCGCCCGAGCTGATCATGCTCACCCCGGATTCGGGCAAGGGTCTGTAGCCCTGCCCGAGACCTATCTCGATCGGATCCTCGAGGCGCACCGCGCTGCGGCGGCAGCCGATCAGCGGTCGCTCGACGGCCTCGTCGAGCGATGTGTCGACCTCGAGCCGACGCGGGGTTTTCGCGCCGCGCTCGCCGGCACCGAGCCAATCGCGGTGATCAGCGAGGTGAAGCGCCGATCGCCGAGCAAGGGCGATCTCTTCGCCGACCTCGATGCCGCCGACCTGGCTCGCACCTATGCATCGGGCGGCGCGTCGTGTCTGTCCGTGCTGACCGACACCGACTGGTTCGGTGGCTCGGTCGAGGATCTCCAGACCGCTCGAGCGGCGGTGGCGTTGCCCGTCATCCGCAAGGACTTCACCGTCGACGCCCGTGACGTCGTCGATGCCCGGCTGATGGGGGCCGACTGTGTGTTGCTCATCGCCGCCGCGCTCGACGACGCCGAGCTGGCCGACTTCCACGCGCTGGCCAAGGAGATCGGCCTCGACGCCCTCATCGAGATCCACGACGAGCCCGAACTCGAACGGGCGCTCGCCGTCGACGGCGACCTCGTCGGCGTGAACCAGCGCGATCTGGTGACCTTCCAGGTCGACCAGGAGCGGGCGGTGCGGATGGCGCCACAGATGCCCGAGGGGGTCGTGCGGGTCGCCGAGTCGGGCGTACGAGACCGCACCGACGCCGCAGCACTCGCCGAGGCGGGGTATCACGCACTCCTCGTCGGCGAGACCCTGGTCACGTCGGGTGATCCGGCGGGTGAGATCCGGCGTCTCCGCGGACTCGCCTGAGGCCAAATCCGGTCGCACCGGCCCCTTCGCGGAGTAGTTTCCACAGGGTGTTCGTCAAGATCTGCGGCGTGACCACCGAGGAGGACGCCCTTCTCGCGGTCGGGATGGGCGCCGACGCGCTCGGCCTCAACTTCGTGCCCGGGTCGAAGCGCCAGATCGCCGTGGACCGGGCCCGCGACATCGTCCGGCGCCTGCCGCCCGAGACGATGACCGTCGGCATCTTCCGCAACGAGTTGCCCGAGCGGGTCGTGGAGATCGTGCAGCGGGCCGGACTGCGCGCCGCGCAGTTGCACGGCGACGAGTCCGCCGAACAGACCCGCCAGGTCCGGGCCCGAGTCCCGGTCGTGATCAAGGCGTTCGCCGGCGGTCATCCCGGGCTGGCCCACGTCGCCGACTACGGGGCCGACGCGATCATGATCGACGGCGTCGAACCCGGCAGCGGCGAGGTCTTCGACTGGTCACTCGCCGAAGGAGCGCCGACCGCCGGTCACCGGATCCTGCTCGCCGGTGGGCTTCATCCCGGCAACGTCGCCGATGCGATCGCCCGGGTCCGCCCATGGGGGGTCGACGTCGCGACCGGGGTCGAGCGGGCCCCGGGCCAAAAGGATCCCGTCAGACTCCGCGAGTTCATCGCCAACGCGAAAGCCGCCGGCGCCGACCTGCCCGGTGAGGCGTTGCGGCCGGGGATGACGGAGAATGCCCCGTACGACTGGGAAGAGGATTTTCTGACATGACGATGGCTGAACCCACTGCCGCGGGTCGCTTCGGCGACTTCGGTGGCATGTACGTCCCCGAGACCCTGGTGCCCGCCTGCCAAGAACTCGATCGGTCGTTCCGCGACGCCTGGGGAGATCCCGCCTTCCGCGACGAACTCGATCACCTGCTGCGCACCTACGCCGGCCGCCCGTCGCCGCTGACCGAGTGTCACCGCCTCGGCGAGGAGCTCGGATGCCGGATCCTGTTCAAGCGCGAGGATCTCAACCACACCGGCAGTCACAAGATCAACAACGTGCTCGGTCAGGCGCTGCTCGCCAAGCGCATGGGCAAGACCCGCATCGTGGCCGAGACGGGCGCCGGTCAACACGGCGTCGCCAGCGCCACCGCCGCCGCCCTGTTCGGCATGGAGTGCGTGGTCTACATGGGCACCGTCGACATCGAGCGGCAGAAGCTCAACGTGTTCCGCATGCAGCTGCTCGGCGCCGAGGTCCGAGCCGCCGAGACCGGCAGCCAGACCCTCAAGGACGCCGTCAACGAGGCGATGCGCTACTGGGTCTCCGCCGTCGAGGACACCCACTACTGCCTCGGCTCGGTCATGGGCCCTCACCCGTACCCGTGGATGGTGCGCGAGTTTCACCGCGTCATCGGCGACGAGTCCCGCGAGCAGTGCGCCGACCTCCTCGACGGTGGCGTGCCCGACTATGTCGTCGCCTGCGTCGGTGGCGGCTCCAACGCCGCCGGCATCTTCGCCGGCTTCGCCGACACCGACGCCCAGCTGATCGGTGCCGAGCCTGCCGGCGGTGCGGCGGTCGGTCGTGCCGTGCCCGGCATCGTGCACGGCTCGAAGAGCTACCTGATGCAGGACGAGTGGGGCCAGGTCCTCGAAGCCGAGTCGATCTCGGCCGGGCTCGACTACCCGGGCATCGGCCCCGAGCACGCCCATCTCGCCGCCGTGGGCAGGGCCCGCTACGAGCCGGTCACCGACGAAGAGGTCGTCGAGGCGTTCCAACTGTGCTCGCGCACCGAGGGCATCATCCCCGCCCTCGAATCCGCCCACGCCCTCGCGTGGATCGCCAAGATGCGTGACGAGGTCGCCGGCAAGACGGTTCTCGTGAACATGAGCGGCCGGGGCGACAAGGACGTGAACCAGATGATGGACGTACTCGGCTCATGACGGGTGCCCTGGAGTCGGCGCTGCGCACGCGCATCGACGCGGGCGGCAAGTGCCTGGTCCCCTATGTCACCGGAGGGCTCGGCGACGACTGGCTCGACACGGTTCGCGCCGTCGCTGCGGCCGGCGCCGACGCGATTGAGATCGGCATGCCGTTCTCGGATCCGGTGATGGACGGTCCGACCATCCAGGAAGCCAACGACCGGGCGCTCGATGCAGGTGTCACGCCGCAGTCGATCCTCGACGATCTCCGTGGGGCTGACATCGGCGTGCCCACCGCGGTGATGACCTACGGCAACATCGCGTTCCACATGGGGTTCGAGCGCTTCGCCAACTCCCTGGCCGCAGCCGAGGTGTCGGGCTGCATCCTGCCCGACGTTCCGCTCGAGGAGGTCGGTGACTGGGCCGCAGCCGCCGACGAGGCCGGGATCGAGACGGTGATGTTGGCCGCGCCGACCGCACCCGACGAGCGACTCCCGATGATCGTCGAGCGGGCCCACGGCTTCGTCTACGGCGTCGGTCTGCTCGGCATCACCGGCGTCCGTTCGGCGCTCGCGGCGTCGGCGGTCGAGATCGCCGGGCGCCTCAAGGCCGTCACCGACAAGCCCGTGCTCGTCGGCGTCGGCGTCGGCACGCCCGAGCAGGCCGTCGAGGTCTCCCGGGTGTCCGACGGCGTCGTCGTCGGTTCAGCGGTCGTGCAACGCATGCTCGACCACGCCGGGCCCGAGGGGGTCGGCGAACTGGTCGCCGAGTTCCGTACCGCCCTCGACGACGCCTGACCCGGCGCCTCGACGGAATGCAGTCGTGAGCGAAGAGGTTTCCGCTCCGTGGATCACGACCTGATCATCATCGGCGGTGGGGCCGGCGGCCTCGGCGCCCTCCGGGCTGCACTGTGGGCGAAGGCCGACGTGCTCATGATCAACGACGGTCCGCCGGGCGGCGACTGCACGTTCACCGGCTGTGTACCCTCCAAGACGCTGCTGTCGGCGGCCCGGGGCGGAGCGTCGTTCGACGAGGCGATGGCACGCGTCCACGCGACCGTCGACCGGATCGCGGCGACCGAGACGGCCGATGTGCTGGTGGAGCACGGCGCGTCGTTCATCGAGGACCGAGCCCGCCTCGTGACCCACGACTCCGTCGCGGTTGGTGAGCGGCGCATCAGCGCGCCGCGCATCATCGTCGCGACCGGGGGACGGGCCTCGGCCCCGCCGATCCCCGGACTCGCCGACACGCCCCACCACACCAACGAGACGATCTTCTCCCTCGCGTCGCAGCCGACCCGGCTCGGCATCATCGGCGGTGGTGCGATCGGCTGTGAGATGGCCGAGGCCTTCGCGGTGCTCGGCACCGAGGTGACCCTCGTCGAGGGCGCGGACCGGCTGCTGCCCCGAGAGGAGCCCGCGGCGTCGGCGATCGTCGAGGCCGCCTTGCGTCGCCGCGGCGTCGAGATCCTCACCGGGACGACCATCGGCGCCGTGGCCCCGTCCGGTGCCGAGGTTCACCTGACCGCCCGCGAGCGCACGATCGCCGTCGACCAGCTGCTCGTGGCCGTCGGTCGCACGCCCAACACCGAGGGACTCGGCCTCGAGGACCTCGGTGCCACGCTCGACGAACGCGGCCACGTGGAGACCGACGATCGGCTCCAGACCGGGATCTCCGGCGTGTATGCCGTCGGCGACGTCACCGGCAAGCTGCCTTTCACCCATGCCGCCGACGAGATGGGTCGCCTCGCGGCCGGCAACGCCCTCAAGAAGGGCATCCGCGGTCGATATCGCACCCACCACACGCCGTGGGTGACCTTCACCAGCCCGGAGGTCGCTCGGGTCGGGATGACCGAGGCCGAGGCGGCCGCGACGGGTTCGGCCCGGGTCGTCGAACTCCCGATGAGCGAGATGGATCGGGCGATCACCGACGGCCGAGAGGACGGCTTCATCATGTTGATCACCGGCCCCAAGCTGGTGACGCGCCACGCCGGTGGCGGCAACGTGATCGGGGCTACGATCGTCGCCGACCGCGCCGGCGAGATGATCAACGAGGTCGCGTTCGCCATGCGGACCCGGGCGTTTGCGGGGCGGCTCGCTCAGACGGTGCACGCCTATCCGACATGGAGCTACGGCTTGCAGAAGGTCGCTGCGCAGCTCTTCGGCGAGGTCGAGGGCCGGACCTGGAGACCGGCCCGTGCGTGAGGCGCTGCGCCTGGCCGGGTTCCTGGCGGCCCTCGTCGCCGCCGTCTTGTGGGCGCTCCTGGCCGCGCGCACGCCGACCAACACGTATCACTTCGCCCCGCTGATCGTCGCCGGCGCGTGGCCGGCGATCGACGGGTCGCTCGGCGCTGGGCTCACCCAGCGGCGCTCGGTCAACGCCGCGCTCGGCGGCTTCGCCGTCGCCGTGGCCACCGCCGTGATCCTCGCAATCAAGGGTGATCTCGACGGGCCGACGTTGTGGGAGACCGACGGGACCACGGCCGTGCTCGTCGAGCATCTGGTGTTCGCGGCCCTCGGTGCTGTCGCCGGCTGCGTCTATGCGGTGCACACCGCCGCCACCGAACCGCGCAACGTCTGAGTCACCCCAACACCGGGAGATGAGAGTTCTCCCGGAGCTCGTGCATCACCTGCAGCCAGAGCAGGTCATAGGAGGTCGCCGTGAACGAATCGCGGCCGGACTCGTCGTGCACGACAAAGCTGCCGTTCTCCAGCTCCTCGAGCTTGGCGACTTCGACCCAGCCCTCGCGATTCGGGCCGCGGCGGTTCACGACGTCGCCACTCTGGACGTCGACGGCTCGGATCTGGACGATCTCGACCTTGCTGCGCACGGTCTTCCCATCGGCGAGACGCAGGTCCGGGTGTAGGGGAGCGGTCGAGAGAATTTTCTCGGGATTCGTGCAGATCCGCAGCCCCGTCGGGCGTCTCAGGCACTGTGACCTGTGTGAGTTCGGATCTCGAGCGCCGAGTGCTGGCCGGTGACGTAGCGGCGTTCGGCGCGTACGTCCGACAACATGACCACCGCCTGCGGGGCGTCGCTTGGGCCGTCGTGCGCGACAGCCACCGCACCGACGACGTCATGCAGACGGCGTACGAGAAGGCGTTCCGCTCATTCGACACCTACGACGGTCGCGCCGCACTGTCGACCTGGCTGCACTCGATCGTCTACCGCACGGCCCTCGACGAACTCCGCTACGAGGGCCGCCGCCGTCACGACGACGTCGACGAGATCGGATCAGCGGCACCGACCGGGCCCGATGCCGCCACGAGCGCGGTCGATCGGTTGGAGCTCGAGTCGGTGCTCGACGGTCTCAACCCCGCCGACCGGGCGGCGTTGACCCTCACGGTCGGGCTCGGTCACAGCTATGACGAAGCCGCCGAGATCCTCGGTGAGCGACGAGGAACCATCGCATCACGGGTCAGCCGTGCTCGTGAGCGCCTGACCCGATGGGAGCAGTCATGAACGACGACGAACTCGGCCGCTTCCTTCGCGACGAGATCCCTGAGCCCGACGACGGCTACTGGGAAGAGATCGACGCGCGCATCGCCGCCGAAGCGGGGCAACGCCCCTCGCCGGTCGCCGACCTTGTGACCGATGTCGGGCAGACCGATGTCGACGTCATCCGTCTCACGGACATGCGTCCCATCACCGGATCCCCCCGATCCACCCTGGTCCCTCGCCTCGTCGCGATGGCGGCGGCGCTGGTCCTCGTCGCCGGCATCGCCGTGGTTGTCACCCGGAGCGATGATCCCGACACCAGCACCGACGTCGCCGAGTCAACCGATCCCGCACCCGACACCGATCCGGCGCCGGCCACCGACGAGCCGGCGCCGGGGGACGGGTCGCTGCAGCCCAGTCCCGATGAGCCGGCCCCCATCACCGACGAGGAGCTGGGCGAGGCGCTGCTCGACCCCATCGCGCCCGGTGAGTACGTCGTCGTCGGCGCCGCGACGGTGGAGGCGAAGCTCAACCCGATCACCGACGAAGCCGGCCTCGACGCCTTCTTCGAACCCGGCGACGACGTGCTGTCCGCCACCGGCCGCCGAGCGCTCTACCAGGGTGTCGAGTTCGTCGAGATGATCGTCGATGCCGACGCCAAGCCGCTGTGGTTCCCGGCCGGGGCCGTGCTCCAGATCGGCGAGACGCTCCCCACGCTGGAGGGCTCGCAGGTCGAGGCCTGGGAGTTCGGCTCGATCCTGCTCAGCAGGGCGCCCGGCCTCGCCGACGCGGGCGAAGTCAGCGCCTCGGCCGGCGAACTGCTCGAGGCGACGGGTCGCCGTGCGCTCGTGGATCATCGCGAGTGGCTGCAGATCTCGGCTGCGGGGGAGCGGCGATGGGTGCTCGCCACCGAGGTGGTGCCCGTCGACGCGGCCCGAGGGCTGGAGACGCTCAGCCCGATCGCGTCGGCCGAGTGGGAGGTCGGTCGCGGCGGGGAGCTCGAGATCCTCGATAGGCCCGGCTTCGACGGGACGCTCGTCGGTGGGGCCGAGATCGGTGGCATCGTCAGCGGCACCGGCGTCCGGGCCCTCGCCGACGGACTCGAGTGGTACGAGGTCCTGATCGCCGAGGGCCAGGTCGGGTGGGTGATGGCCAACACGGTCCAGGCCCCCGACACGATCCTCGGTAGCAGCCGCCAGTGCTACGCCGACGGAGCGGATGTGCTCGCCATCACGTTCAGCGGCGACGCCGAGACCTTCACCGGCGTCTTCGCGGTCGGCGATTCGGTCGAGGCGGTCGCCGGCGTTCGGCTCGGCGCCGACTTCCTCGTGGCGATCGAACCCATCGGTGCCGCCGAGGAGGCCGGCTTCGAGGTCGGCCAGGAGACCTGGCAGGCGTTCGCGGCGGGCTTCAGCATCGGCGAGCGGGCCTTCCTCGAGATCGTCGAGTGCCGCACGGTGCAGAGCACCGTCGACCAGCTCGATGCCCTCGTCGGCACCTACCCCGACGTTCCCTTCCCGGACTGATCCTGCGCGGTGTGCGTTTGGTCCCGACGGTGGGCGCGCCCTACCGTCCGGGCCATGCCAGATCTCCTCGTCGAGAAGCGCGGTCACGTGATGATCGCCACCATGAATCGTCCGCAGCGCAAGAACGCGATGACCCTGCAGATGTTCGGTCGCATGCGCGACGCCTGGAAGGACGCCTCGGCCGACGACGAGATCCGCTGCATCGTGCTCACCGGCACGGGCGGTGACTTCAGCGCCGGCATGGACCTGCGCAGTCTCGCCGGCGACGCCGACGAGAACGACGACTGGGACGTCAAGGGCGCCTTCGCCGAGCACGGCGCCGCGTTCATCTACGAGGGGCTGACCAAGACGTATCGGCCCACCAAGCCGATCATCGCGGCGGTCGAGGGTGTGGCCATCGCCGGCGGCACCGAGATCCTCCAGGGAACCGACATTCGCATCGCCGCTGACTCGGCGAAGTTCGGCGTCTCCGAAGTGAAGTGGTCGCTCTACCCGGCCGGCGGCTCGCCGGTTCGGCTGCCTCGCCAGATCCCGTACGCCGAGGCGGCCGACATCTTGCTGACCGGCAAACACATCAGCGCCGCCGAAGCGAAGTCGCTCGGCCTGATCAGCCGGGTCGTCCCGGACGGCACCGCCCTCGACCACGCGCTCGAGGTCGCCGACATCGTCGCCGGCAACGGCCCGCTGGCGGTCGAGGCGGTGCTTCGCACCATGCACGAGACCGTCGGCATGACCGAGGCCGAGGCCTGGGAGCACGAGAAGGGCTACGCCGACGCCGTCATGCAGTCCGAGGACGCCAAGGAGGGCCCCAAGGCGTTCGCCGAGAAGCGCACGCCGAACTTCCAGAAAAAGTAGGCGCGCCCCGGCCGGTCGTGCCGGGCCCGGCCGGGTCGGTCCTCAGCCGGTGTTGCGGAGGCCGGCGGCGACGCCGTTGATGGTCAACAGCAGCGCCCGCTGCAGACGGGCCTGCTCCACCGGGTCGACGTCGGCGGCCCGGCTGCGGGCGAGCAGGTCGACCTGGAGGATATTGATCGGATCCAGGTAGATGTCGCGCACGTTGAGGGTGCGGCGCAGGATCGGGAGGTCGGCGAGCAGCGCCCCGCCGGTGATCGCACTCAGCTGCTCGATCGTGCGCTCGTGCTCGGCGGCGACATCGTCGAGGATGTGATGGATCGCGGGATCGACCAGGTTGGCGACATAGTGGCGGGCGATCGCGAGGTCGGTCTTGGCGAGGGTCATCTCGACATTTGAGATGAAGGTTCGGAAGAACTGCCAGTTGCCGTACATCTGGGCGAGCGCATCGCCGTGACCGGCGTCCATCGCCGCTTCGAGCGCGGTGCCGACGCCGAACCACCCGGGGATGATCTGGCGGGACTGAGTCCACCCGAACACCCAGGGGATCGCCCGGAGATCGGAGAGGTCGCCGCCGCCCTTGCGACGCGACGGTCGTGAGCCGATGTTCATCGCGCCGAGCTCCTCGACCGGCGTGGCGGTGTTGAAGTACTCGACCAGGCCGTCCTGTTCGACGAAGGCCCGGTACCGGGCGAACGCCGCAGTGGACATCGTCTCCATGACACCGTTCCACACCGCAACGTCCTCCGGTGCGTTGCGGGGCTTGCGATGCGCGAGTGAGGCCTCGACGACCGCGGAGAAGGCGAGGTCGAGGTTGCGATTGGCGATCTCGGGCAGGCCGAACTTGTCGGCGATCACTTCGCCCTGCTCGGTGGTCTTCATCGCCCCCCGGATGGCGCCGGCCGGCTGCGACAGGATCGCCGCGTGGGTCGGGCCGCCACCTCGACCCACCGTGCCGCCACGGCCGTGGAAGACGGTGATCTCGATGCCGCTCTCGTCGGCGACCTCGGAGATCGTGCGGAGGGCCTTGTGGATCTCCCACTGCGACGTGGTGATACCGCCGTCCTTGTTGGAGTCGGAGTAGCCGACCATGACCTCTTGGACGTCGCCCCGCAGCGCGACGAGCTTGCGGTACGCCGGGATGGCGAACAGCTCGCGCAGCACCGGACCGATCGCCCGGAGGTCGCCGATCGTCTCGAAGAGGGGAACGAAACCGAGCCGGGCGACATCGGCGGAGAGGTCGATCAGCCCCACGTCGCGAGCGAGCACGGCAGGGGCGAGGATGTCGTCGACCCCCTGGGTCATCGAGATGATGTAGCTCTCGATGATGTCGTCGCCGTAGTCGTCCATGCGCTCGCGCAGCACCTGGAACAGGGCGCGGGTCTCATCGGCGTCGCCGGTCTGCGGTGCCGCGAGGGGCCGGGGCGACCCGAGTTCGTCGGCCAGGATCGCCGCCCGACCGGGCTTGTCGAGACCCTCGTAGTCGGTCCCGACCGCGGCGAACAGGGCCGCCAGGGTCGCATGGTGCTTGGCCGCGTGCTGACGGATGTCGAGCGTGGCGAGATGGAAACCGACCAGCCCGACGAGACGCCGCACCCGGGTGAGGCGCCCGTTGGCGATCAGCGAGCCTCCGGCGGCCTCCAGCGACCGGGCGAGGACGTCGAGGTCGTCGGCGAGCTCGGAGGGCCGGTCGTAGGCACGCGGCCCCGGCGGCGTCTCCGCCGCCTCCAGGAGGCGCTGGTGCATCACCGAGAGGCGCTGGCGGTAGGGCTCGCCGGCGCTCAGCGCCCGGAAGCGGGCCCGGACCTTGGGGAAGTCCTCGTCGTCGGCCTCGAGTTGGGCCTCCATCTCGGGCGAGATCGCACGGATCGCGCTGGCGATGCTGAGCTCGGCCGAGAGTTCCTCGATCTCGGCGATCAACAGGCGGAGCGCACGAGCGCGCTGGAAGTCGAGCACCTCGCACGTGGTCTGCGGCGTCACGTTGGGGTTGCCATCGCGATCGCCACCGACCCACGAACCGAAGCGAACCGGCTGGGCGTCGGGGTCGAGCCGGAGCCCGTGGGTCCGTAGCGACGCGTCGATGTCGTCGAGCAACTCCGGCACGCCCTGCTCGAGCATCTCGCCGAGGAAGTAGAGGATCGATCGGGCTTCGTCGACCGGGTCGGGCTTCTCTCGCCGAAGCTCGTCGGTCTGCCAGATCATGTCGAGCAGCTCGTCGATGCGTCGGTCGATTCGGGCGACCACCGGCTCTTCGTTCTCGGTCATCCGCTGCTCGATGAGCATGGCGACTTCGGCCAGCTTGTCGAGGATGGATCGACGCGACGCCTCCGTCGGGTGGGCGGTGAACACCGGATACAGCTGGACCTTGTTCACGGCCGCCGCGACCTCGTCGGCGCCGAATCCGAGCTCGACGAGACGGGTCACCGTTTCCGAGATGCGCTTCGACCGGGTGGTGCGGTTCTCGGCGAGGTCGTCGATGCGATGGACCTGCTCGGCCGTGTTGGCGAGATGGAAGTAGGTCGTGAAGGCCCGCACCAGCTCGATCGCCCGGATGACGTCGGTGTCGCCGAGGCTGTCGGTGAGCTCCTTGCCGACGGAGTCGTCGCCCTCCCGCAGGGCTCGGGCGAGGGTGCGGACCTGCTCGACCTGATCGAGGAGGTCGGGCCCCACCTGGCGTACGAGGGTGTCGCCGAGCTGGTTGCCGAGGCGGCGGATGTCGCGGCGCAGCGCCGCGTCGAGCTGATCGAGATCGTCGGTCACGACCTCAACCTAGCGAACTCAGGTGGGTCGCCGTCCGTGCAATCGATCGCCTTCGGTGACGCCCGGCAGGACCGGTTGCACCCCGTGGATCCCGGACCACTCGGCGTAGCGCTCCATCACGATCTCCTCGACCGCGGCCCAGTCGGCGGCTCGGGGTGCGGCCATGTCGCGGTTGTAGGGCTGGTCGAAGACGATCACCTCGTTGCCGGCCTTGCGGAGGCCGATGACGTTGCCGGGGGAGTCGTCGATGTAGAGATCGGCCTCGACCTGGGGCTTGGCGCCGAGGAAGCAGAGGTCGCGGTAGGGGATTCGGGCGTCGTCGAGCCAGGCGACGGTGTCGGCGACGGCGGCTTGGTGGCCCCAGTTGACGTAGAGCCGGTGGGTGATGATCCGAATCCAGACGCCGGCGTCGGAGAGGCTCCACAGCGCCTCGGCCGCCCCGGGGATCACCTCGAGCGTTCGGAAGATCCGCTCGGTCGCGACCGCCCGGCGATGGTGGTACTCGAAATCGCCGGGACCGAAGCCCCACTGGGTGAAATCCCAGTCGCGTTCGATCGGGAAGTCGCTGCGGGGTCGACCGGTGTGGGCCGAGACGCTGCCCTGCAGGCCGAGCGTGTAGTCGGCGCAGACGCCGTCGAGGTCGACGCCGAAGATGAACGCGTCGAGGTCGGCCACGTCAGGCGGCGGTGAGGCCGCCGTCGGCGCTGAGGATGCTGCCGTGGATGTTCGATGCGTCGTCGCTCGCGAGGAAGGCGAAGAAGGCGGCGATCTGGTCGGCCGAGCTGGGGTCGCGGTAGCCGATGTGGTTCTGCATCAACGAGAAGTCGATGTCGTCGGCCAGCTCGAAGTTGTGCACCAGCGGCGTGTCGATGCCGCCCGGCGCGATCGCGTTGATGCGCACAGCGGTCTTCACGAACTCCATCGCGAGTGCTCGGGTGAGGTTGACCACGCCGCCCTTCGTGGCGCAATACGGCACGGTGTAGGCCTGTCCGATGAGGCCGGCGTTCGACGCGATGTTGATCAGCACGCCGTCGCGCTCCAAGAGATGCGGCATCGTGGCCTGGGCCACGAAGAACGGTCCCTTGAGATTGATCCCGTTCATGAGATCCCAATCGGCCTCGCTCACGTCGGCGACGTGATGGTGACGGGCGATGCCGGCGATGTTGCCCACGATGTCGATCCCGCCGAGGGCCTCGACGCACTCGGCCACGCCGGCGGCGATGTCGGCGACATCGGTGACGTCGAGTCGCCGGGTCGTGATCGACCCCTCGAGGTCGCCTGCGAGTTCGACCGTCTCGGACAGGCCGGCCTCGTTGACGTCGACGCCGAAGACGGATGCGCCCTCGGAGGCGAGGCGGATGGCGGTCGCTCGACCGACGCCGCTGGCGGCGCCGGTGAGGAATGCGATGCGGTCGGTGAAGCGGCTCATCGGTTGCGGATGGTACCGGTCGACCGCCGAGCGGGCGATTCGGTGCGAACCGGCCGAGGCCCCTACGGTGCCGCCGATGCACGAACCCCGAGACCTGATCGACGCCATGCGGCGGGTCAACGTCGCCGCCCGGATCGCCGAACTCGACGGCGAGGACTTCGCGGTCGAGATCGCCCAGCTCGACGCGCTGGCGGCGCGGCTCGACGCACGCGGCGTCGACGACATCCGGATGCAGGCCTCGCTGCGCCACGACGACCTCGCCCAGCGCATGGCCGAGACCCTCACCGCCGGCCCCAAGGGCCGCATCAATCGCGCCCTCGAGATCGGCATCGCCGGGTTCTTCCCGTACAGCCCCTACGTCGGAACGCTGAACCCGCTCGCCCCGCCGATCGATTTCGCCACCGTCGAGGTCGGCGACCGAGCCGAAGTGCACGCCACCCACACCTTCGAGGCGATCGTCAACGGACCGCCCGGCGGCGTGCACGGTGGTGTGGTCGCCGGCGTGTTCGACGAACTCCTCGGGTGCACGTGCGTGGTCAACGACGTGTCGGGCTTCACCGGCACCCTCTCGATCCGGTACTCGTCGCTCACGCCGCTCGGTGTGCCGATCACGATGCGGGGGTGGGTCGAGCGGGTCGACGGACGCAAGACCTTCGCCCGAGGCACGTTCCATCACGGCGACACGCTGTGCGCCACCGCCGACGGGATCTTCATCGGCCCGAAGAGCGACGACGGCGTCTTCGGCGAAGCGCCGGGCGACCCCTAGGGGAGCGCGTCGAGCGCGGCGGCGATCACGTCGTCGAGTGACCCCTCGATCGACACGGCCATGCCGGGCTCGTCCGCAGCGAGCGCCTCGAGCGTGGCGACCTGGTCGTCGAGGAGGCTGAGGGGCATGAAGTGGTCGGTACGGGCGGCCATGCGTTCGGCGATCACGTGGGTGGGGCCGTCGAGATGAACGATCCAGGCCTCGGGTACGTGCCGCCGGAGTCGATCCCGGTAGACACGCTTCAGCGCGGAGCAGGCGACGACGGTGCCGGCGCCGTTGGCGAGGACGGCGCTGACGGCGTCGAGCCAGGGCGCTCGGTCGTGGTCGTCGAGGGCCTCGCCGCGCCGCATCTTGGCGACGTTGGCCGGCGGGTGGAGATCGTCGGCGTCGACGAAGGGGCGATCGGTGCGCTCGGCGACGGCCCGCCCGACGACGGACTTGCCCGAACCGGCCACCCCCATGACGACGACGGGTCGGGGTGCCATCGGGTCAGCCTGGTCGCGAGTGGCCGATCGTGTCGACCCGATCGCCGACGGTGATCGACCAGCGCGGTCCGTCGGGCCGATCGACCACGTGGCGATAGCTGAGGCTCATGCGGGGAGGAGCGCTCGCCATCTTGGGCACCGCGTGCTCCCAGGCGTGTTGGCACGCGCCGCCCATCACCAACAGGTCGCCGGACCCGAGGGTCCAGCGGTGGGCGGCTCCGCCGCCCATCGGACGCAAGCCGAAGGTGCGGGGCCCGCCGAGCGAGACGATCGCGACGATCGGGTTGACCTCATGGATCCCGATCTTGTCGGCGTGCCAGGCGACCGAGTCGGATCCGGAGCGGTAGTAGTTGACGAAGCCTTGGGTGAGCCCCTCGCCGTAGCGGCGTTCGAGGGCGACGGTGATCTCGTCGAGCACGGGCCGGTCGCGATGGGTCTCGGCGTCGAGCAGGGCGTGCAGCCGGGGCTCGTCGACGAGGCGGCCGTACATCGGGCGCCGGGAGTGGCGCCACGGGAGCGAGGCGGCCAGGTCGGCCAGGAGTTCGTCGGCGCCCGACAGCCAGGTGTGGGCGTGATCGACCCAGGTGAACTCGTCGAGCCACGTGCGCTCGACATGCGTGTCGACCACCGTCGGCGCTCCCTGCCCGAACATGCTCGTCTGGTACGCCAGCATCGTCGCAGTGTAGCGAACGTGTGTTCGTTGCTGTCAACACGCTTGGGGTGGGCGGGGAGGCAGGGCTACCGTCCGGCCATGACCGTCCACACCGAGACCCATGACGCCGTCCTGGTGGTCACCATCGACCGCCCCGAGCGACGCAACGCCGTCGACGGGCCGACGGCCACGGCGCTCTTCGAGGCCTTCACCGCTTTCGAGGCCGACGACTCGCTGGCGGTGGCCATCCTGACGGGCACCAACGGCACGTTCTGCGCCGGGGCCGACCTCAAGGCCATCTCGACCGGTGACGGCAACCGCATCGACCGGACGGGACCCGGCCCGATGGGCCCGACCCGGATGGATCTCTCGAAGCCGGTCATCGCTGCGGTGGAGGGCTTCGCCGTGGCCGGTGGACTCGAACTCGCGGCGTGGTGCGATCTCCGCGTCGCCGCCGAGAACGCCACCTTCGGCGTGTACTGCCGGCGGTGGGGTGTGCCGCTCGTCGATGGCGGCACGATCCGGCTGCCCCGACTGGTCGGTGCGTCGTTCGCCAACGACATGATCCTCACTGGACGGGCGGTTGACGGTCCCGAGGCGGCCCGGATCGGCCTCGCCAACCGCCTCAGCGCGCCCGGCGAGGCACTCGCCGACGCACTCACGCTCGCTCACGAACTCGCCGCCCTTCCGCAGCGGTGTCTGCGCAGCGATTTGCGCTCGACCAAGGACCAGTGGTCGCTCTCGATGCCCGAGGCACTCCTGCACGAGACCTTGCTCGGTCGAGAGACCGTCGCGTCAGGGGAGACCCGCGAGGGCGCGACCCGCTTCGCCGAGGGCGCTGGTCGTCACGGCGCACCGGCGAGCTGATCGACCCCGTCGACGCCATCACCGGAGGTCCCGAGCCGTCGCTGTACGCTCGGCCGAGCGGGCGCAGACGGAGACCAGGTGCTCTTTCCCACGTTCACGTTCGCGGTGTTCTTCGCCGTGGTGTTGCCCCTCAGCTGGGCGCTACGCGGACGCGCAACGGCGTGGAAGGTCCTGATCCTCGTCGCCTCGGCCGTCTTCTACGGCTCGTGGGATTGGCGCTTCCTCGGCCTGCTCGGCCTCATGATCGTCGTCAACGAGATCGCCGCGATCGCCGTGCACCGCCAACCCGATCCGGTGCGCCGCCGACGCCTGACGGGGACGGCGGTCGTGTTCGACCTCGCCGTGCTCGGGCTCTTCAAGTACTACGGGTTCTTCGTGTCGAGTCTCGAGGACTCGTTCGGCCTGGAGAGTCCCGCCCTCGACATCGTGCTCCCGGTCGGGGTGTCGTTCTTCACCTTCCAGGCGATCAGCTATGTGGTCGACGTGCACCGCCAGGAGGCGACGCCGGCGCCGTTGCTGGACTTCGCGGTGTACCTCTCGTTCTTTCCCCAGTTGGTCGCAGGTCCGATCGTGCGAGCGACGGAGTTCCTGCCCGAGCTGCGGGCCGGGCGCACCCCCGATCGCATCGAGGCGGGTCGGGCCACGCTGTTGCTCGCTCGGGGCCTGGTGAAGAAGGTCGTGATCGCCGACTTCGTCGGGCGGGCGATCGTCAACGACGCGTTCGGCACGCCCGGCGAGTATTCGGCGTGGGACGTGCTGTTCGGGATCTACGGCTACGCGATCCAGATCTACGCCGACTTCTCGGGCTACACCGACATGGCGATCGGGCTGGCGCTGCTGCTGGGCTTCCGGTTCCCGCAGAACTTCGACCGGCCCTACGCCGCCGTCTCGGTGCAGGACTTCTGGCGTCGCTGGCACATGACCCTCTCGCGGTGGCTGCGTGACTACCTGTACGTGCCGCTCGGCGGCAATCGCCGCGGTCGGGCGGCGACGTATCGCAACCTCTTGATCACGATGGGGCTCGGCGGGCTCTGGCACGGTGCGGCCTGGGTCTTCGTGGTGTGGGGGCTGTACCAGGGCTTCGGTCTCGCCGTCGAGCGAGCGCTGAGCGAGGCCCGCAGCGAGCCCGACGTCGAGTTCGACGCCACCGACGTCCGCATCCGCGAACTCGCTCGTCTGCACAGCGGCGCCGACGTCGACTCATGGCGAGAGGATCCGACCTCGCCGGTGCCGTTCTCGCCACTCGCCGTGCGGCGGCTGTGGCTGGGGCGCTTGGTCACGTTCCACTTCGTCTGCGCCGGGTGGGTCGTCTTCCACGCCGGCACCGTCACCGGCGGCGGACTCGACACGGCCTGGGACGTGTTCGCCGCCCTCGGCTCGGGGTGGACCCAGACCCCCGAGCTGCTCAACCCGCTGGTCCTGCTCGTCATCGTCGCGACGATCGCGGTGCAGTACGTTCCGCCCCTGCTCGCCCGCCAACTGTCCGCCATGTTCTCCACCGTGCCCGCGCCCGCGATGGCGATCGGCTTCGCGTTGTGGATCATGGTGGTCGTGGCCCTCGGACCCGAAGGGGTCTCCGAGTTCATCTACTTCCAGTTCTGACATGGATTCCAGCGACCCCCTCGAACGAGCCGTCCGACCCCGGGATCGGGGCGAGACGTGGACCGACGAACAGTTCCGCGCAGCCCGCGAGCACGACCTCACCGAGCGCACGATCGCTGCGCCGCGAGTGGTGATCGCCGTGCTCGGCTGCCTCCTCCTCGCCCTCTTGCTCACCACGGGCAAGCTGGTGGAGATCGCCGAGCGTCAGGAGTTCGGCGACGCCCGCGACCGCAACCTCGCCCTTGCCGAAGGGGTCGACCGGGTGGCCAACTTCTTGTCGCTGAACCGGCCCTACGACTCGATCCGAGATCTTCGTGACGCCAACAACGACCGCACCGAGACCGCGGGCGTCGTCACGACCACCACCACGACCGCGGCGCCGGCCACCACGATCACACCGGCCGACGAGTCGTCGGCGACGACCAGCACGACGAGCACCACCACGACCACGACACTCTCGCCGGGCCGTGACGTCACGGCCGACGAGCCGCTTCGTGTGTACGTCGCCGGCGACAGCCAGGCCACCTATCTGGGCCAGGCGATCACGAGCGAACGCGACGGACTCGCCCTCGACGTCGCAGTTGACGACCGCATCTCGACGAGCCTCGCCCGGCCCGACTACTTCGACTGGCCGACCCGCTGGGCTGCGCAGATGCTCGAACTCGACCCCGAGGTCGTCGTGTTGTTCATCGGTGCCAATGACCACCAGGACATGGTCGACGCGGCGGGGGAGCGGCTGGTCGAGGGCAGCGAACCGTGGCGGGTTGAGTGGCGAGCCCGGATGACGACGGCGCTCGACATCGTGGCCGCCGACGGTCGAGCCGTGCTGTGGGTCACCCAACCGCCCATGCGCGACGGCGACCTCGACGCGGGCGTGCGGGTCATCAACGAGATCGCCGACGAGGTGCTGGCCGACCGGGACGACGTCACCGTTGTCGACATCTGGGATCTCTTCGGCGGCGACGGCGACTACCGGGAACGCCTCAGCGGTCCCGACGGCGAGACGATCACCGCCCGGGTCGGCGATGGTGTGCATCTCTCGCGGTCGGCGGCTTCGTGGGTGGCCGACCTGGTGTTCGCCGAGCTCGACGGTCGGTTCACGTTCGAGTCGTGACCGCGACGCTCAGTTGACCCACGGCTCGGTGGGATAGTTCGCCAGCAGGCGGGTCTCGTCGCGCTGGCGGCCGACGACGGTCCACCACAGCTCGCTCGGGTCGGGATGGAGCACATCACCCTCGGCCGCGTCGAGCACGATCCAGGCGTCGTCGACGAGTTCGGCGTCGAGCTGGCCCGGCGCCCAGGAGGCGTAGCCGGCGAAGAGCCGAATGCCCTGGAGGGCGACGACATCGGCGGGGTCGCCGTCGAGGTCGATCGTGCCGATGCCGTGGGCGATCGGGTTGAAGGCACCGGAGGGACTCGCCGACGCAGCGACGCCGAGGGCGATCACCGACGACAACGACACAGGACCCCCTCGGAACACGACCGCAGGTTCGGCCGCGTGGGCGAGCCACCCCTCGAACATGTCGTTGACGGGCAGCTCGCTCGGCCGGGTGAGGACGACGCCGAGCGCCCCTTCATCGCTGTGTTCGAGCATGAACACGACGGTGAAGTCGAAGTTCGGATCGTTGAGGGAGGGGCTGGCGACGAGGTGGTGCCCGCGGGTGGACATGCCCCATCTTCGCGTGTGTCACGATCAATGCCGTGTTGGCCGCTCCTCCTCTCGTCGTGCTCACCGTCGCCGCCCACGATCCGCTCGGGGGCGCAGGTCTGGCGGCTGACCTCACGACGTTCGCGGCGCTCGGCGCGCACGGCACGGTCGCCGTCACGGCGGTCACCGCCCAACACCTGCGCAGCGTCGACCGAGTCGAGCCGGTCGATGCCGGTCTCGTCGCCGAGCAGGTCGACGCCATCGTCGACACCTTCCCGATCGCGGCGGTCAAGGCCGGGCTGCTCGGCTCGGCTGCGGTGGTCGACGTGCTCGTCGACCGCGTCGAGTCGGGCCGCCTGCCGGCGCCGGTCGTCGACCCCGTCCTCGTCGACGGTCGTGGTCGACGCTTCGTCGCCGACGAGGTCGAGCGGGCCTACCGGGATCGGCTGCTCCCCGCCGCTGCGGTCGTGACCCCCAACCTCGGCGAGGCGTCGCTGCTCGCCGCCCGACCCCTCGCCAGCGTGGTCGAGGTCGACGCCGTAGCCGATCGTCTCGCCGCGCTCGGCGCGGGCACGGTCGTGGTGACCGGCGGTTCCGATCGAGGCCACACCGCCATCGACGTGATCGTCCAGGCCGACGGCTCGGTCGAACACCTCGAATCGCCGTGGGTCGACACGCCCCACGTACGAGGTTCGGGGTGCACCTTCGCGGCCGCCACGACGGTCGGACTCGCATCCGGCGCCGACGTGACCGACGCGATCCGACGGGCGAAGGCGTTCGTGACCGAACGGCTCGAGGCCACGCGCTGGCCGGGCCTCGACGGGGCCGGGCCCGTTGCCCACTGGTTCGAGCCGTGATCGACTGACCCGTCAGTCGATGTGCTCCCACTCCTCGCCATAGTGGAAGCACAGCTCGGTGTCGGGCTCGATGTCGATCAGGGCGAAGAGCTCCGGACCATCGAACTCCACGTTCGGGGAGGAGCTGTGATTGAGCCAGCGGAGCTCGTTGTCGCCGTCGATGCCGTGGTACTCGCCGTCGTCGCCCTCGACCCACA
>JBCBYI010000069.1:0-17578 GCA_039815945.1 Actinomycetota bacterium | reverse complement strand
CGAAGACCTCACCGAGACCCAGGTAGCCGTAGGGCTTCGGCCCGCCGGTGTACGTCCAGCCGGCGAGGATCGACAGGGCACCGACCACGAACAGCTCCGGTCCGACGACGAGCGCGAGCACGGCACCGAACACGCCGGCCGTGGCGAACGACAGCTGCGCGGCGCGCTTCACCGACGCGGCGGGCACGAGGCCGGAGCCGACGAGGCGGAGCGGACCGACCCGGCGTTCGTCGTCGGTGCCGCGCACGCCGTCGCTGTAGTCGTTGGCGTAGTTGACTCCCACCTGGAGGGCGAGCGCCACGATCAGGGCGAAGATCGCCCGCCACCAGGCGTCGACGCCCTCCCCCACGGCGCAGGCGGCACCGACCGCCACCGGCACGATCGCTGCGGGAAGCGTGCGGGGGCGGGCGCCGGCGATCCAGAGGGCACGGCCGGTGGGTGGTGCGTCGGTCATCGAGTCCTCAGATAGTCGGCGATCGTGGCCACGAACAACTCGTGCTCGACCGCGTGGACACGAGCTTCGAGGCGCTCGCGGGTGTCGCCGGGCTCGATCGGCACCGGCCGAGAAGCCAGCACGGGCCCATCGTCGACGCCCTCGTCGGGCACGAGGTGCACCATGACGCCGGTGTGATCGAGCCCGTCGGTCTCATGAGCGGTCCAGGCGTCGTCGATCGCATGCGCACCGGGGAACGCCCCGGGGAGCGCCGGATGCAGGTTGACGACCATGTCGGGGAAGCGGTCGAGGAAGGCTGCGGTGAACAGGTGCATCCAGCCGGCCTGCACGACGAGGTCGGGGTGGGCGTCGGCGACCTCGGCTGCGAGCGCGGCGTCGTAGGCCTCGCGGGCACGCCGGGGGTCGTCGGGGAACTCGTCGCGGAACGGCCCCATCGGTCGGTACGCGGACGGCACGCCGACCGCAGCCGCGCGCTCCGCTGCGTACGCACTGCGGCGGTTGACGACCACGAGCACGACCTCGGCGTCGAGCGTGCCGCCGGCGCACGCGTCGAGGATCGCCTGCAGGTTGGAACCCGACCCCGTCGCCAAGACGACGAGACGGGAGCTCATCGCCAGTCCCCGACCAGCTCCACCTCGCCGGTCTCGGACTCGACGAGGCGGCCGATGACGGGATGGCCGGACGCCGCGGCCGCTTCGGCGTCGTCGGCGTCGATCGCGACGATGAGTCCCATGCCCATGTTCCAGGTGCGGAACGACTCGCTGTCGGGCACTTCACCCAACTCGATGAGGTGACGGAACCCGGCGGGCACATCCCAGGTGCCGAGCTGGATCTCGGCGCCGATGCCGTCGGGCAGCACGCGCGGGATGTTCTCGAAGAAGCCGCCGCCCGTGATGTGGGCGAGCGCCTTGGGCTCGACACCGAGGGCACGGAGCTCGTCGACGTCGCCGAGGTAGCTCTTGTGCGGCGTGAGGAGCCACTCGATCATCTCCTCGGGCGGGTTCTCACCGTGGCGGTCGAGCAGGAGCCGGATCAGCGAGTAGCCGTTGGTGTGGGGGCTGTCGCTCGCCATACCGAGCAACACGTCGCCCGCCTTGAGCGCGTCGGTGCGGGGCCAGAGCGCATCGCGGTGCACCGCACCGACGATGGTGCCGGCGATGTCGACCGACCCTTCGGTGTAGACGCCCGGCATCTCGGCGGTCTCGCCGCCGAGCAGCGCACAGCCGACCTCCTTGCAGGCCTCGGCCATACCGGTGACGATCTCGGCCACGATCTCGGGTACGAGCTTCGCGGTGGCGATGTAGTCGAGGAAGAACAGCGGGCGAGCACCCTGCACGAGGATGTCGTCGACACAGTGGTTGACGAGATCACGGCCCACGCCGTTCCAGCCGCCGTAGCGGGCGGCGAGCTCGACCTTGGTGCCCACACCGTCGGTGGAGGCGACGAGCACCGAGCCCTCACCGAGACCGTCGGTCGAGAACAGGCCGCCGAACGCGCCGAGCTCGGAGAGCACGGCTGGCGTGTTGGTGGAGCGAACGGCGTCGCCCATCAGCTTCACGGCACGGTTGCCGGCGTCGATGTCGACGCCTGCGTCGGCGTAGTTGGTCATGCACGCACCTCGGCGGTGGCTCGGGCGATGTCGGTGCGCCGCTGCGCACCTTCGAAGACGATGGCGTCGACGCCGGCGTGGGCGGCCTCGGCCGCCTCGCTCAGCGTCGATCGGACGGCGGTGACGGCGAGCACCCGGCCGCCGGTGGCGAGGATGTCGTCGCCCTCCGCAGTGGTGCCGGCGTGAAACACCGTGGTGTCGAGCGCCGCAGCGGTGTCGAGGCCGGCGATGGCGGCAGCAGCAGCGCTGCTGACCGGATAGCCGGCCGAGGCCATCACGACGGTGGCGGCCGCAGCGTCGGCCCAGGTGGGCTCGTTGGCGGCGAGGGTGCCGGTGACACACGCCTCGAAGGCATCGAGCAGGTCGGAGGTGAGCAACGGCAACACGACCTGGGTCTCGGGATCACCGAAGCGGCAGTTGTACTCGATGACCTTGGGGCCGGCGGCGGTGAGCATCATGCCGGCGTAGAGCACCCCCTTGTAGGGGCGGCCCTCGGCGGCGAGCGCGGCGAGCGTCGGGGCGATGACCTCACGGCCGACCTGGGCGAGCAGGGCGTCGTCGGCGATCGGCGACGGATGGAACGCACCCATGCCGCCGGTGTTGGGGCCCTCGTCGCCGTCGAGCAGGCGCTTGTGATCCTGGGCGGCGGGCATCACCGAGAAGTCGGTGCCGTCGCAGAACGCGAGCACGCTGACCTCGGTGCCGAACAGGCGCTCCTCGAGCAGCACCTCGGCCCCGGCGGCGCCGAAGCGACCGTCGATGAGGATGTCGCGGATGGCCTCGGCGGCCTCCTGCTTCGACTCGGCGACGATCACGCCTTTGCCGGCGGCGAGCCCGCTGGCCTTGATCACGGGCACTCCGTCGAGCGTGTCGAGATGGGCGAGCGCAGCATCGGCGTCGACAAACGTGTCGGCCGCCCCGGTGGGGATGCCGTGTTCGAGCAGGAACGCCTTGCAGTGGGCCTTCGAGCCTTCGAGTTGCGCCGCAGCAGCCGACGGACCAAACGCCGGAACGCCAGCGGCTTCGCACGCGTCGACGAGGCCGGCGACGAGCGGATCCTCGGGTCCGACGACGACGAGGCGCACCGCATGCTCCTTCGCCGCCGCGACGACACCGTCGATGTCGGTGGCCTTCACGCCCAGGTTGCGACAGCCGGGCTCCACTGCGGTTCCGGCGTTGCCGGGTGCGAGCAGGACCTCGTCGACCTGCGGCGATTTCGCCAGCGCCCAGGCGAGCGCATGCTCTCGACCGCCGCCACCGACGACCAGGACGGTGTCGCCCATCAATCGCCCCAGACCGTGGCGAACTGCTCCTTCGTCTTCAGCGTCAGCTGGACGAAGCGCTCCTCCTCGAAGGGGTACACGCCGGTGAAGCAGGCGTTGCAGTAGCCCTCCTGCGTCTCCAGCCCCCGCATCAGGGCGTCGATCGACAAGAAGGCGAGCGAGTCGGCGCCGATGTGCTGGGCGATGGCGTCGACGTCCATGTTGGCCGCGATGAGATCCTCACGGGCCGCCATGTCGACCCCCATGTAGCAAGGATCGGTGATCGCAGGGCACGCCACCCGAACGTGGACCTCGTTGGCTCCCGCGTCGCGCAGCATCTGCACGAGCGGACCAGAGGTGGTGCCGCGCACGATCGAGTCGTCGACCATCACCACCCGTTTCCCTACGAGGTTGTCAGCGAGCGGGTTGAACTTCATCCGTACCTTCGACTCGCGCAGCTCCTGGGTCGGCTCGATGAACGTGCGACCGACATAGCGATTCTTCGTGAACCCCTCGGTGTAGGGGATGCCCGCTTCCTGGGCGAAGCCGACCGCGTGGGGCGTGCCGGAGTCGGGAACCGCGACGACGACATCGGCCTCGACCGGTGCCTCGCGGGCGAGTTCTCGCCCGAGCCGCTGACGGGTGCTGTGCACGAGCTTGCCCTCATAGATCGAGTCGGGCCGCGAGAAGTAGATCTGCTCGAACGTGCAGAAGGCGTGCTGCTTCGGCACCGCGCCCTGCTCGATGTGGTAGCCGTCGTCGTCGAGCCGGCAGATCTCACCCGGCTTGAGTTCGTGTACCAGCTCGGCGCCGATGGCGGAGAACGCACAGGTCTCCGAGGCGAGCAGGTAGCCGCCATCGAACTTGCCGAGCACGAGCGGACGGAAGCCCCACGGGTCACGAACGCCGTAGACGGCGTCGCGGGTGATGATCGTGAGGGCGAAGGCGCCTTCGGCCTGCGCCATCAGCATCTTGATGCGATTCGTCCAGTCACCCGAACCGCCGGTGAGGAGGTGGATCATCACCTCGGTGTCCGACGAGGTCTGCAGACCCACACCCCGCTCGAGCAGCTGGCGGCGGAGGATGTGGGCGTTGACCAGGTTGCCGTTGTGGGCGATGCCGAGCGGACCGTCGATCGTTTCGATGATGTGCGGCTGGGCGTTGCGAAGGCCGGTGCCGCCGGTGGTGCTGTAGCGGGTGTGCCCGATGGCGTACTCGCCCTTGAGGGTGGAGAGGTTCTCCTCGTTGAACACGGCGGGCACCAGACCTTGCCCCTTGTGGACGTGGGCGACACCGTGGTCGACCGAGGCCATACCCGCGGCCTCCTGGCCGCGGTGCTGCAAGGTGTAGAGCGCGAAGAATGCGAGCCGGGCGGCGTCCTGATCGGGAGCGTGGATGCCGATGACACCACACTCCTCTTTCAGTTCGTCTCCGTCGATCGCCTCGCCACCGAGGTCTTTACCGTGAGGGAACATGATTCACCGTTCTTGGTTGGCTGAGCGAGCAGCAAGTGCCGCTCGGGCGTCGAGTACTCGTTGTCGTGCATCTTCGGCGTCGCCGCCGACCACCGTGAGGTGCCCCATCTTTCGACCGATGCGGGCGTCACCTTTGCCGTAGAGGTGCAGGTGCACGCCGGGGAGCGCGAGCGCGGCGGTCCAGTCGGGTTCGCCGCCATCCCAGAGATCGCCGAGGATCTGGGCCATAGCGGCGGGGGCACAGCTGCCATCGCCGAGGGGCTGGCCGGTCACGGCCCGCAGCTGCTGTTCGAACTGGCTCGCAGCCGCCGCCTCGATCGTGCAGTGACCGGAGTTGTGGGGACGGGGTGCGATCTCGTTGACGAGGATGCCGTCCGCGGTGTCGAAGAGTTCGACGCACAGCACGCCGACGAGGCCGAGGCCCTCGGCTACGAGATGGGCGGTCTTGCGCGCCGCCTCGGCGGTGGTGTCGGGCACCTGGGCGGGAACGACCGTCGTGTCGAGGATGTGGTTGGCGTGGGTGTTCTCCATCACGCCGTGATCGACGACGTCGCCCTCAACACCACGGGCGACGACGACGCTGAGCTCACGCTCGAAGGCGATTACCGACTCGACGACGAGGCGCTCGCCGCCGAGGGTCTCCCACGCAGTGGCCAGGTCGGCCGGGTCGGTGATGCGGACCTGGCCCTTGCCGTCGTACCCGAAGCGGGCGGTCTTGGCGATCACCGGCACACCGAGATCGGCGACGGCCTGTGCGAGCTCGGCCTCGGTCTCGGCCGGGCGCCACGGGGCGACGGCGACACCGGCGGCCGTGAGCGCTTCCTTTTCGAGCTTGCGATCCTGGGCGGCGGCGATGATCGAGCCGGCGGGACGAGCCGGAACGCCGGCGGCTTCGGCTGCATCAGCGATGGCGGGGTCGACGTTCTCGAACTCCCACGTCATGGCGTCGATCGCGTCGAGGAAGACGGCGACGGTGGCGGGATCGTCGAACGGCCCGGTGATCTCGACGTCGGCCAACACACCGGCGGGTGTGTTCTCGGCGCCGCCGGTGAGCACGACGACGCCGTAGCCGTGCTGGCGGGCGCTCTGGGCGAGCATGCGGCCCAGCTGTCCCCCGCCGACGATGCCGATCGTGGATCCGGGAGGCAGCGGGGTGGTCATGGCCTCAGTGCTCGAGTTCGATCGATCGGACCTGAGCGGCTCGGTCGGCCCGGAAGGCCTTGAGTGCCGTGCCGAGGGACTCGTCGTGTCGAGCCAACATCGCCACCGCAAAGAGCCCGGCATTGGTGGCGCCGGCATCGCCGATCGCCATGGTGGCGACGGGTACGCCGCCCGGCATCTGCACGATCGACAGCAGCGAATCCAGGCCGTTGAGCGCCCGGCTCTGGATCGGCACCCCGACCACCGGGACGATCGTGTGGCCGGCCACCATGCCGGGCAGATGGGCGGCCCCACCGGCACCGGCGATGATGATCTCGAGCCCACGCTCCTCGGCGGTCTCGGCGTATTCGACCATCCACTCGGGCGTGCGATGGGCGCTGACGACCCGGGCCTCGTACGCGACGCCGAACTGTTTGAGGATGTCCGCGGCGCGCGACATCGTCTCCCAGTCGGAGTCGCTGCCCATGATCACGCCGACACGCGTACCGTCTTGCACGGAACCCGTACCTCCCCCGGAAGTTCATCGTCAGTCTGCATGTTCGCGCGCCCATCGCGCCTCGCGTGGGACGGTGAAATCGCGAGAAACTTGTCTCAGCGGCGGTTGGCGTGCAGCGCCGCGACGACCCGTTCGGCGGCCGGGTACGGCGCCGGCTCGAACGTGCGGCCGGTGAGGGCGGCGTAGGTCTCCTGGTAGACCCCGGCGGCCTCCAGGGCGAGCTGCTCGGGCAGCGGCCACGGCTCGCTCGCGGTGCCGTCGCTGCCTCCGGCAGGGTCGTAGCCGTCGCGCACGTAGGCGAGGCGGACGTACTCCTTGTCGAGGTTCTCCGGCTCCTCCCCCGCGGCCCGACGCTCGTCGACCGTCGACGCCCGCCAGTACCGAGACGAATCGGGGGTGTGGACCTCGTCGATGATCGTCAGCACGCCATCGGCATCGAGACCGAACTCGTACTTGGTGTCGACCAAGACCAAGCCCGCCTCGGCGGCGACCTGCCGGCCCCGCTCGAAGATCTCGAGGGCGACGGTACGGGTCTGCTCCCACAGCTCGGCATCGACGATGCCTCGCTCGACGATCTCGAGCTCGGTGATCGGCTCGTCGTGCCCACCCTGCTCGGCCTTGGTGGTGGGCGTGATGATCGCCTCGGGCAGTGGATCGTTCTTCTGCATGCCGTCGGGGAAGTCGAGGCCGTAGATCGTGCGGGCGCCGGCGTCGTATTGCGTCCACAACGCCGTGGAGGTCGAGCCCGAGAGCTGACCACGCACGACCACCTCGACCGGCAGCGTGTCGCACGTCTTGCCGATCGTGACGTTGGCGTCGGGCACCGACACGACGTGCGAGGGCACGAGATCGGCGATCTGTTCGAACCACCAGGCGGCGAGCTCGTTGAGCACCTGCCCGCGGTACGGCACGGTGCCGAGTACGTAGTCGAACGCCGAGATGCGGTCGGTGGCGATCAGGGCGAGCGTGTCGCCGAGATCGACGATGTCGCGGACCTTGCCGGTGATCAGGGGGCCGAGACCAGCGACCGCGTCGGCCTCGACCCCGGTGAACGGGTGCGCGAGGCCAGGCCCGAAGTCGGTACTCATCGGGCGGCGGCCACGAAGGCCTCGAACAAGGGCAGACCGGAGCCACCCTCGGGGCCCGACGGGCGCTGCCAATCGAGCACGTGATCTTCGGGGTGCGGCATGAGGCCGACGACGTTGCCGGCGTCGTCGCAGATACCCGCAATGTCGTTGACCGAGCCGTTCGGGTTGGCCGGGTAGGCGCCGCCGGCCGCAACCGGCTCGTCGCTGGTGGGACGGGCACCGTCGGCCAGGTAGCGGAAGGCGACGAGGCCGTCCTCGAGGCGAGCGGCGACCGCGTCGTCGGCGACGGCCACTCGGCCCTCGCCGTGGGCGATCGGACAGCGGATGGTCGTGCCGCCCACCACACCGAGCCAGCCGGAACGACACGAGGGCTCGACCTTCAGCGTGACCCACCGGCACTCGAAGCGCCCCTCGGCGTTCTCGGTGAGCGTCACCGACCGGGGCCCGCCCATCGGACCGGGCAGCAGCCCGGCCTTCACCAGCACCTGGAAGCCGTTGCAGATGCCCAGCATCGGACGGCCGGCCTGGGCCGCAGCAGCGAGCTCGTCGGCGAACCAGGTGCGAAGCTCGAGCGCCAGACGACCGCCGGCGCCGAGGGCATCGCCGTAGCTGAAGCCGCCCGGCAGCAGGATTGCGGCATGATCGGCGATCTTGACGGCGCCGCTGCGCAGCTCGTTGACGTGGGCGATGGTGGGCTTGCCGCCGGCGAGCTCGATCGCCTGAGCGGCCTCGAGATCACGATTGGTGCCGGAGGCGTGCGGAATCAGGATCGGGACACTCACTGGACGACTCCCTTCGTGTTCGCAGCGACTGCATCGGCCAGTGGAATCCGGATGAGTTCGAGGCTCAGGCTCTCGATGCCGTCGCCATCGGTGTTGTCAGGCACCCGGAAGACGATGTCGTCGCCAGCGGTGACCTCGCCGAGACGGCGCCCGAACCCGCCGAGGAACGCCTCGACGAGATCACGGTGCTCGCGGGCGGCGCTCAGCACGAGGCGACCCGGCGCCTCGTTGACGAGCGCGGTGAACGGATCGAGTCCATCGACCGGCACCACGACCGACACACCGAGACGGGCGGCCACGGCCATCTCGGCGACGGCCACGGCGACACCACCCTCGCTGCAGTCGTGGGCGGCGGTGATCTTGCCGTCGCGGATCGCGGCGTGGATCGCTCGGTAGCGAGGCAGCGGATCGTCGAGCGGCGCCGGTACCTGGGTGGCGCCGAGCCCGAACACGTCAGAGGCGAGCGAACCGCCGAGCGCCCCCTCGTGCGTGCCGACCAACCAGAGATCGTCGCCGGGCTGCATGCCGGCGGAGTCGATCGCTCGGCGCAGATCGGGCACGAGCCCGAGCGCCGAGATCAGCAGCGTGCCGGGGATGGCCTCGCCGTCGAACTCGTTGAACAGCGAGTCCTTGCCGGAGATGAACGGCATCCGGTACGTGCGGGCGCCGTCGGTGCAGCCCTGCACGGCCCGCACGAGCGAACCGAGCCGATCGGACTTGGTCGGGTCGCCCCAGCAGAAGTTGTCGAGCACAGCCACCTGGTCGGGGTCGCCGCCGACGGCAACGAGGTTGCGGACCGCCTCGTCCATCGCGAGCAACGCCATGGCGTGCGGGTCGTGGCGACCGACCGACGGGCAGATGCCGTTGGAGAGCACGACCGCCTTGTGGCCGTCGGTGCCGAGCGGCTTGAGCACCGCGGCGTCGGCCGGACCGTCGGCCTCGGGTCCGACATAGGGACGCACCACCGTGCCGCCGCGGACCTCGTGGTCGTAGCGACGAATGATGTCCTCCTTGGAGGCCACGTTGGGGTGCGCCAGCAACTGCAGGACGTGTTCGGCGGTCGGCACCGGGGCGGTGACGTCGGTGGGCGCCGGATCGGTCCAGGCAGCGGTCATCTCGCGCCGGGGAATGCCGTCGTGCAGGAAGCTCATCGGCATGTCGACCACACCGGTGGCGCCGTGGCGCACGACGAGGCGCTCGTCACCGGTGAAGCGGCCGAGATCGGTGACCTCGACGTCCCAGGCGTCGCACAGCGCCTGGAGCGCATCGAGGTTCGCCGGCGGCACCGCGATGACGATGCGTTCCTGCGCCTCGCTGATCCAGATCTCCCACGGCTGCAGACCGGGGTACTTGAGCGGCACGACCGACAGGTCGACGTCGACACCGAGATCCTCACCCATCTCGCCGACCGAGGACGAGAAGCCGCCGGCGCCACAGTCGGTGATCGCGTTGTAGAGCTGGGCGTCGCGGGCCCGTTCGATGACTTCGATCAAGCCCTTCTCGGTGATCGGATCACCGATCTGCACGGCCGACCCGACATGGTCGACGGTCGAGGCGTCCATCCCCGCCGACGAGAAGGTGGCGCCGTGGATGCCGTCGCGGCCGACCCGGCCGCCGAGGCTGATGATGCGGTCGCCGACCTGGGGCTCGGTGGGGTGGGAACCATGCGGGAGGATGCCGAGCGCACCGCAGTAGACGAGCGGGTTGCCGACATAGCCGCGGTCGTAGAGCACGGCCCCGTTGACGGTCGGAAGGCCGAGCTTGTTGCCGTAGTCGCCGATTCCGGCCACGACGCCGTCGCGGATTCGGCGGGGGTGGAGTACACCGGTGGGCAGCTCATGGTCGGGAAGGTCGGCCGGACCGAAGCACAAGACGTCGGTGCAGGCGATCGGACGGGCCGACACCCCGATCACGTCGCGCACGACGCCGCCGACGCCGGTGTTCGCACCGCCAAACGGCTCGAGCGCGGAAGGGTGGTTGTGGGTCTCGACCTTGAACGCGATGTCGACGTCGTCGTCGAAGGCGACGATGCCCGCGTCGTCGACGAAGGCCGAGCGAAGCCACGGCGGGTCGAGTTCCTCGGTGACCTCTCGCAGCGCCGGCAGCAGACCGTCGTGGAAGCTGACCGTCACCTCGCCCGTCGACGACGTGTGGGTGAGGTTGATGCGGGCCCGGAAGGTCTTGTGCACACAGTGCTCGGACCAGGTCTGCGCCAGGGTCTCGAGCTCGGCGTCGGTGGGCGGACGGCCTTCGGTGGCGAAGTGCCCCTGGATCGTCTGCATCTCGGTGAGGTCGAGCGACAACACCCGATCCTTCGAGAGCCGCAGCAGGTCGTCGTCGCCGAGATCGGCGAGCGGCACCGGATCGACCCGGACATCGGCTGCTGCGGTGCCGGCGAACTCGGCCGGGAGTTCGCCCTCGGTCGAGATCTCGATCGTGTCGTTGGCGAGCAACCGTCGGGTGAGGGTCGCCACATCGGTATCGGACAGGTCGCCGATCAGGTCGTAGCGGCGAGCGGTGACCACCCGGATGTCGGGCAGGCCGAGATTGACCGCCGCTCGTTCGAGCTCCCGGGCGTCGGGATCGGTGGCGCCCGGCATCAGCGCAACCTCGACGACACGTCCCCGGGCCGGCGTCACCCCGTCGATCACGGCCTCGTCGACCACCGGGTCGATCAGCACCTCGTGGCAGAGCCGGTCGAGTTCGGCGTCGGTGAGGTCACCGTCGACGTGGTGCACCCGCGTGACCCGGCACGCTGTCAATCCGGCGACGCCGACGAGCGGGGCGTTGGCGACCACCGACGAACCTCGCGGGTCGTCGGGGGCGGTGACGTCGATGCGCACGGTCATGTGACTGGAACCTAGACGGGTCCTCTCACGCGCGGTTGGCTTTCGAACGCTTTCCACAGGCCACGAAACAACGAGCACGAGCCGTGCCGACTTCGTACCGTCGAGCCCATGGACGAGACGACCTGGCCGCTCTTCGGGCTGCGCCTCCAGACCCCGCGTCTGGAGCTGCGGCTGCCGACCGACGACGACCTCGTCGGTGTGGTTGCGGCCGTCCATGCGGGCGTGGTCGGCGACGAGCCGTTCCCGTTCACGACGGGCTGGGTCCTCGAGCCGGAGCCGCAACGCACGCGAAGCATCGTGCAGTTCCATTGGGCCTGCCGATCCCGCTTCACCGCCGACACGTTCAACCTCCCCTTCGCCGTGGTGCTCGACGGCACGATCATCGGCACCCAGGGCATCGGCGGCACCGACTTCGCGGCGCGCCGCACCGTCGACACGGGCTCGTGGATCGCGAAGCCATGGCAAGGACAGGGTTTCGCCGAGGAGATGCGGGCGGCGGTGCTGAGCCTCGGGTTCGACCACCTCGGGGCCACGGTCGCCACCAGCGGCGCCCGGGTCACGACCGATCGCTCGATCAAGGTCTCCGCAGGGCTCGGCTATCGCGAGAACGGGCGCTCGCCGTTCCGCTTCGGCGACGAGGTCGGCGAGATGCTCGCGTTCCGGCTCGACGTCGCCGACTGGCGCGCGCTCGACGACCGACCGGCGGTCACCGTCGAGGGCTGGGACGCAGTCGCCCCGATGTTCGAGCCGGGGTCTGCCGATTCCTGAATAGCGTTGGGTCCATGCGTCGAGATCTCATGGAGCAGCGCCGCGCCAGCGTGCCCGAGATCACCTACCCGGCGGAGCTGCCGATCGCCGAGCGGCGCCAGGAGATCCTCGACACGATCCGAGACCATCAGGTCGTCGTGATCGCCGGCGAGACCGGTTCGGGCAAGTCGACCCAGATCCCGAAGTTCTGCCTTGAGCTCGGCCGGGGCGTCGGCGCGATGGTCGGCCATACCCAGCCCCGTCGACTCGCCGCCCGTTCGATCGCCAGCCGCGTGGCCGAGGAGTTGGGCACCAAGGTCGGTGAACTGGTCGGCTACACCGTTCGCTTCACCGACGAGGTCAGCGACCGCACCCTCGTGAAGGCGATGACCGACGGCATCCTGCTCGCCGAGCTGCAACGCGATCCCGATCTGCGTCGCTACGACACGATCATCATCGACGAGGCCCATGAGCGGACCCTCAACATCGACTTCCTCCTCGGCTACCTGCGCCGGCTGGTCGAGCGCCGCGATGACCTCAAGGTGATCATCACCTCGGCCACGATCGACACCGAGAAGTTCGCCGCCCACTTCGCCGGTCCGTCGGGCGAACCGGCGCCGATCATCGAGGTGTCAGGCCGTACGTACCCGGTCGACGTCCGCTACCAGCCCCTCGGCGACCCCGACGACCCCGACGCGCCGGTGCTCGACGTTCCCGAGGGCATCGAGCGAGCCGCCCGCACCCTGCTGCGGGAGACGCCGGGCGACATCCTCTGCTTTCTGCCCGGCGAACGGGAGATCCGCGAGGCGCAGGATCATCTCGCCAAGAAGATGGGCGAGGTCGAGGTCCTGCCGCTCTACGCCCGCCTCTCCCCCGCCGAGCAACAGCGCATCTTCCAGCCCCACAAGGGCCGCCGCATCATCCTCTCGACCAACGTCGCGGAGACGTCGCTGACGGTGCCGGGCATCCATGCGGTGATCGACACCGGCACCGCCCGCATCTCGCGCTTCAACCGTCGCACCAAGGTGCAGCGGCTCCCGATCGAGGACATCTCGCAGGCGTCGGCCGACCAGCGCGCCGGCCGCTGTGGCCGCCTCGGCCCCGGCGTGGCAATCCGGCTCTACGACGAGCCCGGCTTCGGCGACCGCCCCGAGTTCACCGAACCGGAGGTGCAGCGCACCAACCTCGCGTCGGTCGTGCTGCGCATGGCGTCGCTCGGCCTCGGCGACGCGGAGTCGTTCCCGTTCGTCGACCCGCCCGAGGCCCGAGCGATCCGCGACGGCGTCACCCTGCTCGAAGAACTCGACGCGATCGATCCCCGCCACGCCGGCACCGAGCGGTGGCTCACTGAACTCGGCGCCGAGCTGGCCGCGATCCCGATCGATCCCAAGCTCGCCCGCATGCTGCTCGAGGCGCAGGACCACGGCTGTGTCACCGAGGTCGCCATCATCGTCGCCGGCCTGTCGGTGCAGGATCCCCGCATCCGTCCCACCGGTGTCGGCAGCGGCGCCGCCGCCGAGCGGGCCGCCCAACTCCACGCCCGCTACACCGACGAGAACTCCGACTTCCTCTCGTGGCTGCAGCTGTGGGGCCACATCAAGGCCGAGCGCAACGAGCGCAGCGGCAACGGCTTCCGCAAGATGTGTCGCGACGAGTACCTCCACTTCCTGCGCATCCGGGAGTGGGAGGACGTACACCGGCAGCTGCGCGACATCGCCAAGGATCTCGGGCTCGGTTTCAACCAGGAGCCGGCGCCGCCCGACGCCGTCCACCAGGCGCTGCTGTCGGGCCTGCTCGCCCAGATCGGTTTCTTCGACAGCGAGAACAAGAACTACCGGGGCACCCGCAACGCCCGGTTCGTGCTGGCCGGCGGCTCGGCGCTCAAGAAGCGCACGCCGAGCTGGATCATGGCGGCCGAGCTGGTCGAGACCAACCAGCTCCGCGCCCGCACCATCGCGCCCATCAACCCCCAGTGGCTCGAGCGCAGCGCCTCGCACCTGCTGCGGTGGGATCACTCCGATCCATGGTGGAACGCCGATCGCGGCGCCGCCATGTGCGACGAGCGCGCCTCGCTCTACGGCCTACCCGCCGTGCCGAACCGGCAGGTGAACCTCCAGCGCATCGACCCGCCGCTCGCTCGGGAACTGTTCATCCGCCATGCGCTCGTGCTGAACGAGTGGGAGACCCACCACCGGTTCGTCGCCCACAACGACGCCGTGCTGGCCGAGATCGAGCGGCTCGGCGACCGGTTGCGCCGCGACATCCACGCCGACGAGCACACGCTGGAGCAGGCGTTCGACCGCCGCGTTCCCGAACACGTCGTCTCGGTCCGTCACTTCGACACCTGGTGGAAGGGCCGGCAGCGCGACGACGCCGACGCGATGAACCTCTCGGTCGACGAGCTCCTCCGCGGCATCGGGTTCGGCGATGGCGTCGTCGACGGGCTCGACGCCTGCCCTGACGAATGGCCGTGGGGCGACCGATCCTTCCGCATCGACTACACGTTCGATCCGGCCGCGCCCGACGACGGCATCACGATCGAGATCCCGCTCGACGTCGTCAGCCGGGTCGATCCGGCCCCGTTCAGCTGGCTGGTGCCGGCGTTGCGCAGGGAACTCGTCGTCGAGCTTCTCCGGACGCTTCCCAAGGCGGCCCGCCGTCCGCTCGTGCCAATCCCGGAGACGGCGTCGGAGATCCTGCCGACCCTCGACCCCGCCGGCCCTCCCCTGCTCGACCAGCTCGCCGCCGCCGCGAACGCCAGAGGGAGCGAGACCAACGCTCGTGCGTTCCGCCCCGCCGAGCTCGCAGCGCACCTCCGTCCCCACTTCCGAATCATCGACCACGGTGACGTGCTCGCCGAGGACGACGATCTCGGCGTGCTGGCGCGCCACTTCCTCGACGAGGCCCGCGCCATCGTCAACCAGGGTGGCCACTCGCTCGAGACCACCGGCGCCACCACCTGGACGTTCGGGACCCTGCCGCGCACGGTCACCGCAGAGGGGCTCGGTCAGACCGTCACCAGCTACCCCGCGGTCGTCGACGAGGGCGAGACGGTCGGCGTGCGCCTCTTCGCATCGGCCGACGAACAGACCGACGAGATGTGGCTCGGCACCCGCCGACTCCTGTCGCTCGCCCGTCCCCCGCTCGGCAAGGTCTTGCGGCCGCTGCTATCCGACGACGTCAAGTTCGCCATCATCCGCAGCCCCTACGACGGTCCCCAAGCCTGGTTCGAGGACTGTGTCACCGCCGCCCTCGACCAGGTGATCGTCGACGCCGGCGGCCCGGTGTGGAACGAGGCCGACCATGGCGCCCTCGTCGCCCGCACTCGCGACGAACTGCCCGGCCAGATCCGCACCATCGCCTGGACCGCCACCGAGGTGCTCGACGCCTCGGCCGAACTCACCCGCCGCCTCGATGCGGTCGAGGCCGAGGCCCTGATCCCCGCGGTCGCCGACATGGCGGCCCAACGCGACCAACTCGTCTACGACGGTTTCATCGCCGCAGTCGGCGTCGAGCGACTCGCTGATGTCGCCCGCTACCTGAAGGCCGCCCTGTTCCGGCTCGATCGCATGGCCGACACGGCAGCCAGGGACCGCGACCGCATGCGCTCCGTGCAGACGCTCGAAGCCGAGCACGGGGCGCTCATGGATGAGCGGGGGCTCACGCTCGAGCTGGAGGAGCTCGCCTGGGACCTGCAGGAGCTGCGGGTTAGCCTCTTCGCCCAGCCGATCGGCGCCAAGGGCCAGATCAGCGCCAAACGCATCCGCAGCGCCCTCGAGGGGATCCGGCGCAGCTGAATCCTCCGACGACGGGCCCGACGCGGATCACAACTCGAGACGGCCATGTCGTTCGGGCATGAATCCGCAGGCATCGATGAAGAACGGTCCCAGATCGTCATCGAACCCGACGTGCAGGTGTTCACAGCCAGCTGCCCGTGCCCCGTCGCGGGCGGCATGGACGACCCGCACACCAACACCACGCCGCCGGTGCCGGACGTCGACCATCACATCCTCGACGAAGGCGTGGACCAGGCCGTCCCACACGACGTTGGCGAAGCCCACGAAGTCACCGTCGATTCGAGCGACGACCCACCCGAGGCTGTAGCGCTCCACCTGGGCGTTCCAGTCCCATTCGTCGGCGGCGAAGAGACGGGTCTCGAACGCCTCAGCATGCAGGCGGTGGATCTCCTCGTTCGTGAAGGGACCGCGCCAGGCGATCTCGACCGGGACACTCACCCGTCGGCCTCCCCGTCGACCCGAAACGGCGCCCGCCACTCGGGCGGCTCGGCCGAACCAGCCGTGACCCAGTGCTCGACGCCATCGGTGATACGCCCGCCGGCGACCGTACAGACGCCGGCGCACCAGAAGACCTGCGGTGGCTGCGTCACCCGCACCTGGACGGCGACTCGACCGTCGACCGCCAGCACGTCGGCCACCTCGATCGTCCACCGCTCTGGGTACGCCCGGTTCATGGCGAGGAAGCCGCCACCTCGAACCGTTCCCCGGTCTCGGCGACGTCGATGATGAGGTCCTCGGCCCGCAGCTCGCCACTGCCGCCCCAGTCCCGTGCCTCCATGCGTTCGAAGAACGCCCGCACGACCTCACCGGGTGTCATCGGGCCGCTTCCACCGTGAGCGTGTCAAGGGCCTGAAGCCGGACCGCCATCGCCTCGCGAGCGGTCTTCCACGTCCAGAAGGCGGGTCCTCGTCCGTCCAGGTGGGGACGCAGGGCCTCCAGGAACGGCATGACAGCGGCAGGGCGGCTCACCGGCAGCTGCGCCCGGACGACCTCGCCGCCGGCCGGTGCCGGCCGTACGAAGCAGCCGACACCGAACAGGTCCTCGACGATGTCGTGCAGCTCGACGAGATCATCAGGCCCCCGCACGACCGCACCGGGCGGCACGTCCTCACCGGCGAAACGACCGTCAACGACCCCGGCGTCGCGCCACGGACGCGCCGGATCCACCGGCTCGACGAGCTGCCGGTACGCCAGCCGGACGGCGGGATCGTCGAGGCTCAGGAGGCCTTCTCGAGGATGTGCACGCCACACGCCGAACCGAGGCCGATCACGTGGGCGAGGCCGACCTTGGCGCCCTTCACCTGCCGATCGCCCGCCTCGCCGCGCAGGTGGGTGGCGACCTCGTAGATGTTGGCGATGCCGGTGGCCCCGATCGGATGGCCCTTCGAGATCAGCCCGCCCGAGACGTTGACCGGCGTACGACCGTCGCGGAACGGCGCACCGGAGTCGATGAAGTCACCGGCACCGCCCGGCTCGCAGAGACCGAGGTTGTCGTAGTGGATCAGCTCGGCCGTGGCGAAGCAGTCGTGCAGCTCGACCAGGTCGAGATCCTCGGGCGCCACGCCGGCCTGTTCGTAGGCCTGCTGGGCCGCGTTGCGGGTGAGGGTGTTGACGTCGGGCTGCACCTGCGCCGACGAGGTCCACGGATCCGACGTGAGGACGGAGGCGGAGATCTTCACGGCCCGCTTCTGGACCTTCTTGGGCATCGACGTGAGCCGCTCGCCCGAGACGAGCACGCCAACCGCGAGATCTGCCTCAACCGTCAACACCCAGCGACTCCCCCGGGAATATTGAGCCCCCAACTTTGGCGCGAGCACCCACCCATCTTGCTCACATTTTCCGCCTCGCTCCGGTTCTG
>JBCBYI010000068.1:0-17590 GCA_039815945.1 Actinomycetota bacterium | reverse complement strand
TGCCGCTTATCAGCGGCTCAGCGACGAGTGGAAGGAGCGGGTCGACGATCTCGTCGCCGTCCACGACTACATGCGGGTCTTCGCCGATCGGGTCGCGCCCGAGGAACGCCAGGCCATGCGCGAGAAGTACCCCGTGCAGCACCATCCCGTCATCCGCACCCATCCCGAGACCGGTGAGCGGGGGATCTACACCAACATCGGATTCACGTCCCACATCCTCGACGTCGAGCCGGAGGAGTCCACCGAGATCCTGCGTCACCTCGAACGTCAGATCATGAGCCCGTCGGTGCAGTGCCGCGTGCGCTGGCAGCCCGACACCTTTGTGATGTGGGACAACCGCTCCGCTCAGCACGCCGCCACCAACGACTTCTTGCCGATGCACCGGCGCATGGAACGTGTCACCGTCGTCGGTGACCGTCCCTTCTGATCCGCCCGTGACGACCGAGGAGTTCGGGCCGACCGTTTCGGCCGGCTGGCTCGCCGCCCACCTCGACGACCCCGACGTTGTCGTAGTCGACGTGCGTTGGTCGCTCGACGACGGACCCAAGCGAGCGGCGTTCGAGCAGGGCCACATCGCGTCGGCCGTGTTCGCCGACCTCGACGTCGACCTGTCGGCGCCGGCGTCGGGTGATGCCGGTCGTCACCCACTGCCGACAGCCGTGTCGTTCGCCGAGGCCATGGGACGCCTCGGCGTCGCCGACGACTCGAAGGTCGTCGCGTACGACGACGCCGGCGGCCTGATCGCCGCCCGGCTCTGGTGGATGCTCGACGTCCTTGGCCGGTCAGCTGCGGTCCTCGACGGCGGACTCGCCGAATGGAACGGCCCTGTGGTCGAGGGTGCGCCGGCACCTGCGCAGGCGACCTTCACCGCCGTCGAGTGGCCCGCCGACCGGGTGATCACCAAACGGGATCTGGCGGCGTCGCTGGGCGGGGCGTTGACGATCCTCGACGCTCGGGCCTCGGATCGGTTCGCCGACGGCGGGCCGGTCGATCCGCGGCCCGGCCATGTCCCGGGTGCGGTCAACGCGCCTGCCGGCGCCAACCTCGAGCACGGAATGTTCCGGTCGTCGGAAGACCTGGCCGACCACTACGCCGAGCTGGGCGCCGACGGTGGCGATGTCGTCGCCTACTGCGGCAGCGGTGTGACCGCCTGTGCCGATCTGCTGGCGCGGCGCAAGGCCGGTCTCCCCGACGCCAAGCTCTACGTCGGGTCGTGGTCGCAGTGGGGCGCCGACGAATCCCTTCCGGCCGAGACCGGCGGATGACCGCAGGCGTCAGGCGCGCCTGAGCAGTTCGTCGACCGATTCGCGATCGCCGAGCACGATCAGCACGTCGCCGGCCGACACGGCCCCGGCGAACGAGCGCGGGCTCGAGAAGTCGCTTTCGCCGGCCGGTCGGTGGGCGACGACGATGACGCCGCAACTCGACTCCATCTCCGCGAGTTCGAGCCCATCGATCGACGCGCCGGCCCGGACCTCGACCTCGGTGAGCTCGACCTGATCGGCGTCGGCCGAGAACACCTGGTCGAGGTAGGCCGACGTGTTGGGGCGGAGTGCAGCGGTGGCGAGTCGGGCGCCGGCCATCTGGTTGGGCTCGACCACGGTGTGGAGATCCATCGCCCGGAGCTTCTCGGCGTTGTCGGGTTCGTTGGCCCGGCTCACGACGCGGAGGTCACCGTTGAGGCGGCGCCCCGACACCGCGACGAACAGGTTGGACGCGTCGGACGACAGGGTGGTTACGAGCGACTCGGCGTCGGTGACCCCGGCGAGGCGGAGGACGTCGTCGTTCGTCGCGTCGCCCTGGACGTGGGGATGCGGACACCCCTCGAGTTGGTCAGGCGACGAGTCGATCACGACGATCGTCCCGCCGAGCCCGGCCGCTCGATCGGCGACCGCTCGGCCGACCCGTCCGTAGCCACACACGATCACGTGCGCCCGCATGGCATCGATCTCTCGTTGCATTCTCCGCTCCCGGAAGACTCCTGCTCGTCGGTCGACGACGGTCTCGACGATCACTCCGGCGGCGAACACCGCCGCACTCGCACCGACCAGCACCAGGCCAAGGGTGAACCAGCGGTACGCCGCAGTGGGGTCCTCGCCCGAGGTGATCTCGCCGTAGCCGACGGTCGTGACCGTGATGCCGGTCTGGTAGACGGCGTCGGCGAAGGTCAACCCGAGCACCATGTACCCGACGGTGCCGACCACGAGGACCGCGCCGAACAGGCCGAGGGCCCAGACCCGTCGGTTGGATTCCTGCGTCGCCGTCACGCCGAGAAGCGTGCCACAGGGCGTTCAGCGTCGCAGCACGTACATCGGGAAGGCGCCGTAGTCCTTGGCCGTGGGGATGTGGCCGACGTACTCGAGGCGGACGTCATCGACCCGTTCGAGCGAGACGAGCGCGGCGAAGTGCTGGGTGACGTAGACCTCGCCGGGTGGGGTCCGAGGCTCGATTCGGGCGGCGCGGGTGACGTGCGTGCCGTAGAAGGTCGGCTCGTCGTTGATGTGGTCGTGCCCGACGTAGACCGGCCCGGCGTGGCCACCGATGCGGGCCGAGAGCGACGGTCGGCTGATCCGGTCGGCGATCGTACGCAGCTCGCGCTGCATCTCGAGCGCCAGATCGGCCGCGATGCCGGCCGTGTCGACGACGAGATACACGGCGTCGCCCCACGTGTTGCGGTACCGCACGGCGTCGCCGTAGCGGTCGATCACCGAAGCGAGTCCGGCCATGACCTCTTCGAAGAAGTCAGGGAGGTCGCGTTCGGACAGGCCGCTGAAGCCCTTCACGTCGGCGAAGAGCAACGCCTTCACGCTGCGAGGTCGATCGCCGAGATCGTCGGGCGCATGGGTGGAGGCGGCGACGGGTTCGAATCGACGGCGATCGAGTTCGACCACGACCGTCTCGTTGCCCGTCGCCCGCCAGCGCCGAACGGCGGCGCCGGTGCCGGCTTCACCACCGGTGTCGAGTCCGTCCCAGGCGGCCAGTTGGAACACCTCGGCGTCTTGTCGGCGCGCATGGGTGAGCGCGAACCCCATTGCGAGTTGGTCGGCGTAGGCGAACATCGCCTCGTCCTCGAGCGCGATCGTGGGCTCGATCACGACATCGGTCGCCGCAGCGAGCGCCCGGTCGAATCGCTCGACCCATTCGTGGCCGCCCGGCCGCACCGAACGATCGACGAACTCCGGCACCGGGCACGGGATCACGATGTGGACGTCGATCCCGAGATCGAGGGCGGTCTCGACGATCACCGTGTCGCTGCCGCAGGCGAGCGAGCCGTGCACGCGACCGACACCGCGAGCGACGAGTTCGGCCCGGATCTGCTCGGCCAGCCCGGCTTCGGGCCCGGCGGCGAACATGTGCCCGGAGTAGTGGGCCACCGTCGGCAGCGGAAGGGCGTCGAGCAGGGCCGGATCGACACCGAGCTCGGCACACACGAAACGCAACTGCCGCAGGGTCGACGATCGCATCGACCAGTCGGGGCCGGTGGCGGCGGCGGCGGCCAAGGCCGCGGCAGTGTCGTCGAGGCGGCCGAGCAGCAGCGACACCTCGGCGCGCGTGGCGTGGGTCCAGTAGTCGTCCTCGGCGGTCGCCAGCAGGGCGAGGGCCTGCTCGGCCGCGTGGCGGGCCTCGGCGTGATCAGCGGCAACGAGCCGCATCGTCGCCTCGTTGACGAGTCGATAGGTGCCGGCTTCGTCGCCGGCGTAGGCGTCGGCCGCGGCCCGGGCGAGCTCGGCTCGGGCCGCGCCGGTCGCCGCCATCGCCCGGTCCTTGATCAGCCGGGCCTGCAGGCCGGCGAGATCGTCGCGCAGGTCGGGTTCGGCGTCGGTCGCGCGCCGCGTTGCGTCGGCGGCGGTGAGGAGTCGCTCGGCTCGATCGGTCGCACCGCACCGGGCGAGCGCGAGTCCGGCCAGCCAGACGAGTTCGAGTGGTGCGGTCGCCGGATCGTCGCCGATCTCGGCGTCGCAACGATCGGCGGCGGCGAGCAGTTCACCGCGCCCGATGAGGGCCCGGATCTCCTCGGTCGCGGCATCGCTCATGAGGCGATCGTAGGCACACCGTTCGCCCCGTCGCCCCCGACCGGCGTGGGCTACCGTGAGCGCCCATGCGCGCGGAGGATCTCGAGACATTCGGTGATGCCGACCTTCCCGCTCTGTTCGGGTCGGCTGATTTCGCGGCGATCGCCGGCCAGCGGTCGTTCCTCGGGCAGACGCGGTTCCAGCTGGGGATGCTCCTGCTCGGGTCGATGGCCGGTGTCGCCACCCAGCTCTTCGACATCGCGGAGCTCGCCTACGTCGGCGTCGCGGCCTACATCGTTTTGGTCGTGACCCGGGTGAACCTCAAGCTCACCGGCACCGACCGGGTCTGGTACGAGAACCGACTGATCGCGGAGTCGGTGCGCAGTCTCGCCTGGCGCTACTCCGTCGGCGGTGCGCCCTTCGGGCTCGCCCCCAATGAGGGCGACATCAACGAAAACGCCGACCCGGACGCTGTGCTCCGAGAACGCATCGCCGGCCTGCTGAGCGACGTGTCGAATGTGCCACTGCCCGACCCCGAGAAGGGGATGGAGCAGATCACCGCGCGGATGCGGGCGCTGCGGGCGGCGCCGTTGGAGGTCCGGCGTCAGATCTACGACGCCAACCGGCTCACCGGGCAGCTCGTCTGGTACGCCGGCAAGGCGAAGAGCAACGCCAAGCAGCAGGCGCGGATCGACACGCTCTTCGTCGTGTCGAGCGGCGCCGCGGTCTTCTTCGGTCTGCTGCAGGCGCTCGGCTCCATCGAGATCAATCTGCTGGGTTTGGCCGGGATGGTTGCGGCGATCGTCACCACTTGGGCCGCCACCAACAAGTTCTCCGAGCAGGCCGGCGGCTACTCGATGGCCGCCCATCAGCTGACGCTCGCGCGCACGATCATCACCCAACAGACCGACGAGGCCGATTGGGCGACCTTCGTCAACGACGCCGAAGACGCGATCGCCCGGGAGCACACCAGCTGGCGAGTCGCCCGGGCGCAGAAGTAGGTTCCGCGTTCATGGGCGGCGTGTTCATCAGCTATCGGCGGGCGGATTCTCAGGGCAGCACGGGTCGGTTGGCCGACGGGCTCGGTGCTGATCTCGGCAAGGACGCACCGCTCTTCTACGACATCCGGTCGATCCGGGCTGGCGAGGATTTCAAGGACGTCATCGAGTCCACGCTCGCCCAGTGCGACGTGACCCTCGTGATGATCGGGACTCGCTGGGTCGACCTCACCGACGACATGGGTCAGCGTCGCCTCGATGACCCCGCCGATCTCGTTCGGCTCGAGGTCGAGCACTCCTTGCGCTCGCCGACCACCACCGTCATCCCGGTGCTCGTCGACGGTGCCTCGATGCCGAGCCCGGACGATCTTCCGGAATCGATCCGGGGTCTCGCATCGATCAACGCAGCCGAGCTCACGCCGCGCAGCTTCGCCAACGACGTCGAGCTCCTCGCCCGACGCGTGCGGGCCGAGATCACCTTCGAGCGCCCCACCTCGGCGCTCTTGAGTGCCGCATCGGTCCTCGTGCTCTTGCTGGCGGTCGCGTTGTCGCTCGCGTTGGGCGGTTTCGGCGAGCCCGAACTCGACGATCCGATCGGCAGCGGCACGGTCTCGATCGCCGGCACCGAAGTGCGCGGCGACGACGCGATCGCCGTCGAACTCGCGGATCCGATCCCCATCACGGTCACGGGTGTCGACGATGCCGCCGAGGTCCAGCTGTCGTTCGCGGTGGCCGGCGTACCGCTCGGCTCGACCGCATGGGGCGAGGTGGTCGACGGCGTCGCCTCGGTCGAAGCCGACGTCACCGAGTTCACTGCGTCGGGCGCCGCGACCGGCGAGGTGCGGGTCCGCGACGCCGACGAGTTGGTGGTGGCGACCCGGTCGTTCGTCGCCGACGTCGACAACGCGTGGTGGCGCACCGCGCTCGGTCTCGGCACGGTGCTGATCGTCCTCGCCGGCTTCGCCTACCTCGAGTCGGGGCTCCGGGCTCTGCGCACGGGTGCACCGTCGTTCAACGGCTACGCCAGCTGTGTGAGCGGCGGCGTGATGCTCGCCGTCGGCCTCGTTTTCGCGAACGCTGTGTTCCGATCGGTGCACGTCGGCGTGGCGTCGTTGCTCGTCACCGCGCTGGCCGTGGCCGCGGCGACGATCGTGCTCGGCTATCTGGTCGTGTCGGTCACCCGGCCACAGCGCTTCGCCCAGGGCGTCTGACTCGTTTCCGTCGCCAGAAACTCACCCTTGGTGGTCGAGACACGCATCGAATAGTCTGCGCTGCGTGGTGGCGGTGGAGGCGAACACGCCCATACGGGCGACGCGAGATGGTTCCAGGGCACAGACCCTGGCGATCGCTTGCCTTTTCGCGCTCGGGATCGCCTGGATCGGTGCGAACGAGCCCTCCGGCGCAATGCCGGTCTGCACGTCGACCTGGAATGCGCCGGCCGGTGGTGCCTGGAGCGACGCCGCCAGCTGGACCCCCGCCGGGGTGCCCTCGGGCGCCGACCACGCGTGTCTGCCCGATCTCGGCGGGGCGTACACCGTCGTCTTCGCCGGCGGTGCCGGCGTCGACGGTGTCACCCTCGAGCCCGACGTCACGCTCGAGGTGCGCGGCACCGCCTCGAACACGACGCTGAGCCTCAGCGGCGAGACTGTGATCGACGGCACGCTGCGGCTGACCAGTACCGGCGCCGGGTGGGCCTGGGTCAATCTGCCGGGTGCCATCGTGGAGAACAACGGCACGATCGAGATCACCGGCGCGACCGGCGCTCGCTTCTTCTACGGCGGCACGGTCACGAACAACGGCTCCTTCGTCGTCGACACGAACTTGTCGTCGACCGGCAGCTCCGGAACCTTCATCAACAACGGTGACATCACGGTCGGCTCGGGCGCGACGTGGAACTCGTCGACCTATGACCTGCAGTTCCTCGACGGCACCGTGTCCGGCGACGGGGAGATCACGTCGAGCCGTCCGATGACCTGGACCGATGCCGACATCACTGCGTCGGTCGTGTCCACGGCATCGCAGCTCACGATCGACGGTTCGGGGTCGGGCACGGTCGTCGCCCGCGGCGGCGGCTCGCTGAGCGGCACGATCGCGGCGACCAAGACGGTGGTGGTCCAGGGCACGGGAAGCAATGCGACCCGCACCCTCAGCGCCCCGCTGGTCAACGCCGGCACGCTGCGTCTCGAGACCACCGGCGCCGGCTGGGCATGGGTCAACGCGCCCGGCGAGAGCTTCACCAACCAGACGGGTGGCACGGTTCAGGTCGGACCGTCGGCGGGCACCGGCTCGCACTTCTTCTACGGCGGCACGTTCACCAACGAGGGCACGGTCCTGGTCCGCGACGACCTCTCGTCGACCGGCTCGTCCGGCACCTTCGTCAACACCGGCACCGTCGACCTGTCGGCGGCTGGGTCGTGGCGCAACAACACCTACGACCTCGAACAGCTGGGCGGCACCATCTCCGGTGCCGGTTCGGTCACCGTGGCCCGGCCGGCCACCTGGACCGGTGGTTCGATCACCACCGATCTCATCAGCACCGGGCCCCTCACCGTCGGCGGCACCGCGGCCGGCGCCGTCACCGCCCGCGGCGCAAGCACGCTGGCCGGCACGATTCCGTCGGGTGCCGAGGTGATCATCGAGGGCACGGCCTCCAACAGCACCCGCACGGTCCCGGGGTCGCTGACGATCGACGGCGCCCTCACCCTGCGGACCACCGCGGCCGGCTGGTCGTGGGTGAACGCACCCGGTGCGACAGTGACGAACAACGGCACGGTCCAGATCGGCCCGTCGACCGGCGCCGGTGCCCTCTTCTTCTACGGCGGCACGGTGACCAACAACGGCACCTTCCGCGTGAGCGACGATCTCGCGTCGACCGGCTCGTCGGGCACCTTCACGAACAACGGCACGATCGAGTTGACCGACGACGCAGTCTGGACCTCCGCAACCTATGACCTCGTGCTCGACACCGGACTCGTCGACGGGTCGGGCGTGATCTTCGCCGGGCGGCCGGTCGCATGGAACGCAGGAACCGTCCAGCCGGGCGTGGCGTTCGACGCGACCAGCACCGCGGTCACCCTCTCGGGCACCGGCACGGGCACCATGACCTTCCGTGGTGGTGGTGCGCTGAGTGGGACGATCGGTGTGGGGCAGACGGTGGTGGTGCAGGGCACGGCGTCGAACACGACGGCGTCGATCACGGCTCCGCTGACGATCGATGGCGCGCTCGTTCTGGAGACGACCGGTGCGGGGTGGTCGTGGGTGAGTGCGGCGGGTGCGACGGTGACGAACAACGGCACGGTGCGGGTGGGTCCGTCGTCGGGTGGTGGCTCGCATTTCTTCTATGGCGGCACGGTGGCGAACAACGGGGTGTGGGATGTCGACGCGGATCTGCAGTCGACGGGTTCGTCGGGCACCTTTACGAACAACGGTACGGTCGACATCGCATCGGGGGCGCTCTGGAACGAGGGGACGTACGAGTTCGTGCAGGCGGCCGGGTCGGTCGCCGGCGACGGTGGCATCGTCATCCGGCGGCCGACCACGTGGTCCGGCGGCGACGTCACCGCCGACGCGACAGTGATCAACACGAGCCTCACGGTTTCCGGCGGCGGCGCCGGCGCCTTCACCTTCCAGGGCGGCGGGCAACTCAGCGGCACGATCGCCGCCGGCAAGACGGTGGTGGTGCAGGGCACCGCGTCGAACACGACGGCATCGATCACGGCCCCGCTCACGATCGACGGCACCTTGGTCCAGGAGACCACCGGTGCGGGGTGGTCGTGGATCAATGCGGCGGGTGCGACGGTGACGAACAACGGCACGGTGCGAGTCGGCCCGTCCTCGGGCGGAGGTACGCACTTCTTCTATGGCGGCTCGATCACGAACAACGGCCTCTGGGACCTCAACGCGGATCTGCAGTCGACTGGCTCGTCGGGGACCTTCACCAACACGGGCACCGTCGACGTGGCGTCGGGCGAGGTCTGGAATGCGCTGACCTACGACATCGTCTCCGTCGCCGGTACCGGCGTGGGCGGAGGGCAGATCTCGTCCAACCGGCCCGTCTCCGGTTCCGGTGCGTACCTCGAGGCGTTGACGACCACGTCCAACGACATCGACCCCGATCGAGTGCTCAGCTTCGGTTCGGCGGCCTTCACCGCCGCCACCGACATCTTGATCACCATCGACGCCTTCGGCTCCGACCTGCTCGACATCAACGGTCCGGCCGCACTGGCCGGCGAGGTCATCGTCGACTTCGGCGGGTATGCGCCGGGCCACTGCGACACGTGGACGGTCGTCGAGTGGGATTCGTCGGTCGGCTCGTTCGACACGGTCACCATCCTCCCGGGCACCACGATCGGCCCGGTCGACATCACCTTCAGCGAAGAGGCGAACGGCCTGGTCATCTCCGCGGAGCTCTCCGGTGGCGGTGGCCCGTCCTGCGTGCCGAACACACCGCCCGTCGCGGTCGACGACGCCGCCGCGACGTCGTTCCAGGCGCCCGTCGTCATCGACGTGGTGGCTAACGATTCCGATCCCGACGGTGATGCGTTCTCGGTGGTGTCGGTGTCGGTGCCGGCGAACGGTGCCGCGGTGAACAACCTCGACGGCACGATCACCTACACGCCCGATCCCGGGTTCTCCGGTCCCGACACGTTCACGTACACGATCGAAGACGCCCCGGGCGACACCGATGTCGCAGTCGTCACCGTCACCGTGGCGCCGAACGCGCCGCCCGTCGCCGTCGACGATCCGGTCGTCACCGCATTCGAGACGGCGGTGGTGGTCGACGTGGTGGGCAACGATGCCGATCCCGACGGTGATGCGTTCTCGGTGGTGTCGGTGTCGGTGCCGACGAACGGCACGGCGGTCGACAACCTCGACGGCACGATCACGTTCACGCCCAACGCAGGGTTCTCAGGCCCGGACTCGTTCACGTACACGATCGAGGACGTCTTCGGTGCTCCCGCCATCGCCACCGTGTCGGTCACCGTCGCGGCGCCGGTACCGAACTCGCCGCCGGTCGCGGTCGACGACGTGGCGGCCACTGCGTTCGAGACCGCCGTCGTGATCGACGTGGTCGCCAACGACACCGACCCTGATCTCGATCCTCTCACGGTCGTGCTCGTCAGCGACCCGCCGTCCGGCGTGGTGGTGAACAATCTCGACGGCACGATCACCTACACCCCCAACATCGGGTTCTCGGGTCCGGATTCGTTCACCTACACGATCGAGGATCCCGACGGCGCCGCATCCGTCGCGACCGTCGACGTGACGGTCGCGGCACCGGTGCCGAACTCGCCGCCGGTCGCGGTCGACGACGTCCTCGCCACGGCCTTCGAGACCGCCGCGGGCGTCGACGTGCTCGCCAACGACAGCGATCCCGACGGTGACCCGCTCACCGTCGTGGGTGTCGGAGCGGCCACCAACGGTGTCGTCGCCAACGGTGGTGGCGGCGTGCTGACCTACACGCCGAACGCCGGCTATTCCGGCCCCGACTCCTTCACCTACACGATCGAGGATCCCGACGGCGCTCCGTCGTCGGCCACCGTCGCGGTCACGGTTGCTGCACCGATCCCGAACTCACCGCCGGTCGCCGGCGACGACGTCGCGACCACCGACGCCGGTGATCCCGTCTCGATCTCGGTGCTCGCCAACGACAGCGACCCCGACGGCGATCCGCTCGTGATCGCGGCCCTCACTGCGCCGGCCAACGGTGCGGTGATCGACGCCGGCGGCGGCGTGCTCGTCTACACCCCGAACGCCGGCTTCTCCGGCGCCGACTCGTTCTCCTACACGATCGAGGACCCCGATGGCCTGAGTGCGTTCGCCACCGTCTCGGTCACCGTCGTGCCTCCGCCGACGACCACGACGACCACGACGACGACCACCACCACGGTGCCGCCGACCACGACCACGGTCGTGCTCGCCCCGCCTCCGACCACGGTCGCGCCCACGAGCACCACGCCACCCACCACCGCGGCACCGCCGACGACGGTCGCCGCGGCCGCACCGCCGCCCCCGCCCAACGCCCCACCGGTCCCGGCCGGAGACGCCGGCGTCACGTCGGCCGACGAGCCGCTGATCATCGAGGTGATCGGCAACGACGACGACCCCGACGGCGACATCGTCATCCTCGTGAGCGTGGGCGACGCGGCCAACGGTTCGGTCGTGGTGAACGTCGACGGGACGGTTTCGTACACCCCCGACCCGGGCTTCGTGGGGACCGACTCGTTCGAGTACACCGTCGTCGACGCCGACGGCGCGACGGCCACCGGCGTCGTCACGATCCAGGTCACCGAACCGGCATCGGTCGTCGACGACGCGACCGGCGAGCCCGACACCGACCAGCCCGACGGCACCGTCGAGGACGATGAAGGCGCTGCCTCGTCCGACGACAGCCCGCCGGCGGAGGTCCTCGGCACGGTTGAGACGGCGAGCATCGGCGTGTTCGCGGGCACGTCGATCGAGCTCGCCTTCGCCCCCGACGCCTGCACCGGCGAGGTCGACGTCTCGGTCAACGGTCGCAGCCTCGGGTCGGTGCCTGCGACGGATGGCCTGGTCGACGTCGCGACGAACGAACTCCCGGTCGGTCTCCACGAGGCGGTCGTGACCTGTGAGGACACGGGCGAGATCCTCGTGTCGTCGAACTTCAACACCGTTCGCCAGCAGGGCGTCGGCGCCGGCGGCGGCGCCCGCAACGCCGCATCGCTTGCTCTCAGCGCGATCTTCTTGTTGATCGGGCTCAGCCTGTTCGTCTCCGAGAGCCACACGAGGACCTCATGATCCGCTCCGACCGTTCTCGTCCGATCCGTCTGCTCGCGGCGGGGCTCATGATCGCCGTCGCCGTGGTGTTCGCGGCGCCGGCCGGCGCTCAGGACGGCGAGATCACCGCCACCTACGAACTCGACGGAATGCCGCTCGACGAACTCGACGCCTCGAACCCTCACCCCTTCGAACCGGAGACGGTCGGGGAGTTCACCGCGACGGTCTCGAACGGCACCGACGAGGCGGTCTTCATCAGTGCCGCCCGGCTGCGGGGCCGGATGCTCGGCATGACGTTCCTCAGCTACGACACCCTCGTGTTGATCGACGTGCCGGCCGGCGAGACGGTCACGTTCTCCGTTCCCGTCGATCTCTACGACGTCGACGATCAGGCCGTCGGATACCTCCGCGCGGACATCGCGCTGCTCGACGACGAACGCGAACCGGTGGTCACCACCGGGTTCGCGGTCGACGTTCGCGGGCGGACGTTCTCGGCCATGGGGGTGTTCGCGTTCATCATCTTGCTGGTCGCGGTCCTGTCGACCGTCGCCAACCTGACCGGCCTGGTGCGCCAGACCCTGCCCGCCAACCGGTACGTGCGCGGCATCCGGTTCGCGGTGAGCGGCATGGCGATCGGCCTGTTGATCGCAGCGGCGTTCTCGATCCTGCGGATCTTCCCGCTGCCGAGCGCAGGGTGGGCACCGCTCGTCATCGTGCCGACACTCATCGCCTTCGGCTTCGGCTACGTCTTGCCGAGCACACGGTTCACCAAGACGCCGGCCGCAGCCTGACGCCCGTCACTCCCGGTCGAATCCCGGCGGCAGGTGATCGGGGAGCACGTCGCGCGCGGCGGCCACGCTGGCCAGGTCGTAGAGCGGTCGGGCGTTGTCGCCTCGGTCCATCTGCCGGAGGTCGCGCAGCGAGGCCGACAGGTCGCTCCGTCCGAGTGCCTCGAGCTCCCTGTGCTCGAGTTCGAGGTCGTAGCGCACATAGCTGAGGATCGGTCGGCCGCCGAGATATTCGCCGTCGAGGTCCCCGACCTCGGAGTCGATCGTGCGAGGCGCAGGCGACCGGCCGAGGAACTGCAACACGAGCTGGTTCGTGTCGTTGGTGTCCTGCATCAACATGTTGGGGACCTCGGTCGCCCAATCCCAGAGCTTCGACGACAGCACCTGCTCGGGTGAGCGGCTGACTTCCCATCGCCCGGTGCCGATCGAGACGAGCAGCAGCTCGTCGGGGGTGGCGGGCCACCGGAAGCCGTATCCGTCGGCGGTGGCGACGACGAGGAGCTGCAGCGCCGGGTTGGTCGCCGTGCTCACTGCGCCGTCGACGAAGGCGGCCTGCTCGCCATCGGCGAGTTCGATCCCCACCGGCGTGAAGAACGTCGGTGCGGCCGTGCTCGCCCGGGTGGCGTCGCGCAGCAGGATCTGGGCGTTTTCGGCGCCGTAGCGGCCGTCGGGGTGGTTGTGCAGCGGCCAGACGCTCCACGTGTCGGCCCGCTTGGCGACGATGCACAGACCGGTGCGCACCTCGGGATCTCCGAGCGTGAGATCGCCGAGCCCCGCAAGCAGCTCCCGTTCGAGGACATCGGCGCTGTAGCGAGCGGCCAGCTTGTCGCGGATGCCGGACTTCGCTGCGAAGACGGCGGGTCCGAGCTCGAAGTACAGGTCGCGGACGTCGGCGACCTCGCGTCCCGTGGCGAGCCCCGCGGCCAGGATCGAGCCCGTCGAGGTGCCGCCGATGAGATCGAAGTAGTCGGCGAGGACGAGGTCGGGCCGGCCCGTTCGCTCGCGCAGCAACGCCTCGATGCGTTCGAGGTAGGCGATCGTGACGGTGCCGCGGATGCCGCCACCGTCGAGGGAGAGGATGCGTTTCGGGCCGGGTGCCGTGAGCCGTTCGTCGCGGCCGGGGATGGTGGGGGAGCCGGTCATCTGACGATCGTAGAGGTCCTGTTTCGTGGCCGCAGGTGTGAGGGGGACCTTCGTCCCTCTCGCGTCGAGCCCGTGTCTCGTACCGTGATCCCGAGCATGGTCTGAACGGGAGTGACGTACATGGCGATCGGTTCTGGCATCCCCGAGCGCGACCGGTTGCCGCTGTTCGTGGACGGCGACGAGTACACGATCGCCGCTCGGGATCTCTCGTCGGCCCACACGCTGGCCGGTTTCTTGCGGGATCACGTCGGCAAGGCCGGGCGGGAGGCGTGTGGTGAAGGTGGGTGTGGTGCGTGTTCGGTCATCATCACCCGACCGGTGGTCGACGCGGACGGTGCGCTGTGTCTCGACAGCTACTCCGTCGCCGCCTGCGTGACCCCCGTCGGCGACGTCGCCTTCGCGTCGGTCACGACACCCCACGACCACGGCCCCGGAGGCGAGGACGACATCACCCCGGCGCAGGAGGCGCTGATCGCGACCAATGCGGCGCAGTGCGGGTTCTGCACGGGTGGGATCGTCAGCGTGCTCGACAGCACCTGCTCGGGTCGAGGGCGATCGACGGCCGACGTCGAGTCGCTGCTCGATGGCAACCTCTGTCGTTGCACCGGCTATCGGTCGATCTCCGAAGCGGCCCAGATGCTGTGCGACGACTACGACGGCGAACACGCCGAGGCGGCGGTCGAGATCCGGGCTCGGGCCCGCGAGTACCGGACCCGCATGGACGACCCCGGATCGTTCCCGGCGCCGTTGCTCGAGGCGTTCGAGCGCTACTTCCGCACGTCCGGCGTCGACGGCGTCGCGCTCGTCGAACGATCGCAGGGCCTCGACGCCGATCTCGATCCCGACCGACCCGGACTCGACGGTGACCTGCTGTACTCCCACGTCCGACCGGCATCGCTCGACGCACTCGCCGCGGCGTACGCCGCTCGAGCCGACGGAGCCACCCTCGCCGCCGCCGGCGGCTCGTCTCGCTGGGAAGAGCGTCACCTACTCGCCGCAGGCTTCACCGATGTCGCCTACGACGAGGACGACGCCGGGCGGCAGGTGCACCACACGATCTCGGTGCGCGATGTACCCGAACTGCGGCACTGGGAGATCCGGGACGACGGTCGGCTGGCGATCGGCGCCGCGATCTCGATCGGTGCGCTCGCTCAGATCGAGGCCGACCTGGCGACGATGCAGGGTGGCGACGCCCACCTTGCGTCGCTCCGGGCCCTGACCACTCAGGCCCGCTACTTCGCGAATGAGAACGTGCGCCACACCGGTTCGGTGGGCGGTGGCCTCGTCTCGTGCCATCACCTGTCGGACATGGTGCCGGTCTGGGTTGCGCTCGACGCCGAGGTCGAGGTGGTGTCGCACGAGGCCGGTCGCCGTTCGGAACCGGTCCGGACGTTGATCGACGTGGTGGCCGGACGACTGGATCTTGCGCCCGACGAGATCGTCGCGGCGATCGTCGTGCCCCCACGCCCGCCGGGCTCGTTCGTCGCGGAGACGTTCAAGCAGGCCATCCGGCGGACCGACTCGATGGCGCTCGTCAGCGCGGCGATGACGGCTGAGCTCACCGCCGATCTCGAGTTGCGCAACGTGTGCCTGGCCTTCGGCGGTCTCGGTGCACCCGGTCTTCGGGCGTCCGCGACCGAGGCCGTCCTCGACGGGTTCTGGCTCGCCGACGACATCGAGCCGATCCTCGCCGTGCTGGCCGACGAGATCGAGGAGATCAACGTCCGGCCGCTTCCGACCGACATGCGTGCCTACCAGCGTCGCGTGGCGGCGGGCTTCCTTCGCCGCTTCGTCCATATGGCCGCACCGGGGCGACGGCGCGCCGAGGACGTCGACCGTCTCGATCAGCCGCCGATCCGGGGTCGGCAGCACTTCGGTGAGGAGCGGGTGAGCGAGGCGATCGTCGGGCGGGCCGTCGGCCATCGCTATCTGCCTCAGCACGTGCGGGGCGACACCCGCTACACCGTCGACGAGTGGCTGCCCGAGGAGGGACTCCACGCCGCGGTCGTGCCGGCGCCCATCGCGCGGGGCCGGTTGATCCGGCTCGACGACGCTGCGTGCGACGGCGACCGGGACTATGTCGGACTCGTCACCGCCGCCGACGTGCCCGGCAGCAACCTCCAGGGCCACATGGTGCACCCGCTCGCCGAGGAGGAGATCCTCGTGTCCGAGCGCATCACCCACGTCGGCCAGCCGGTCGCGCTCGCGCTCGGGCGCACGCGCTCGGCCGCCGAGACCGCCGCCCGGCGGGTGGCGGTGATCGCCGAGGCCGACCCCGAGCCGCCTGTGCTGACCTTCGACGACATCGAGGCCACGGACAGCTGGTTCAGCTTCGAACACGCCGAGGATCCCGCCGACGAGCCTCGGGAGCGCAATCTGCGCCGGGGCGACCCGGCGGCCGCGTTCGCCGCGGCCGCCGCCGACCCGGAGCGCTACGCCGTGCTCGACGGACAGGTCGACGTCGGCGGTCAGTCGTGCTTCTATCTCGAGCCCCAGTGTGCGGTCGCTCGGCCGGAGGCGTCGGGTGCGATGCGAATCGTGTCGTCGACCCAGTCCCCGGCCCACGTCGCCCGCTACGTCGCGTCCGCACTCGGCGTGCCCGAACACCGGGTCGACGTGGACGCCGGCTTCGTGGGTGGCGGGTTCGGCGGCAAGCAGACCCGCAGCGCCTCGTTCGCCGCGATGGCGGCGATCGCCGCTCGGGTCACCGATCGGCCCGTGAAGCTCGAGTTGTCCCGGGCCGCCGACATGACGCTCGGTCCCGGTCGCAGCCCGTTCCGAGCTCGCTATCGCCTCGCGCTCGAACGCTCGACGGGCCTGATCAGCGCCATCGACGTCGACATGATCACCAACCGCGGCGCCGGTGAGGACTACTCGCCGTCGATCGCGGAGACGTCGGTGTTCTTGATCGACAACGCCTACCACCTCGAACACGCGTCGATCCGGGCCCGTTGCGGTCGCAGCAACCTCCCGGCCGGCTTCACCGCAACCCGAGGCTACGGCAAGCCCCAGACGGGCGCGATCATCGAGTCGATCCTCGACGAGGCCGCCCACCACATCGGCCTCGACCCCCAGGAGGTCCGTCGCCGCAACCTGTACCGCAAGGGCCAGGCGGCGCTCGCCGAGACCCCGATCGACGACGACGTTCTCGAGGCGTGCTGGGATCAGGCCGTCAGCGTCCGCTACGACGCGTGGCGGGCCGACGGCGAGTCGTTCAACGAGTCGCACTCGCTGGTCAAGCGGGGCATCGCCGCGGTGCCGTCGAAGGGGAACATGGGGTTCCTGGAGGCGGCCGACATCAACCGGGGGGCGGCCGTCGTCCGCATCCACGCCGACGGTTCGGTGCGGGTCTCGCACTCGGGCGTCGAGATGGGGCAGGGCATCAACACCCGCATGGTGCAGGTCACGGCCCAGGCGCTCGGCATCGACCCGGACCGGATTGTCATCGACACGACCCGCACCACCGACCTCCCCAACACCCCGCCGACGACGATGGTCGCCACCGACATGATCGGTGCGTCGATCCTCAACGCGTGCGATGAGCTGCTGGCAACGCTCGGCACCCAGGGATACGAGCCGGGGGCGGGCGACTTCGATGCAGCCGTCGCCGGTGCGTACGAGGCCGGCCTGCCGCTGCAGGCGTGGGGCGAGGCGCAGGAGCCTCGGCTGCGGTTCGACTGGGAACGCCAGCAGGGCGACGTGTCGTACTTCTTCGTCTGGGGCGCTGCCCTGTCCGAGGTCGAGGTCGACGCCGGCACCGGCTCGTGGCGCATCCTGCGGACCCACATCACCCAGGACTGCGGACGCTCGCTCAACCCGTTGCTCGACGTCGGCCAGGTCGAGGGTGGGTTCGCCTTCGGCCTCGGGTACGCCCTGCTCGAGAAGATGATCT
>JBCBYI010000067.1:0-17591 GCA_039815945.1 Actinomycetota bacterium | reverse complement strand
TGATCACTCAGCAACCGATGCAACCACTCGAGCTTGAAACGTCGCATCCAGCTTGGCGCGCGATTTTGACGCCCGGCGAGGAAGTCGATCTCGGCGGCGAGAACCGCGGACAAGCCAGACGTGTCGATCACGTCCGGAATCCCGCGCTCGAGCAAGTCGTGCACCGCCGCCACGGGGTCGACACTAGAACCTCACCCCCGTGGACACGAGTCTCACGGCGTACCAGAATCGGTCCACCGCAGACCACGGAGCGTCGATGGGCACGGGCCGCCTTCCCTGGGAGATCGTCGAGACACTGCCGTGGTCCGACGCGGACGAACTCGCCGATTACGACGCGAAGGCGGCGGCTGCGACGACGGATCACGATCTGGTCCACCACCTCGTCGCCGCCTCGCTGCTGCGGTACTGGGCCCCGTCGCTGGGTTTGCGCTCCGACGGTGCCGCCACCACGGCCCGTCGACGGGCCGACCTCGACCGGGCGATGGCACTGGCCGAGGCGAACGGCGAGCCCGACGTCGTCACGACAGCGCTGCTCGGGCACCTCTACGCCGACTGGGGGCCACCCGCCGTCGAGACCCGCCGCCACCTCCTGGATCGGCTCGACACCCTCCGCCCCACCGTCACCGAACAAGAACTCCGGGTTCGCATCGTCGAGTGGCTGGTGCTCGACCGGTTCGATGCCGGCGACCTGGGCGGCGTTCGCCGCGTGATCGAGACCTTCCTCATCGAGGCCGACGGACTCGACTCGAAGCTGTTCACCCGTCGCGAGATCCTGTGGCGGGCGAACCTCGCAATGCTCGAGGGCCGCATCGACGAGGCGGTTCGCATGAACGAGGAGGCGATCGCCTCCACCGCCGATCTCGCCGGCTCGCCCTTCTCGTTCCAGAACGTCGCCATCACGATGGCGATCGCGGGCTACCTCCGCCGGTCGCTGCACGATCTCGTCGGCGCAGTGCGATCGATCCTCGCCTCGTCGCCGCGCGTGGAGACGAACTGGGAGGTCGGACTGACCTTTACCCTCTCCGAGATCGGCGAGCTCGACGAGTGCCGTGACCGCTTCGATCGACTCGCAGCGAACGACTTCGCCGCCATTCCGCGAGACCTCAACTGGCTCGTCGCAACCCAACTCCTCGGCCTGGTCGCCGTCACCCTCGACGACCACGATCGAGCCACGGTGTTGCTCGACCAGCTCCGGCCGTTCGCCGACCTGGATGCGACCCACGGCTCCGGCTACGCGTCGTACGGGCCCGTCGGCCGAACGATCGGCCTGCTGGCCGCCACCACCGGCGACCGCACCACGGCGCGGCGGTGCCTCGACGCAGTGCTGCACCGACGAAGCCCCGGGCCGTGGACCTCACTGGCCCGCGCCGACCGGGCCCGGCTTCTCGTCGACCACGAACCGGCGACCGCACTCGCCGAGGCTGATCAGGCCGAGCGCGAACTCCGCGCCTTCGGGCTCGACGACCGGGCGGCCGACGCCCACGACCTCGCCGTGGATCTCCGGCTCCGCGGTGCCGGAGAGCCGATCGCCCACCGGTCCGGCGGCACCTGGACGCTGCGCCATCCGACCGGGGTGACCGACCTGCGCGACGGCGTCGGCGTCACGCATCTGGTGGAGCTGTTGCGTCGGCCAGGCACGCCGGTCGACGTCCTCGATCTCGACGCCGAGGTCGACCCGTCCCTCTCGCGGGTCTCGTCGGCCGAGTCGGTGCTCGACGATCAGGCCCGGGCCGCCTACCGGGCTCGGCTCCGCACGCTCGAGGTACTCACCGAACCGAGTGCGGCGGAGCGATCCGAGATCGCCTTGCTCCGGCGCGAACTGGCCGCCGGGGTGCACGTCACCGCATCGTCAGCCGAGATCGAGAAGGCACGGGTGCGGGTCACCACCGCGCTACGCCGCACGCTCGACACGATCGCCGACGACGCGCCGGGGCTCGGAGCCCATCTCCGCGACGCGATCGTGACTGGCCGCCGCTGCGGCTATCAGCCGGTCGACGGCGTCGGGTGGCGGATCGAGCGCTGACCCCCGTTGGCGCGTCGTTGGTGATGCGTTGGTGGGCCTCCGATACGAACGGGGTTCACCCTCGAACAACGACGGAGGTTCCCCCATGTTCACCCGCCTACGACGGCTTCTGGCCGCCCTCGCCGTGCTGGCGCTCGGTGCGAGCACCCTCGCCGCCGGTCCCGCCGCCGCCACCGAACCCACCAACGGCTGGGTGTCGACCGCTGGCGGCGGCGGTGATCTGCGCTACTTCGACGCGGCGCCCACCGCTGACGGTGGCGTCGTGCTCGCCGGATGGAGTGAGGAGAGCGGCGACATCGACGGCATCGTGCGCAAGCTCAACGCCGACGGAAGCATCGCCTGGACCACCCGGGTCGGCGACGATGCCGCTGCCGACTGGTTCGTCGGTGTGGACGTGGCCGACGACGGCACCGTCTTCGCCGTGGGCCAGACCCGTGGCGACGTCGGTGGGCGAACCGGCGGCACCGACTTCGACGTCACGATCGTGAAGCTCACGGCTGCGGGCGCAGTCCAGTGGACCCGCCAGATCGGCAACAACGGCGTCAATCAGGACGACGTCGCGTCGGCCGTGGCTGCAGCTCCCGACGGCGGCGTCTTCGTGGCGAGCCAGTTCGCTTCGGAGAGCCGAGCGGTGACGACCCGCTACACCGGTGCCGGCGCGCAACAGTGGATCTTCGCCACCGGCGAACCCGGCGACGTGGTCGAGGACATGGCGATGTTCGGCAACGACGCGTTCTTCTCCGGAGTCCGGCTCGACAACACGTTCACCCCGGTCGAGGGCTTCTTGTGGAGCCAGTCACCGGCCGGCACCTTCTCGTCGGACACCCGCATGCCGGGCGAGACGACCATGCGGGTGGCGACGCTCAACCCGACCACCGGAGGCGGAGGCTTCATCCTGGCCGGGGGCGACGACTACCTCGCCACGTTCGCCGTCTTCGGCCTCGACGAGACCCCCCTCGACGCATCGGGCCGATCGATCACCGACGTGACCATCGAGCAGGACGGCTCGATCGTCATCCTCGACGACGGCAGTGCGATCCTCCGCGGCTACGACGCCGACCGCAACGCCGAACCGTGGTCGAAGACGCTCGCCGGCGAAGCGGCCGGCGGCCGGATCGTCGCAACGAGCGACGGCGGTCTCGTCGCCACCACGCCGAGCGACGCCGGGTTCACCACCAACAACCTCGCTCGCTTCAACGACTCCAGCACCGACGGCACCGTGGCCGGCTTCACCGACGTGCCACCCGGCATCTGGTACGCCGAGCCCGTGTCGTGGCTGAAGGCCGAGGACATCACCCAGGGCACCAGCGACACCACGTTCTCACCCAACGCCAACGTCACCCGGGCCCAGATGGCCGCCTTCTTGTGGCGCATGGTCGGCGAGCCGGTCGGCAACCCCGCCCACGGCTTCGCCGACGTGCCCGACGGCGTCTGGTACGACGAACCGGTCAAGTGGCTCAAGGACGCGGGCATCACCCAGGGCACCGGCGCCGACACCTACTCCCCCGGCGCCAACGTCACCCGGGCCCAGATGGCCGCCTTCCTGTGGCGGCTCGCCGGGGAGCCCGGGGGCAACCCCGACCACGGCTTCGCCGACGTCCCCGCGGGCGTCTGGTACGACGAACCGGTGAAGTGGCTCAAGGATCAGGGCATCACCCAGGGCACCGGCGCTGACACCTACTCCCCCGGCGCCAACGTCACCCGGGCCCAGATGGCCGCCTTCCTCTTCCGCATGGCGACCGACTCCGACTGGGACTACCCCGGCGACGACTGAGCCGGGCCGAACCGAGCGGCGGGTACGCGAACGGGCGGGGCCGAACGGCCCCGCCCTTTCTGCGTCTCACGCCGAGGGACTCGCCCTCGGTTCACTCGCCGAGGGGCTAGCCCTCGGTGCTGGGCATGGTGATCACGTCGGCACCCGCATCCGAGCGGCCCGCGAGCCACTCGGCGAGATCCTGCTCGTCGTCGCCCGAGGAGTAGTACTCCATCGGCTCGAACTCCGGGGCCTCTGTGCGGATGTTGCGGTACTCACCCATGCCGGTACCGGCCGGGATGAGCTTGCCGATGATGATGTTCTCCTTGAGGCCGTGCAGCGAGTCGCTCTTGGACTCGATGGCGGCTTCGGTGAGCACCCGGGTGGTCTCCTGGAAGGAGGCGGCCGACAGCCACGACTCGGTGGCGAGGCTGGCCTTGGTGATGCCCATGAGCATCGGACGGCCCTCGGCGGGCTTGCCGCCTTCCTCGACCACACGACGGTTGGTGTCGGTGAACTGCTTCCGGTCGACCTGGTACCCCGGCAAGAAGTCGGTGTCACCCGGCTCCGAGATCAGGATGCGCTTGGTCATCTGCCGCACGATCAGCTCGATGTGCTTGTCGTGGATCGACACGCCCTGGTCGCGATACACCTTCTGCACCTCGTTCACGAGGTACTCCTGGGTGGGACGCACGCCCTTGATCTCGAGCAGCTCCTTGGGATCACGGGCACCCTCGACGATCGCGTCGCCGGCCCGGACTTCCTGGCCGTCGGTGACCTCGAGACGAGCGCCAGACGGGATCGTGTAGGCGTCCTCTTCACCGTCGTCGGCGACGATGAGGATCTCGCGGCCACGGCCGTCGTCCTCACCGACCCGGACCACACCGGAGGTGCGGGCCAGGGTCGCCTTGCCCTTCGGGGTACGAGCCTCGAAGAGCTCGACCACGCGGGGCAGACCGCCAGCGATGTCCTGCGCACCCGCAACACCACCGGTGTGGAAGGTACGCATCGTGAGCTGGGTACCCGGCTCGCCGATCGACTGGGCGGCGATGACGCCGACCGCTTCGCCGAGCTCGATGTTGCCACCGGTCGCGAGCGACATGCCGTAGCTCGCCGAGGCGATACCGAAGGCGGAGTCGTCGGTGAGCGGCGAGAGCACGCGGACCCGGTTGACACCTTCGTCGTCGCGCAGGGCCTCGAGCTCGTCATCACCGATCATCAGGCCACGCTCGTAGACGGTGCCGTCGGCGAGGGTGACGTCGTCGGCGAGGACACGACCGAACAGACGCGACTCCAGATGGGTGCGCTTGTTGGCGGTGTCGGGCATGACGTCGTCGATCCAGATGCCGGGCACGGGGCCGGTGCGATCGAACGGATCTTCTTCGTTGATGATGAGCTCCTGGGCCACGTCGACGAGGCGACGGGTCAGGTAGCCGGAGTCCGCGGTACGAAGCGCCGTGTCGACGAGGCCCTTGCGGGCGCCCGGCGTGGCGATGAAGTACTCGAGCATCTTCAGGCCTTCGCGGAAGTTGCTCTTGATCGGGCGGGGGATCATGTCACCACGAGGGTTGGCGACGAGGCCACGCATGCCCGCGATCTGGCGGACCTGCATCATGTTTCCTCGAGCACCCGAGTCGACCATCATGTTGACCGGGTTGAACTGCTGGCTCTCGAGGCCTTCCTTCATCCGGTTGGTGACCTCTTCGGTGGCCTCGGACCAGACCTCGACCTCCATCTGGCGGCGCTCACCATCGGTGATGATGCCGCGACGGAACTGCTGCTCGATCTTGTCGGCCTGCTTCTCGTGCCGGTCGAGGATCTCGCCCTTCTCGGCCGGGGTCGCCACGTCGTCGATCGACACGGTGAGGCCCGACTTCATGGCGTAGTCGAAGCACATGCCCTTGATCGCGTCGAGGGCGACGGCGACGACGTTCTTGTCGTAGCCACGAGCGAGGGTGTCGACGAGCGCACCCATCTGCTTCTTGCCGACCTTTTCGTTCACGTACGGGTACTCGGCGGGAAGCGCCTGGTTGAAGAAGGCACGCCCGACCGTGGTGGTCTCGTACTGGGCAGCCTCGCCGTTGGCCGGGCTGATCATCAGCTCGGGCACGCGGTACTGGATCGGAGCGTGGATCTCGACGTCGCCGATCTCGTAGGCCGCGGTCAGTTCGTCGATGTCACGGAACACGCGGCCGGCGCCCTTGGCGTCTTCCACGATGTCGGTGAGGTAGTACGCACCGATGATCATGTCCTGCGTCGGCGTGACCAGCGGGCGGCCGTTGGCCGGGCTGAGCACGTTGTTGGCGCTGAGCATGAGCACACGAGCCTCGGCCTGAGCCTCGGCGGACAGCGGCAGGTGCACGGCCATCTGGTCGCCGTCGAAGTCGGCGTTGAAGGCGGTGCACACCAGGGGGTGCAGGTTGATGGCCTTGCCCTCGACGAGCACGGGCTCGAAGGCCTGGATGCCGAGGCGGTGCAGGGTCGGTGCACGGTTGAGGAGCACCGGGTGCTCCTTGATCACGTCTTCGAGGACGTCCCACACCTGCGGGCGACGACGCTCGACCATGCGCTTGGCCGACTTGATGTTCTGGGCCAGTTCGGTATCGACGAGCCGCTTCATGACGAACGGCTTGAACAGCTCGAGCGCCATGATCTTGGGCAGACCGCACTGGTGGAACTTCAGGGTCGGGCCGACCACGATGACCGAACGGCCCGAGTAGTCGACGCGCTTGCCGAGCAGGTTCTGACGGAAGCGGCCCTGCTTGCCCTTGAGCATGTCGGACAGCGACTTGAGCGGACGGTTGCCGGGACCGGTGACCGGACGACCACGACGACCGTTGTCGAACAGGGCGTCGACGGCCTCCTGGAGCATGCGCTTTTCGTTGTTCACGATGATCTCGGGCGCACCGAGATCGAGCAGCCGCTTCAGGCGGTTGTTGCGGTTGATGACACGGCGATACAGGTCGTTGAGGTCGGAGGTCGCGAAGCGGCCACCGTCGAGCTGGACCATCGGGCGCAGCTCCGGCGGGATGACCGGAACGACGTCGAGGATCATGGCGCGCGGGTCGTTGATGCGACGACCGTGATCGTCGCGACGGTTGAACGCCGCGACGATCTTGAGGCGCTTGATCGCCTTCTGCTTGCGCTGGGCGCTCAGACCCTTCACGCCTTCCGGCGGGTCGATCTGCTCACGCAGCTTGACCTCTTCGGAATCGAAGTCGAGGTGCTCGACGAGGCGGGCGATGGCGTCGGCGCCCATGCCACCCTCGAAGTAGTCGCCCCAGCGATCCTGCAGCTCCCGCCACAGCATCTCGTCCTCGATGATCTGGCGGCCGTGGAGGGACTTGAACTCGTCCCAGGCCCGATCGAGGATTTCCTTTTCGAACTCGAACTGCTCGCGGATCTCGGCCAGGTCCTTGTCGGCCTGACGACGAGCCGCCTTCAGCTCGGTCTCCTTGGCGCCGTCCTTCTCGAGGCCGGCGAGCTCGGACTCGAGGTCCTCGTTGCGCCGGGCGAGGTCGAGCTCCATGTCCTTGTCGATGGCCTCACGCTCACCGACGACCTCGGCCTCGAGCGAGGAGAGATCCTCGTCGCGGCGCTCCTCGTCGACCGAGATCACGAGGTTCGCAGCGAAGTAGATGACCTTTTCGAGCTGCTTCGCCTTGAGCTCTTCTTTGGGCGCGGTGCCCATGAGGAGGTAGGCGAGCCATGAACGGGTGCCCCGCAGGTACCAGATGTGCACGGCCGGCGCGGCGAGCTCGATGTGGCCCATGCGCTCACGGCGGACCTTCGAGCGCGTCACCTCGACGCCGCAGCGCTCACAGATGATGCCCTTGAAGCGGACACGCTTGTACTTGCCACACGCACACTCCCAGTCCTTGGTCGGACCGAAGATCTTCTCGCAGAAGAGACCGTCCTTCTCGGGCTTGAGCGTGCGGTAGTTGATGGTCTCGGGCTTCTTGACCTCGCCGTTGGACCACATACGGATCGAGTCTGCGGTGGCGAGACCGATCTTGAGGTTCGAGAAATCGTTGACGTCGAGCATGGGTGCTTCCTTCTCTCTCGATTTCCTACTCAGCCACGGGCCGCACGAGCGGCGGCACGGGCTGCGTCTTCTTCATCTGATCCACGCTCGGGCCGCTGGAGATCGATCCCCAGCTCCTCGACCGTGCGGAACGTCTCTTCGTCGAGCTCACGCATCTCGATCTCTTGACCGTCGTTGTTGAGCACCTCGACGTTGAGGCAGAGGGCCTGCATCTCCTTGATGAGCACCTTGAAGGACTCGGGGATGCCGGGCTCGGGGATGTTCTCGCCCTTGACGATGGCCTCGTAGACCTTCACGCGACCGAGCACGTCGTCGGACTTGATGGTGAGCAGCTCCTGCAGCAGGTACGCCGCGCCGTACGCCTCGAGGGCCCACACCTCCATCTCACCGAAGCGCTGGCCACCGAATTGGGCCTTACCGCCGAGCGGCTGCTGGGTGATCATCGAGTACGGGCCGGTCGAACGAGCGTGGATCTTGTCGTCGACGAGGTGCGCCAGCTTCAAGATGTAGACGAACCCGGTCATGATCGGGTTGTCGAAGGGCTCGCCGGTGCGTCCGTTGTACAGGGTCTGCTTGCCGTCGGTCTGGATGAGACGGGTCTCACCGTTGGTCGACTCGGGGTTGAGGTTGTCGAGGATGTCGACGATCACCGGCTTGTTGCCGGCGAGTTCCTTCTCGTCCCACTTGGCGCCGTCGAACACCGGGGTGGCGATGAACATCGAGGGCTTCGTGGTCGGGCGGGTCTTGGTCTCGGTGCCGCGCACCGGATCGTCGCCGACCTTGTTGCCGTCGATGTCCCAGCCCCACCGAGCGGCGTAGCCGAGGTGGGCCTCGAGCACCTGGCCGACGTTCATACGAGACGGAACGCCGAGCGGGTTGAGGATGATGTCGACGGGCTGGCCGTCGGCGTTGAAGGGCATGTCCTCGACCGGGAGGATCTTGGAGATGACGCCCTTGTTCCCGTGGCGACCGGCGAGCTTGTCACCGACGCTGATCTTGCGCTTCTGGGCGACGTAGACCCGCACCAGCTGGTTGACGCCGGGCGGCAGCTCGTGGGCGTCGTCGCGGTTGAAGACCTTGACGTCGATGACCTTGCCGACCTCGCCGTGCGGGACCTTCATCGAGGTGTCGCGCACCTCACGGGCCTTCTCGCCGAAGATGGCGCGCAGCAGGCGCTCCTCGGGCGTGAGCTCGGTCTCACCCTTCGGGGTGACCTTGCCGACGAGAACGTCGCCCGGACCCACCTCGGCACCGATGCGGATGATGCCGCGCTCGTCGAGGTCGGCGAGGATCTCCTCGCTCAGGTTCGGGATGTCTCGAGTGATCTCCTCGGGGCCGAGCTTCGTGTCGCGAGCATCGATCTCGTGCTCCTTGATGTGGATCGACGTGAGCACGTCGTCCTTCACCAGGCGCTCCGAGAGGATGATGGCGTCCTCGAAGTTGTAGCCCTCCCACGGCATGAAGGCGACGAGCAGGTTCTTGCCGAGGGCCAGCTCACCACGATCGGTGGACGGGCCATCGGCGAGGAGCTCGCCCTTCTTGACCTTGTCGCCCTCGGCGACGCGGATCTTCTGGTTGATGCAGGAGTCCTGGTTCGAGCGGTCGAACTTCTTGAGTCGCAGGGTCTTCTGACCGAGCTTCTTGTACTCCATGACGATGTGATCGCCGTCGAGTTCGACGACGGTGCCGTCGTCCTCGGCGAGCAACATGTCGGCGGCGTCGCTGGCGCAACGGGCCTCGATGCCGGTGCCGATGTAGGGCGCCTCGGCCCGCAGCAACGGCACGGCCTGGCGCTGCATGTTGGCGCCCATGAGCGCACGGTTGGCGTCGTCGTGCTCGAGGAAGGGGATCAGCGCGGTGGCGACCGAGATGATCTGCTTCGGCGAGACGTCCATCATCTGGACCTCCTCCGGCGGCACCGAGGAGATCTCGGTGGTGGCGCCGAAGAAGACTTCCTGCTCCAGCTGGAGACGGAGGTCCTGGAGGCTCGCCGCCTGCGGCGAACGACGCACGAGCACGCGGTCGTTGAGGAAGTTGCCCTTGTCGTCGATCGGCGCGTTGGCCTGGGCGACGACGTACTCTTCTTCCTCGTCAGCGGTGAGGTAGACGATCTCCGTCGTGACCTTGCCGTTCTTGACGACTCGGTACGGCGACTCGATGAAGCCGAACGGGTTCACACGAGCGAACGACGCGAGACCACCGATGAGACCGATGTTGGGACCCTCAGGCGTCTCGATCGGGCACATGCGGCCGTAGTGCGAGAAGTGAACGTCACGGACTTCGAAGCCGGCACGCTCACGGGACAGACCACCCGGGCCGAGCGCCGAGAGGCGACGACGGTGGGTGAGACCCGACAGCGGGTTGACCTGGTCCATGAACTGCGACAGCTGCGAGGTGCCGAAGAACTCCTTGATCGCAGCGACGACCGGACGGATGTTGATCAGCGTCTGCGGGGTGATGGCCTCGACGTCCTGGGTGGTCATGCGCTCACGCACGACCCGCTCCATACGGCTGAGGCCGATGCGCACCTGGTTCTGGATCAGCTCGCCGACGCTGCGGATGCGACGGTTGGCGAAGTGGTCCTGATCGTCGAGGCGGTAGCCCGGCTCACCCTTGGCGAGGTTGAGCAGGTAGGTGGTGGCGGCCAGCATCTCGGCCTGGGCCAGCACCGATTGATCCTCTTCGGGACGCTCGAGGTCGAGACCGAACTGCTCCTGCAAGAAGTCGAGTTCGGGCCCGAGCTTGCGGTTGAGCTTGTAGCGGCCGACGCGGCTGAGGTCGTAGCGACGGGACTCGAAGAACGCGTTGCGGAAGTACGCACGGGCCGACTCGACGGTCGGCGGCTCACCCGGACGGGCTCGCTTGTAGATCTCGAGCAGCGCCTCTTCCTGGGTGGGGGCGACCTCACGGTCCTTTTCCCACTGGCCCTCGAGGAAGTCGAAGTGCGCGACGAAGCGGTCGAGGAAGCCCGGCTCGTTCTCCTCGTCGTAGCCGAGGGCGCGAAGCAGGGTGAATAGCGAGATGCGGCGCTTGCGGGCGACGCGGGCTCCAGCGGTGACGTCCTTGCCCGGCTTCTGCTCGACGTCCATCTCGATCCACTCACCGCGGTAGGGGTGGATCGTGCCGGTGACGAGCTGGTGCTTGCTGAGGTTACGCAGGCGGAAGCGCTCACCCGGCTGGAAGATGACGCCCGGCGAACGCACGAGCTGGGATACGACGACACGCTCGGTGCCGTTGATGATGAACGTGCCCTTGTCGGTCATCATGGGGAAGTCGCCCATGAAGACCGTCTGCTCCTTGATCTCGCCGGTGTTGGCGTTCATGAAGCGAGCGCGCACGAAGATCGGCGCGCTGTAGGTCATGTCCTTTTCCTTGCACTCCTCCACCGAGAACTTCGGCGGCGGACGAAGGTCCTCGTCGTCAGGATCGAACTCGAGCTCCAGCTGGAGGGTCTCGGTGAAATCCTTGATCGGCGAGATGTCGCGGAAGGTCTGAGCCAGACCCTCGTCGAGGAGCCACTGGAAGCTCTCCCGCTGGATCGCGATCAGGTCGGGAAGTTCGAGAACTTCCTCCAGATTGCCGAATGAGTACCGTTCGCGTTGCGCAGCGCGTGTGGTCACAGAGACTCCCAGGAGTTGGGTGGAAAAGGTCGCCAAGCGGCCGTCAGTGCGCGCAGATCTGCTCGCAAAAAGCAGAAGAGAGCGCGACGACGACCACGTTGGCATCCAACCTAGTGCTCAGACAACGCTGATACAACTCTGCGGCAACCCAAGCCAACACCGGCTGTGTTCGATACGAACACACGGACCGGTGCTGTGATTGGGACCCGAAGGCCGCAACAGACGCGCACAGTAGGAAATCAAGCTCGGGTGGTCAAGGATTCATCCGACCCGAAACGGAGTTGTAAGGCGACGAGGGCTGGTCGAAGCGAAGGTTCGCCCGGGCCTCCGCCTGACGGACGGCGTTCAGCCCGATGAAGTCTGCGTAGCCCTCGATGTCGTTCCAGCGATCGCGGAGGCCGTCGATCGTCATGCGCATCACGGGACGAGGCGAACCGAGCATGGCGTCGAGGTCGAAGGGATCGGGATCGATGCCCTCGTCGGTCAGCATCTTGGTGAAGTACTCGATGCGCCCGTCGGGCTGATGCTGAGCGGAGATCTCGTAGTCGTCGAGCACGTGACCGTCGCCCACGTCGGCCAACCCGAGCAACAACATCGCAGTGATGCCGGTGCGGTCCTTGCCCGCGGTGCAGTGGAACAGGACCGTCTCACCGTCGGCCACCGCGTGCGCCATCTGGCCGAGGTACTCGGGGAAGCCCTCCAACATGCGGAGATATCCGTCGGCCATGTCGGCCTTGGTGTAGCTCGTCATGTCGCGATCGCGAATGCGGTCGAAGAGCCCCTTCTGCACGGCGACGCTCGACGACATCGGGAGATGGACGTGCTGGACGCTGTCGGGAAGGCGATCGGGTTCGTTGTCGACCTCGGCCTGAGTGCGGAGATCGAAGACCGTCGTGATGCCGAGCGCCTCGATCCGCTCGAGGTCGGCGTCGCTGGTCTCGTTGAGCCGAGCACTGCGAAAGACCTGACCCCAGCGGGTCGCCCCGCCGTCGGCGGTCGGATAGCCACCGATGTCGCGGAAGTTCATCACGCCGTCCATCGCCAACAGGCGCAGCGACGCGACCGTGAACCCGTGGTCGGGGTCGAAGAGATGCACATAGGTGCGATCTCCCCGGGGAACCGACACCTGGTTGGGCCCGTCGGGATCCCGAACGTCGGTGCCGGCGTCGATCGGGTCGTCGGAGACGAACACGCTGACGTCTCCCCCGCCGCGCCAGGTGACGAGGAGTTCGTCGCCGACCGGCCAGACGTTGACGTGGGAGATGGGGGCGGTGGGGGCGTCGCTCACGGCGCCAATCCTACGCTCGGCGACGACGCAACGCCGAGGCGCCACGGCGGTGATCGGCCCACCGACGAACCGACAATCGGCTGAGTCTGCACGCGACAGCGCCGGCCCCGAAGGGCCGGCGCTGTGCAATGCAGGATGCACACCCGAAGGTGCGACCGAGAACCGGCGAACTACTGGAGTTCGACGGTGCCGCCGGCGGCCTCGAGGGCCTCCTTGGCCTTCTCGGCGTCGTCCTTCGAGGCACCCTCGAGGATCGGCTTCGGGGCGTTGTCGACGAGCTCCTTGGCTTCCTTCAGGCCGAGGCTGGTGAGGCCACGGACTTCCTTGATCACCTGGATCTTCTTGTCGCCAGCGCTGGTGAGCACGACGTCGAATTCCGTCTTCTCTTCCTCAGCAGCGCCAGCGTCACCGCCGCCCATGGGGGCAGCCATGACCGCGGCCGGGGCCGCAGCGGTGACGTCGAAGCGCTCTTCGAACGCCTTCTTCAGTTCACTCAGCTCGAGGACGGTCATGCCGCCGATCGCGTCGAGAATCTCTTCAGTCGTAGCCATGGCTACTCCTCCTCAGTGTTGTCGCCGTCGGCTTCGCCGCCGGAATCTTCGGTGTCACCGGCGTCGGCGACGTTGTCTTCAGTTGCCTCGGCGGTCGCCTCGGCGGGTTCTTCCGTGGTCTCCTCGGCAGCGGCGTCGCTGCTGTCATCGGAATCCTCGGTGGCGGGAGCAGCACCGGCTTCGCCGGCACCACCCTTTTCGATGAGGGCCTGCAGTGCGTACGAGAACTCTCGCGGCACGGCATCCAGAAGGCCGACGAACTCTGCAAGCGGGGCCCGCAGAAGTCCGGCGATCTGGCTGAGCAGGACATCGCGGGATGGAAGTTCGGCAAGCGCCTTGATGTCATCCGCGCTGAGCACAGCACCATCGAGGACACCGCCCTTGAGAACGAGGTTCTCGTTGGACTTCGCGAATTCCTTCAGTGCCTTCGCCACCGCAGCGGCGTCACCGGCGGAACCATCTTCCTTGGCGTTCACGAACGCAACAGCGGTCGGGCCGGTCAGCAGATCGTCAAGATCGAGATCGTGCTCGCGCGCAGCAATGCGCACGAGCGTGTTCTTGTAGATCTTGTACTCACCGCCGGCAGCACGAAGCTCCTTGCGGAGTGCAGCCAGGGCTGGCACGTCCATGCCGCGGTACTCGGTCAGCAACGCGCCATCGGCGGCTTCGAGCTTCTCGCGCACCTCAGCAACAACTGCAGCCTTGTCCGGATTCGGGTCTCCCATCTCACCTCCTTTGTTTGCTGTCGGGCTCTTTTCCGGATGAAAAGAGCATTGGGCGCCCACCGAAATTCGGTAAGCGCCCAGACGACAGCCCACATGTGGTGATGGGGACGGTCAGCAGAGCTCTTTCCTCGTCCGGCGGGCGGTGTCGTCAAGCGACGATGCCCATTGGTTCTCGCCTTGCAGCGAGCGCACCGGAGGTCTTCGGGTGAGCAGATCTTGAATTGTGGGATCAGGCTAGGCGGGCCCGGTGGAAAACCGACCCGACCGGGCGCACGCCACGGCGAACAGGCCGAGCCCGAGGAGCATCGGGAACGACCGGTACTCGAACCACGGGTGGTTCTCGTGGTGCTGCCCGGCGCCGAGCATCCACGGCACGACCAACACCGCCGGGGCGACGGCGACGGTCACCGCCGCGAGCGCATCGCGGTCGCGACGCACCGACCAGAGGGCCAGCGCGCCGGCGACGATCAGCACGCCGATCATCGGCACCGCACCCGGTCGCTCCGCCCAGAACTCGAGGTTGCGGAGCAGCCCGACGCCGAAGCCGGCACTCTCGAACTCCTCGTCGCCGCCGATGCGGAACAAGATCTTGGTCACGACGTCGTCCCAGATCTTCGTCGGCGAGGTCGCGACCGCCGCCCACACCCAGAGGCTCAACCACATCACGCCGTAGCCGCTCACCCACCCGACGCCGACCGCGAGCCCCGAGCGTCGACGGGCTGCGAGGGAGGTCCCGAGCGGCCGGGCCGCGGCTGCCGCGCCCGTCGCGACGAGCCACACCCCGGGGACGAAGTTGAACAGGTCGACGACGTTGTAGAGCGCAGCGAAGCCGGTCGCGCCGAACGCAAGCCGCTCATCGGGCACCGATCGGGCGGCTGCGGAGAGCACCCAGCCGATCGTGGCCAGCCCGACCGCGAGCATCAGCGGATGGTGGAACACCGAGACCATGCCGTGGAGGTCGCCCGTCGCGACCACGGGAACCAGGAGCGCGGCGGCACCGAGCGGACCGGCGATCGACGTGGCTGACCGGACGACCGACGCCAGCGAGGCGACGAGGACCAACCCAGCGACGACACGCAGGACGACCACACTCGTCAGTGCCATGAACGGACGAGCAACGACCGTGAGTCCGTGCCAGTAGCGAAAGTGCGTGTCGGCGACGATCGTCTCGCCGGCTCCTCGCGCCTCGATCGCAGTTGCGAGCGGTTCGCACGCGCCGAAGCTCGGCTGTCCGGTGATCGTCTCGAGCGTGCCGTAGGTGCCATCGTCGTAGCCGCCGACGAGCAGGAAGCACTCGCCGAAGGTGTCCTGAGTGCTGCCGACCCACGACTGCGACGGCCACTCGGTCGTGATCCGGCCAGCGTCGAGATCGGCGGCGACCTGATCGAGAATCATGTCGTCGGGAACGAGGTCGACGACGAAGATCGCGGCAATCGTGCCGACTTGCAGCACGAGCCAGAGCACGACCCAGGAACGCACGATGGCCGCCCGAGGGGCGGCCATCGCAGTACGTTTCGTGGTATCGATCGCCATCGGGCGCCGAGGCTACCCGTGGCGTCGAGGAGGGTCGGTGATCAGTCGTCGGCGCCGGTGCCGATGGCCGAGGGCTCGACGCGGACGCCGGGGCCCATGGTGGTCGAGACGACGACCTTCTTGACGTACTTGCCCTTCGAGGAGGCCGGCTTGACCTTCTCGAGCTCGCCGACCAGCGCACGCAGGTTGGTGAGGAGCGCGTCCTCGCCGAAGCTGGCCTTGCCGATGGGGACGTGCACGTTGGCGAAGCGGTCGGTGCGGTACTCGACCATGCCGCCCTTGAACTCATTGATCGCCTTGACGACGTCGGGGGTGACGGTGCCGGTCTTGGGGTTGGGCATCAGGCCGCGGGGGCCGAGCACACGACCGAGCTTGCCGACGGTCGGCATCATGTCCGGGGTCGCGATGGCGATGTCGAAGTCGGTCATGCCGCCCTCGATCTCCTTGGCGAGATCGTCGGCACCCACGAACTCCGCACCGGCTTCGCGGGCGGCGGTGGCGGCTTCGCCCTGGGCGAACACGGCGACGCGAACGTCCTTGCCGGTGCCGGCCGGGAGAGCGACGGTACCGCGGATCATCTGGTCGGCCTTGCGGGGGTCGACGCCGAGACGGATCACGATGTCGACGGTCTCGTCGAACTTCTTCGTGCCGAGCGACTTGACGATGCCGATCGCTTCTTCGTCGCTGTGCAGACGATCACGATCGAACTTCTGCGCGTTGTCGCGGTATTGCTTGTCCTTCGCCATGGTTGGCTCCCTCGTTCATACGACCCGCCGGCGAGGTGATCCGGTCGGAGCCGCGGCTGACGGTCAGCCGATTTGTGGTGCCCACCGGAGTGGGCGGATTCTGACGAATGTCAGGGCGATTCAGACGACCTTGATGCCCATCGAGCGGGCGGTGCCCTCGACCTGGAGCATGGCGCCCTCGAGGTCGATGGCGTTGAGGTCGGGCATCTTGGTGTTGGCGATCTCCTCGACCTGGGCCTTGGTGATGCTGCCGGCGACCTCGCGGCCCGGGTTGTTCGCCGCAGTCTCGAGACCGGCGGCCTGACGGATCAGGAACGGGGTGGGCGGGGTCTTGAGGACGAACGAGAACGAGCGGTCCTCGTAGACCGTGATCTCGACGGGGACGATCTGACCGCGCTTGTCTTCGGTCTTCGCGTTGTAGTCCTTGCAGAAGTCCATGATCGCGACGCCGTGGGGACCGAGGGCGGTACCGACGGGGGGCGCAGGCGAGGCCTGCCCGGCGGGGATCTGGATCTTGACGACAGCAGCGACCTGCTTCTTGGCCATGATTGCTTCCTAGCGAGAAATGCGGACCCACAAGTCTGGGCCGGTTGTGCACGCGCGCCAACCGATGACGCGCAGAAATGTTGATGGAGCCGCCCGAGGGCGGCGGGTGCTCAGAGGCGAGCGACCTGGGCGAACTCGAGCTCGACCGGCGTCTCGCGACCGAAGATGTTGACGAGCACCTTGACCTTGAGCTGATCCTCGTTGATCTCGATGATCTCGCCCGAGAAGTCGGCGAACGGGCCTTCCTTGACCCGCACCGTCTCGCCCATCGAGTACTCGAACATGGGCTTGGACTTCTTGGTCTGCTCCTGCTTGCGGTCGGCTTCGACGCCGAGGAAGTTCTCGACGTCCTTGCGCCGCATCGGCGAGGGCTTGCCGCCCTGGTTGACGAAGCCGGTGACGCCCGGGGTGTTGCGGATGACATACCACGCGTCGTCATCGAGCATCGTTCGGCAGAGGAGGTAGCCCGGGAAGAGCTTCTTCTCGGTCATGACCTTCTTGCCGTTCTTGAACTCGGGAACCTCGCGGGTCGGGATGACAACCTCGTGGATGCGGTTCTCCATGTTCATCGAGGCGATGCGGGCCTCGAGGTTCTGCTTGACTTTCTTCTCGTAGCCCGACTGGGTGTGGAGCACGAACCACTTGCCGGGACGGTCGTAGGGCGAGACGTAGCGCTCTTCGTCTTCGTCGTCGGCCTCGAGCAGGGCGTCTTCGTCGAGCACCTCGACGTCGACGGGCTCGGCCTGGCCCGCCATCGCATC
>JBCBYI010000066.1:0-18049 GCA_039815945.1 Actinomycetota bacterium | reverse complement strand
GATCGACGACATGCCCCGCGACTGGACGGTCGAGATCCTGCAGGAGACCGGTGGCCCGCCGGGCCGACGGGGACTCCACAACTCCAAGGGGGTAGGGGAGGCGAACATTCAGCTCGGGTTCTCCGCCTATTTCGCCGTCAAGGAAGCGATCCGGGCGATCCGAGCGGAGCGGGGCCTCGACCCGAACCGGTTCGAGTTGCCGTTCCCGGCGATGACCCACGACATTCTCGCCGCCTGCGACGACTCCTGAACGAGCCAGGACCTAGGTCCGTGTTGCGTCGAGCCGGCGCTTCGTACGGTGCGAGAAGAGCCGACGAGGAGGCCCCGATGTCCGTAGTCGACCTGACGACCGAACCCACGCTGATCCCACTCGACGAGCTGCGCCGTGAGGACGTCGCCCAGGTGGGCGGCAAGAACTCGTCACTGGGGGAGATGCTGCAGACGCTCGGCGATGCAGGGATCCGCGTGCCGGGAGGGTTCGCCACCACCGCCGACTCGTACCGGCGCTTCATCTCCGAGAACGACCTCCAGGACCACATCGCAGCAATCCTCGACCGGCTGGCGGCCGGGACGATCGAGCTGGCCGAGGCCGGCGAGACGATCCGGACCATGATCGACGCCGGCTCGTGGCCCGACGACATCGCGGACGACATCCGGGCCGCCTATCGCGGTCTCGCCGGACCGTCGGGGGAGGAGGCGTCGGTCGCCGTCCGCTCGAGCGCGACCGCCGAAGACCTGCCCGAGGCGAGCTTCGCCGGACAGCAGGAGACCTTTCTCAACGTGGTCGGCGAAGATGCGCTGCTCGACGCCTGCCGTCGCTGCTTCGCCTCGTTGTTCACCGACCGGGCGATCACCTATCGCACCATCCAGGGCTTCGATCACCTCGATGTCGCCCTCTCGGTCGGCGTCCAGCTCATGATCCGGGCCGATCAGGGCGGGTCCGGCGTGATGTTCTCGCTCGACACCGAGACCGGCTTCGACAAGATCGTCTTGATCAACGCCGCATGGGGTCTCGGCGAGAACGTCGTGCAGGGCGCGGTCGATCCCGACGAGTACCAGGTGTACAAGCCCTTCCTCGACCGGCCCGAGCTGACCCCGATCGTCCAGAAGACGGTCGGGGCCAAGATGATCAAGATGATCTACGACGAGCGGGGCCGCGGCACGACCCGCAACGTGTCGACCTCGAAGCAGGAACGTCGGACGTTCGTGCTCGACGACGCCGAGATCCTCGAGCTGGCGCGCGCCGCGTCGGTGATCGAGGAGCACTACGGCCAGCCGATGGACATGGAGTGGGCTCGCGACGGCGCCGACGGTCCGCTCTTCATCGTGCAGGCCCGCCCCGAGACCGTGCAGTCACGAGCCGACGGCAGCGTGCTCACGTCGTACGCGCTTCGCGACGCCGGTGAGGAGCTCATCTCGGGCCTGAGCGTCGGTGCTGCTGTCGCTACCGGCGAGGTGTGCCTGATCGAGGACGTCGCCGACATCGACCGCTTCGTCGACGGTTCGGTGCTGGTCACCTCGACCACCGATCCCGACTGGGTGCCGATCATGAAACGCGCTGCGGCGATCGTGACCGATCACGGCGGCCGTACGTCGCACGCGGCGATCGTCAGCCGCGAGCTGGGGGTGCCGGCGCTCGTCGGTACCGGCCACGCCACCGAGGTGCTCCACGACGGTCAGTTGGTGACCGTCTCGTGTGCCGGTGGTGATCACGGAACCGTGCACGCCGGTGGCGCCGACGTGGAGATCATCGAGACCAAGCTCGACGACGTGCCCGAGACGAGCACCGGGGTGATGCTCAACATCGCCAACCCGGCCGCCGCCGCCCGATGGTGGCGGCTCCCGGCCGACGGTGTCGGCCTGGCTCGGATGGAGTTCGTGATCAACAACGAGATCCGGGTGCATCCGCTCGCCTTGTTGCACTACGACGAACTTCGCGACGAGGCGGCGAAGGCCGAGATCGAGGAACTGACCCGCGGCTACGACGATCGTGAGACGTACTTCGTCGATCGGCTCGCCCAGGGCCTGTCCCGCATCGCCGCCACCTGGTATCCGGCGCCGACGATCGTCCGATTGAGCGACTTCAAGTCGAACGAGTACGCGAACCTGCTCGGCGGTCGCCAGTTCGAACCGCACGAGGAGAACCCGATGATCGGGTTCCGCGGCGCCTCTCGCTATTACGACGACGCCTATCGCGACGGCTTCGCGCTGGAGTGTCGCGCGATCAAGCGGCTTCGCGAGGAGATGGGCTTCGACAACGTGGTCGTGATGATCCCGTTCTGCCGCACGGTCGGCGAGGCCGACCGGGTGCTCGAGGTCATGGCCGACAACGGCCTGGTTCGGGGCGAGGCCGGCCTGCAGGTGTACGTGATGACGGAGATTCCGGCCAACGTCGTCGCCGCCGAGGCGTTCGCCGAGCGGTTCGACGGCTTCTCGATCGGCTCCAACGACCTCACCCAGCTCACGCTCGGCATCGACCGGGACAGCGAGGACCTGGCCGATCTGTTCCGCGAGGACGACCCGGCCGTGATGTGGATGATCGAGACGGCGATCGAGAAGGCGCAGGCGGCCGGTCGCAAGATCGGGCTGTGTGGTCAGGCCCCCAGCAACGACCCGACCTTCGCCCGCAAGCTCGTGGCGGCGGGGATCGACACGATCTCGGTAACCCCCGACACCTTCCTGGCGGTGAAGACCAACGTCGCCGCAGCCGAGGCCGCGGGCGGCTGACCCGGGTCGTCGGCGCATCGAGCGATCTACGCTCGCCGGATGGAGCACATCATCCCCGAGCCGCAGCGGCCGTTCTCCGACGACGCCGAGACGCAGTTCACCCAGCTGTTCGACTCGATCACGATGGTGCTGGCCGAAGCGGCGATGACGTGGGCCGACGTGATCGACATGACCAGCTGGCACACCGACATGACCGAGCTGCCCGTCTTCCAGCAGGTCCGCGATCGCTACGTGGTCGAGCCGTGGCCGGCGTGGACGGCCGTCGGGACGACCGGGCTGGCACTGCCCGACGCCCGAGCCGAGGTGCGGATCGTCGCTCGGCGTCCGTGACTCAGTCGGTACGAGGAAGCACGTAGGTGCCCTGGGCGGTGGCGACCGGCTTGTCCTCCTGATCGTCCATCCAGATCCGGACGGTGCCGATCACCATCAGCCGGCCCGCCTTCTCGAGGTCGGCTCTGGCGTAGGCGATCTCGCCCTGCGCCGGTCGCAGGAAGCGGATCGACAGGTCCGAGGTGAGCGCCATCGGCTCGATCCGGTTGATCGCACCGAAGGTGAGATACCAGAGCGCCAGGTCGGCCAGTGAGAACAGGGTCGGGCCGGGCACGAAGGCCCCGGGCCGCAGATTGTCCTGATCGATCGTCTGGGCCGCCACGGCGTGGGTCGGCGAGATCTCGAGGCATCGGTTCGGCCGGTTGGTCCAGCTCTGCATGACCGCCTCGTCGACGATCTCGGGCGTGAGGGAGAACTCGGCCATGGCCTGGTTCTAGCCCGACGCGTCGTTCGCCGCGGCATCCCGGCGCTCGTTCATCTCGACCGTCAGCCACGCGGCGAGCTCCTCCGGGTTCAACGTCCACCGGCTCTCGAAGGCGTCAACCAGGCCTCAACCGGCGCGGCGCAGGGCCAGGTGCCGCTCGATGTGGCGATCGACGCCACCGGGATGCACGCCACACTCGACGCCGACGCGCCGCCGCGAGTCGAACATCTCGTGCTGGAAGTAGCGCAGCGTCGGGTGCTGCGGGCGGAGCTACTCGCTCCACGCCTTGACCATCTCGATCTGCTTCAGTGGATCGGGGCCGACCGGGCTCACGTTGAGATGGGTCACGCCCACCTCCTTGAAGACCTGCAGACGCTCGCGGATGAAGCCCTCGTCGCCGATCAGGGCCGACAGATCGATGTACTCCTCGGGTACGGCGGCCATCGCCTCGGCGCGCTTGCCGGAGAGGAAGAGGTCTTGGATCTCCTCGGCCTCTTCCTCCCAGCCGTATCGCTTGAAGAGGTCGTTGTAGAAGTTCTTGGACTTCGCGCCCATGCCGCCCACGTAGAAGCCGATCAGGCCGCGGGCCTGGTCGCGGGCCTCCTGGAGGTGCTCGCCCTTGCCGATCGCGAGGAACTGGCCGGCGATGATCTCCAGCGGTTTCTTCTCCGGGTCGCGCTTGGCGGTGCCGGCGGCGAGTGATTCGCCCCACACCTGCTGGAAGCGATCCGGCACGAAGTGGATGGTCTGCCAGATGTCGGCGACCTCGGCGGTGAGCTCGACGTTCTTCGGGCCGATCGATGCGATGCCGATGCGGATGTCGTCCGCCGGCGGTCGGTTCATGAAGCGAATCGGCTTGCCGAGCCCGGTGCCGCCCTCGTACGGCAGCGAGTAGGCCTTGCCCTCGTGGCTCAGCTTGTCGCCGCTCCAGACCTTGCGGCAGATGTCGATGGTGTCGCGGGTGCGGGCCATCGGCTTCTCGAACGGCACGCCGTGCCAGCCCTCGATCACCTGCGGGCCCGAGGTGCCGAGGCCGAGGATGAATCGGCCACCCGACAGCGCGTCGAGGGTGGCGGCGGTCTGGGCGATCAGGGCCGGGCTGCGCGAGTAGAGCGGGATGATGCCCGTCATCAGTTCGACGGTGGTCGTGTTGGCGGCGATGTACGACAGCGTCGAGATGAGGTCGTAGCCGTAAATCTCCGCGCCCCAGAGGAGGTCGACGCCGGCCGACTCGAAGTCCTTGGCCTGCTGAACGAGGCGCTGGGGGTCGCCGTCGAAACCGATGGTGGTGCTGATCTTCATGGCGTCATCCTCGCCCAGCGCAGGCCGAGAACCCAAAACTCAACTCTTGATAGTCACTTACAAACAAGGTTCACTCTTGGAATCGCTTGTTCCCCCACGACCCGAGGTCGATCCATGTTCCCCCTGTACGTCCGGCGCCGCTGGACCGTTCCTGTTGTCGTCGTCGCCGTGCTCGCATCGGCCTGCGGCGACGGCGACGACGACAGCTCGTCCCCCGTCGGCACCGACGAGCCCTCCTCGTCGCTCGACGATGGCGGGTCGTCTGCCGTCTTCGGCGGCGACCCCCTGTTCGACGAGCAGTGGGGGCTGACCGCCACCGGCATCCCCGAGGCGTGGACGGTCAACGGCGGCGAAGGGGTCACGATCGCGATCGTCGACTCCGGTGTCGATCTCGACCATCCCGATCTCGTCGACAACCTCGTTCCCGGCCGCGACTTCGTCGACGGTGACGACCAGCCCGACGATCCGAACGGTCACGGCACCCACGTGGCCGGGATCGCCGCAGCGTCGAGCAACGAACTCGGCATCGCCGGCGCAGCCCCCAACGCGTCGATCATGCCGATCCGAGTCCTCGACGAGCAAGGGGCCGGCAGCTCCGAGGTGATCGCCGAGGCCGTGCGCTGGGCGGCCGACAACGGCGCCGACATCATCAACCTGTCGCTCGGCGAGGCCGGCTTCATCTCTCGCTTCACCAAGGGCGGTGAGCTCAACCGGGCCATCCGCGATGTCAGCGCCGAAGGCGTCGTCGTGGTGGCGGCGTCGGGCAACGAAGGCGCGGCCGGTCAGCAGTACCGGATCGGTGTCGACGTGTTGATCGTCAACGCCACCGACCAGAACGGCGATCTCGCGTCGTTCTCCAACGTGGGCGACGTCCGGGCGATCAGCGCTCCCGGCGTCGCCATCATGTCGACCGCGCCGACCGAGCCGACCGACATCTGGCCCGACGGCACCGACGGGTACGCGCCGCTCGACGGCACGTCGATGGCGACGCCGCTCGTCTCCGGCATCGCCGCGCTGGCGATCTCCGCCGGCGTGGCTCCCGACGAGGTGATCGACCTGCTCGTCGCCAGTGCCGGCAACCCCGACGAACTTCGGGCTCTCGGCGCGGGGATCGTCGACGCGGCCGCCGCCCTCGACGTGGCCGGAGACGAGACCGAAGCGCCGACCACCACGGAGGCGCCGACCACGACCGAAGCGCCGACGACCACCGAAGCGCCGACCACGACCGAAGCACCCACGACGACGGTCGCCCCGCCGACCACGACGCTCTCGCCCGACGAGATCATCGCCGAGGTGCGAGCCCGCCTCGACCAACTCGACACCGCCGTGCCGGCGACGTGTGCGATCGACGGCAACCGCCTCACCGTGGCCTTCGACCTGACGAGCGACGATTTCGCCGACGACCCCACCTACGACGCCTCGGTCGCCGCAGAGTTGGTCGTGCGCGGCTTCTCCGGCGCCGGTTCGTACCCGGCCAGCGGGACCGTGACGATCGTCGTCCCGGGCCAGGAGCCGATCATCGTCCCGGTGGTCGGCCAGGCCACGGTCGACGATCAGGGCGCCGGGTCGCTGTCGGTCACGATCGAGGGGACCGAGGTGTCGGTCGCCTGGACCTGCTGATCAGCGGAGTCCCGTCTGCAACATCCGCAGGCCCGCCGCCGCGCCCTGCGACGGATGCGGTGCGTTCGGATCGTGCACCCACGCGCGGGCGGCGCCGAGGACGACACCGAGGATCGCTCCGGCGGTCTGGAGGGCGACGGGATCCATCGGTTCGAGTCCGAGCCGTCGAGCACAATCGTCGGCCAGCGTCTGGCGGGCGTCGTCGAAGATCGTCAGCAGGCCGGCAGCGACCGCCTCGCTCTCGAAGTGTCGTAGGGCGTTCGGCACCTCGCGCGGGGGTACGAGGCTCGAGGTCCGGGCGTCCTCGGCGACGGCCAGGCAGGCGTCGATGGGAAGCAGCTGCGGCGGCTGGGCGGCGATCGCCGCCCCCGCCACGTCGATGATCTCCCGGATCGGCTCGACCGCCACCGCGACCTTGCTCCCGTAGTAGCGGAAGAAGGTCGGCTCGCTGACCTCGGCGGCCGCAGCGATCTCGGCGACCGTGGTGCCGTCGTAGCCCTGCCGGGCGAAGAGTTCGATCGCCGCTTCGCGCAGGCGGAGGCGGGTCTGTGCCTTCTTTCGTTCCCGGAGTCCGGGCTGCGGGGCGGCCATCGCGTCACGCTAGTCCGCAGGGGTAAGCGGCTTGCGAGTGACCGGTTGGTGAACGTCGACGCCGTCGCTAGGGTGCCCATGCGGGGTGGAGCAGCGTGGTAGCTCGTCGGGCTCATAACCCGAAGGTCGCAGGTTCAAATCCTGCCCCCGCCACCAAGTATGAAACGTTTGAACCGGGTGCCCAATGGGCATCCGGTTCTTCGTTTCGGAGCTCTTCGACGAGGCTGAGCCACTGTTGCTCTTCGGTTTGGCGTTCGAAGACCTTGGCGGATGCTTCAAGTGCAACTGGCGCGGCGGCGTCGAGGACGGTGTCTGGAAGGTCTTGGAACGTGTAGTTGGTGATCTCGTCTTCGGTGATGTCGAGGGACGTGAACCAGAAGCGGTTGAGTTGGCGGCGTGCTTCGTCGGGGGCTTGTGCGTATTTCTGTTTGATGTTCGCAGTGAGGTCGCAGAGGTCGTTGAAGCGTCGCTTGAGGTCGCCGAGGTTGATGTTGGCCGCTTCGATTTGGCGGTCGATGTCTGAGGCTTCGCGGTTGAGCCGCCGAATCTCTTGTTTGACGAGCGTGTCGGGGAGTTCGTCGTCGTAGGCGAGTTGGAGGAGCTTGCGTTGCTCGCGTTCGATCCTGAGCTTCTTGCGGTCGAGTCGGTCGCTCTCGACGGCCGCACGCGCTCCGTAGGTCGCGATGACGCCCTCGAACGCTGCCCGGACTTCGGGCAGCATCTTGTCGATCCGTTCTTGGACGGCGATGTAGTGGGCTTCGACTGCTGCTTCGGCGATCCAGGTCGGGATGTAGCGTTGTTTGCAGCCATTCTTTTTCTGGCGGCCGAGGCAGTAGAAGTACTGGTATTCGCCGCCGTTGCCCCGGCCGTGCGCGAAGCCAATCCGTTCGTGGCAGTAGCCGCAGCGAAGCGAGCCTTTGAGGTAGTGGCGGTAGCGCCAGGACTTGTCGCCCCCGGTGTTGTTGGAATCGAGGACGGTCTGGACTTTGTCGTAGGTTTCGGTGTCGATGAGCGGTTCGTGTTCGCCGGGGTACTGCGTTCCACCCCAGGTGACGATGCCGATGTAGTACGGGTTGCGCAGCAGCCGGTTGAGGGCGCTCTTGGAGATCGGACGTTCGGCGTAGCGGCGGGTCTTTCGCATCGTGAATCCGCGGTCTGTGAGTTCTTCGCGGAGCTGGTTCACGGTGTGATGGCCACGAGCGAACGTCTGGAACGCCCAGACGATGTGTTCGGCCCGGTCGGGGTCTGGTTCGACTCGTGCGACGTTGCCGATGCCGTCGATGGTCTTTCGGACGTTGAGGTAGCCGGGTGGGCACACGCCGGGCGTGCCGCCTCGCCTGGCCTTTTCGGCCATCTTGGTCGTGACTTCTTCGGACAGTTCGGCGGAGTACATCTCTGCGAGTCCGAAGTACAGGGTCTTCATGAGCTTGCCGGCGGGGGTGTTGTCCCAGGACTCGGCCACCGAGATGAGGTCGGTGCCGTTGTCGCGCAGCTCTTCAGCGATTCGGAGGCCTTCGGCTGCGTTGCGTGCGAACCGGTTGACCTTGTGCACGATGAACCAGGAGATGTCGTTGTCTCGGGCTCGGGCGATCGCGGCGTCGAGTTGAGGTCGGCGCATGGTGGTGGCAGTGTGGCCGGGCTCGACGTAGACCTTGGTGAAGGCGGCGCCGAGGTCAGCAGCTTTCAGTCGTGACAGCTGCTTTTGGACCGAGAGCGAGTAGCCGCCGTGAATCGCCCCGGGTCTGGTGGAGGCTCCGATCCTTGAGAAGGATGGAGCAATGTCAGATCAGAGAAGGCCGGGCAGGTATCCGGTTGAGATGCGAGAGCGTGCGGTGCGGATGGTGCTCGATCATCAGCACGAGTACGGATCGCAGTGGGAAGCGATCTGTTCGGTCGCGGAGAAGCTCGGGCCGACGCCCGAGACGGTGCGCAAGTGGGTTCGCCGGGCGGAGATCGATGGTGGTCACCGGTCGGGGCCCACGAGCGATGATCTCGCCGAGCTGAAGCGCTTGAAGCGTGAGAACGCCGAGTTACGCCGGGCCAACGACATTTTGAAGGCGGCTTCGGCTTTCTTCGGGGCGGAGCTCGACCGCCAATCGAAGAAGTGATCCGGTTCATCGACGAACACAAGGATCGACGCAGCGGCACGCTGCGGTGGGGAATCGAGCCGATTGCCAAGCTGCTTGGTATCGCCCCGTCGACCTATCACGCCGCTCAGAGTCGGCCGCCTTCGCTGCGGGCGATCCGCGACGCCGAGCTGCGCCCGGTGATCCGCCGGGTGTACGACGAGAACTTCGTCGCCTATGGCGGCGACAAGATGTGGGATCACCTCAACAACGTCGACGGGATCCGGGTCGCTCGCTGCACGGTCGAGCGGCTGATGCGCGACATGGGCCTATCGGGTGTGCGCCGAGGCCGATCCTGGGTGAAGACCACCATCACCGAGGACGGTGCTGAGCGGCCGGCCGATCTTGTCGACCGGAACTTCACCGCCGAGGCCCCGAACCGGCTCTGGCTCGCCGACCTCACCTACGTCAAGACCCACGCCGGCTGGGTGTACGTGGCGTTCATCATCGACGCCTACTCCCGCTTCGTCGTCGGCTGGCAAGCTTCCACCTCGCTGCGCTCGGACCTGGCCATCGACGCGCTGGAGATGGCGGTGTTCAACCGGCGCCGAGCCGGCGACAGCCTCGACCAGCTCGTGCATCACAGCGATATGGGAGTTCAGTATTTGAGCATTCGATACTCGCAGCGGCTCGCCGACAACGGCGTCGTCGCGTCGGTTGGCTCCAAGGTGACAGCTACGACAACGCGATGATCGAATCGTTCAACGGCCTGTTCAAGTGGGAGCTGATCTACCCCCACGGACCCTGGAACGGGCTCGAGGACGTCGAATTCGCCACCCTCGAATACGTCGACTGGTTCAACCACCGACGCCGCCACGGCGAGATCCTGCCCGGCCGCCGCCGCTTCACCACCCCCGCCGACCACGAAGCCAACTACCGTCAGATAAGCACAGCCGACCAGGCCGTGACTCAATAACCAGAGCCTCTACGAAACCCGGGGCGATTCAGCCACTACGAACTCGTTCCGTCAGTCTTCCTTTGCGACCAGCCGAACTGAGACACCCGTGAACCAAAACCAGAGCTGGACTGGCGACACCGAACTCGAACGGTCCGTCGAGCGGATCCATCGCTCGCTCGGTAACGCCGACCCGCCACTGCGCACCTACACACGTAACGAACTCGACCGAGCCGTCGCCCGGTCCGGCCGGCAACTCTCAGAAGATCTCTACACGCTCTACGAGAGCGTCGGGAGCGGCCCACTGGCCTACTTCGAGATCGTCGAACCTGACGACCCACATGCCATTACCGAACTGTACCGAGAGGACATCGAGGACGCCCGAGAGTCCGGCCTGCTCGATGGCGAGGCGAGTCTTGCTGGAGATCTCCCGACCGACGCCGCCATTCCGTTCGCAATAGTGAGCTCAACTCTCTCGTTTCTCTTCGTGATCGAAACCGCAGGACCGCGCACGGGAAGAGTCATCGCACACAGCGCCATCCCTCACAAGCGAATGGCCTGGACCGCCGCCAACAACTTGGACAGCTTCCTGCGATGCATTGCGGAGCTGTGCGAAGCCGAGGCATTCGCACGCGACGCGCAACAGGATCAACCCAACGTGTTCTACATCGGCCCGGAGGAGTGGAACCCCGACCGCTACCGCGACATCCTCGACCGCAACAACTGCACCGGTGCCATCTACGGCCTCCCCGACTTCGATTAACCGCGGTCCCCCGACGCTCAGTTCGAACGTCGTCTAATGAGGACCGCTACATCAACGCCGGCCTCTCGGGGCCGGCGTTGTCGCGGCCAGGCAGGCTCGCCGACTCCCAGCCGGACGACCCCTGCGGCTGGGCCGGTGTGTCACCCATCAGTCGTTGTTCGACGCTCGCCTAGACACGGTGCCAGTCGAGCGGGACGTGATGCTTAGGTAGCCCCAGTGACAGGACGAGAGACTGCTATGACCAACGATCGCGATCAGTTAGACGACAGCCAGCGTCGAATCGACGACTGGCTCGGCGCGTTCGCCGTGCCGCGGCATCACTACAGCGCAGACGATCTCGACGCTGCCGAGCAAGCGCGAGGCGCAGCACTGCCGGCAGCGCTGCGTGAGGTCTACGAAGTCATCGGGTCGGGGCCCTTCTTGCATTTCGAGATCCTTTCGCCTGATGACCCTTACGAGTACACGTCTCGTGTATTCGAAGAGATCCAGCTCTTCGAGAGCGAGGGCTGGTTCGACAACCCCAACGCCGACATCCGTCGAGGCGAACTTCCTCGACCCTCCGCGCTCGCGTTCGGCGCATCCGAGGTTTGGATCTTCCTCTACGAAGAGGACCCAAGCGGCGAATCGAGGGTCGTGCTGGGGAACTCCACTGATCGACTAACTGAGACGTGAGATACCAGAAGGCAAGTCACTCTCAGATGACGATGAAGACGCCGGCACGCCTGTGCTGGTCTAGTACCGACCTCCCCGTGGCCTACGAGCTACACCTGCCTGGCTCAGTTCACGCCGGATCGTTTCTCGGCCGACGCCATACTTCTCGGCGAGGTGAGCGAGTGTCGCGCCAGACCGGTACTCGCTAGCGATCTGCTCGACCAGCTCGTTGCTGAGTCGACGTTGCTTGCGCCGGAGTGACACACCAGCGTCGGCAAGCGCCTTGCTGATGGTGTGTCGGTGCACTGAACAATCTGCCGACAACTCTCGTGTGCTCTCACCAGCTTGGTAGCGAGCGATCAGATCATCGATCTCCGCTGAACCCAGCCGCCTGAGACGAGCAGGACGAGAGTCCGCGCCATTCCGGGAGATTGCAGGCACTGAGAGGAGTTGAGTGATCGCGCTTTCGTGGTTCAAGAGTCGGGTCGCTAGGTCCACCACGCAGGGCCCGGTCCTCCAGGACCGGGCCGCTGTCTTTTTCGGGGCCGCGTGCCTCGCCCGTGGGACCTTGGTCCCTGGGATGAAGACCCGGTGCGTGGTTGATTCGTTGCCATGGACGCACGAGGGGTCCCGCTCGACGACAAGACGGCAATGGCCTGGCTCGCGAGCGCGGACGTCGGCCGATTGGCGGTCGTCGTGCGCGGCCATCCGTTCATCTTCCCGGTCAACCACCGAGTGATCGACGGCGTCGTGTTCTTCCGCACCGACGACGGTGTCAAGCTCGACGGTGTCTTGACCAGCCCGTCGGTGGCGTTCGAGGCCGATGGCATCGACCCCGACACGGGTGAGGCGTGGAGCGTGATCGTCGCCGGGAAGGCTCAGGCGGTCGCCGGCGCCGATCGCCTCGCCGAGATCGAGCCGCTCCTGCCATCGACCATCACCGGAGCCGAGCCGCCCTTCGTGGTCGAGATCCGCCCGAACGAGATCAGCGGTCGGACCCACCGCCCGCCGAGCAACTGACCGTCGAGGAGCACGCCATGCAGGACGTCACGATCGTGACTCGGGACCTCGGACGGTTCGCCGAGGTGGTCGGCGGCGATCGCACCACGGAATTGCTCGAGATCGGTCGGGCTGCCGCTGAGCAGCTCGACGGCCGGTGCGTCGTCAACGTCAACTCGACCGCAGCCGGAGGCGGAGTCGCCGAGATGCTGCACGTGCTGCTCGGCTATGTCCGTGGCATCGGCATCAACACCCGGTGGCTGGTGGTCGACGGTGATCCTGAGTTCTTCGCCCTCACCAAGCGCATCCACAACCATCTGTACGGCGGGGTGGGTGACGGCGGTCCGCTCGGCGATGCCGAGCACACCCTCTACGAGTCGACCCTCCGCCGCAATCACGACGACCTCGCCGAGAACCTGCAGCCCGGCGACATCGTCATCCTCCACGATCCCCAGACCGCAGGGCTCGCCGAACACGCCAAGCGGCTCGGCTGTGCCGTTGTGTGGCGCTGCCATGTCGGCATCGACGAGCAGAACGCCGACAGCGAGGCCGGATGGGACTTCCTCCGCCCCTACCTCGAGCCTCACGTCGACCACTATGTCTTCACCGACGCGGGCTTCCCTCCCGATTGGGTGGCGTCGGCGGACGTCACGGTGATCTGGCCGTCGATCGATCCGTTCTCACCGAAGAACCAACCGCTCGACGACACCACCGTCGAGGCGATTCTCACTCGGGCCGGGATCATCGCCGGACGCTCCGGCGACACCACGTTTCGCCGCAACGACGGATCGATCACCCGCGTCGAGCGCGAGTGCGACATTTGCCGGACGGGTCCGCCCGCCAACCCCAACACCCCCATGCTCGTGCAGGTCTCGCGGTGGGACACGATGAAGGACATGGTGGGCGTGATGCACGCCTTCGCCGAACATGTCGACGGCACCGGGCTCGCGGAGCTGGTGCTTGCCGGACCCTCGGTCGCCGGCGTCACCGACGATCCCGAAGGAGCCGAGGTCCTGCGCGAGTGCTGGGATGCCTGGCGCAAGCTGCCGCACGCAGTGAGGCGTCACGTGCAGCTCGTGTGCCTGCCGATGCACGACCTCGACGAGAACGCGGCGATCGTCAACGCGTTGCAACGTCACGCCGCCGTCGTCGCCCAGAAGAGCATCGCCGAGGGATTCGGCCTCACCGTCGCCGAGGCGATGCTGAAGGGCACGCCGGTCGTGGCGAGCGCCGTCGGCGGGATCGTCGACCAGGTGATCCACGGCGAGACCGGGCTGCTCGTGCATGATCCGACGGATCTCGCGGAGGCGGGGGCCGCCATGCGCTTGCTCCTCGAGGACGCCGAGCTCCGGGCCACGCTCGGGGAGGGGGCGGTCAAGCGAGCCAACGAGGCCCATCTCGGCGACACCCACCTCGAACGGTGGGTCGATGTCGTCGCCGCGGTCGTCGACTGACTCGGTGGACGGTCGCTGCGATCAGTGTTGCGTCGCTTCGGGAACGAAGAGTCGGGCGACGTAGTCGGCGTGGCGTTCGACGACGTCATCGGCCCCGGGGTCGATGCCCGTGAGGCCCCGGCACTCGGGAGTGACGCCGAAGATCAGTGACGACGCACCGGCGAGGGCATAGCGCCACTCACACGTCGACCCACGCACCGGTCTTGGACGCCTCGACGATGGCATCGATCACGCGCATGTTGGCCACACCGTCGGTGAGCGGCACCGGAGCGGGCGAGCCGGTCCGGACGGCGGCGGCGAAGGCGTCGAGCTGCTCGCCGTACTGGTCGACCGGACCGACGCTGCGGGTCTCGCCACCCGTCGAGCTGCTGATCGTCAGTTCGGTCGGCACGTCCTTGGGGCTGTTGACCGGGATCATGATCTCGATCTGGCCGTCGGTGCCGAAGATGCGGGCCCGCTGGAACGGCTCGAGCTGGGTCGACACGGTGAACATCGCCGTCGTGCCCGCGCCGAAGTCGAGCATCGCCGAGGTGACCCGGTCGGTGCCGAAGCGGGGGTCGAGCTCCATCGAGCCGGTCACCCGGGTCGGTTCGGCGTCGAGCACCATCCGGGCCTGGCTGATCGGGTAGCAGCCGATGTCCATCAGGGCGCCACCGCCGATGTCGGCCTGGTTTCGGATGTTGTCGGGATCGTCGTTGAAGTAGGAGAAGAACGTCTGGATCGTCTTCACCGTGCCGATGGCGCCCGACCGCACCAGATCGCGGGCCGAGATCCACTGAGGATGGAAGCGATACATGAAGGCCTCCATCGCCACGAGCGCCGGATGGGCGTCGGCGGCGTCGACGAGACGCTGGGCGTCGGCGGCGTCGAGGCCGAGGGGCTTCTCGCACAGCACGTGCTTGCCGGCTTCGAGCGCGGCGATCGACCAGTCGACGTGCAGGTGGTTGGGCAGGGGGTTGTAGATCGCGTCAACGTCGGGGTCGGCGAGCAGCGCCTCGTAGGAGCCATGCGCGGTGGCGAGGCCGTTGGCCTCCGCCCACGTCGTGGCCCGGGCGAGGTCGCGCGAGCCGACGGCCTGGGCGACGTGCCCGTCGTGGCTGTGCATCGCCGGCACGAGGTGTCCGGCGGCGATCTTGGCGGTGGAGAGGATGCCCCAGCGCAGCGGGGCGGTGTCGGTGTCGGCCATACCGGCACCGTAGCGAACCGCCGCCAGGGTGATTCAGAGGCTCGCGACGGCCTCGATCTGGGCCCGGTTCATGACGACGAAGCGTTCGATCGTGGCGACCCGATCGAGGCGGTCGCGGATCCAGCGGCGCAGGATCGCGGTCGAGCCGGCGGTGAGCGACGCCGCGAGCAGTCGGGCATCGGCCGGGGCGACGTCGGCCTGTGCTTCGATCGCGTCCGCCCAGACGTCGACGGCGCGCTCGCGTCGGCCCTCGATCGCCCGGCTGAGCCCGGGATGGGCGACGTCGTCGCTGAGGCGGAGAAGCAGGGGTCCTTCGTCGCGCAGCACGTCGCACCACAGGTGCAGCGACGCTCGGACCTTCGCGTCGAGATCGGTGTCGGGGTCGGCGATGAGGTCGTCGGTGGCGTCGTCGACGGCGCCGACGATGCGGGCGTAGAGCTCGAGGGCGATCTCGTTGACGGAGTCGAAGTACTTGTAGGGGAGCGTGGACGAGACGCCGGCCGTCTCGGCGAGGGTCTCGAACGTGAGTGGCGCACGCCCGGACTCGAGCAGATCTGCTGCCGCATCGAGCAGCGACGCTCGGCGATCCTCGCGGCTCATGCGCTTCGGCGCGGTCTCGGGCATGGGGCAACCCTAGCCAGCCCTTGCACTTGTTCAGAGTGTCTGATTAAGTAATTCAGAGATTCTGAACAACGACCCTCCACTGGGAGCGAGGCCCGCCATGACCGTCACCGACACACCTGCCGACACCTACGAGCCCGTCGTCGATCGCGACTTCGCCGAGATCTTCCTCCGCAACATCGACGATCCGATCAAGACCCACGTGATGGGAATGTTCCACGGCTGGTGGGAGGTCGCCCCCGAGTCGGCCATCGAGCAGTACCTCGAGTTGTTCCGCGCCCAGCCGGGTGCGATCGAGTACCTGGAGGAACGTCACCTACCGGCGCCGTTGAAGCTGGAGGACCTCGAGCGCTACGAGCCCGGCACGCTCGGCCATGCCTATCGGTCGTTCATCGTCGACAATGGCCTCACTGAGAACCTCGCCAAGGACTACCGCAAGCTCAACGAGCACCTCGGTTCCCAAGGCGCTCTCGACCGCATGCCCGACGATCTGCGGTACGCCGTCGTGCGGGGCTTCATGCTGCATGACTTCGTGCACACGATCACCGGCCAGAAACCCAACGTCTACGGCGAACTCGCCGTCGCCGGCTTCCACTTCGCCCAGATGCAGTACCCGTACCACGCCTTCCGGCTGGCGGTCACCACCGGCCACGTCGCGCTGGTGAACCCCAGCGGCATCGTCATGGTGATGGACGCCTTCTGCGAGGGCTGGATGCGCGGCCGCGCCGCGCAGAACATCCACTTCACCACGTGGGAAGAGGAACTCGACCGTCCGCTCGACGAGATCCGCGCCGAGTACGGCGTCGAGGTCACCGCCGCCTGAGGGTCAGCCTTCGAGGACCTCGAAGGTGAGGCCGGCGTGCTCGACCAGGGCCTCGATCAGCGTGTCGCCCATCGCGGTCGACGGGGTCCAGAACCCGCCGGGCGTGCCGGTCTTCTCGCCCCGGTTGGTGGCGAGCAGCGTCGTCGCGCTCTCGGCGAGCATCTTGGCGGTCGAGCCGTAACCCGGGTCGCGGTCGCCCGTGACCTTGGTGACGATCGTGTCACCGTCGGCGGTGGTGCCGAAGAAGCGGAGATCGTAGAAGCCGGCCTCCTGCTGCTCGGGGCTCGGGCCCTCGCCCGGGTCGGGCAGCACCTTCGTGAGCAGGCCGCGGGCCGGGCCGATGGCGGCCAACCCCATGAAGCCACCGAGCCCGCCGACGAGCGCACCGGCCTTCACCGCGCCCAGCGGACCGTCGCCCATGAGCATCGCCTCGTCGTAGACGAAATCGTCGCCCCACGGGCGATCGAGAAGCGCGTGGCTGCGATGCACGATCTTGGTGTTGATGCCCGCCATCACGAACGGACCCACCCACTCGCCGGAGGCGGCGTCCTTCGTCGGCCGCATCACGTTGGGCTGTCGCGGCCCCGAGCGCATGTCCTCGGGGGCGAGGGCGAACGGGTTGCCGAGCATCTTGCGGAGCTCGGGATCGGCCTTGGTCTCGTCGACCACGTTGATCATCGACGCGATCGTGCCGCCGCTGGCGCCGCCCTTCATCGCCTTGACCCGCATCGCGATGGTCGTGCAGGGCTCCTCGAACCGAGCCGACGCCTGGCCCTGGGTGAACCAGACGCCGAGATCGGACGGGATCGAGTCGAAGCCACAGGTGTGGACGATGCGGGCGCCGCTCGCCTCGGCGGTCGCCGAGTGGGCGTCGATCATGCGCTGCATCCACTGGGGCTCGCCGGTGAGGTCGACATAGTCGGTGCCGGCGGCGGCCACCGCCACCACGAGCTCGGAGCCGTAGAGCGCGTAGGGGCCCACAGTCGAGATGACGAGGCGGGTCGAGTCGGCGAGTGAGGCCATCGCCTCCGCATCGCCGGCGTCGGCCACGATCTGGGGCACGTCCGCGCCAGTGGCTTCGGCGACCGCGGCGAGCTTCGACTCGCTGCGGCCGGCGATGGCCCAGGCGAGCTCACCGTCGGTGCCGTGGCGCTCGACGAGAGAGCGACAGAGGATCTCGCCGACGAAGCTGGTGGCGCCGAAGACGACGATGTCGTGGGGGCGATCGGAACGTGACGTCATGCTCCGAGGCTACGGAGCCGACGCTCCCTCTGCGCTGTCGGCGATTCGCTGGACCTCGGCGACGTACCCCGGCCAGTCGAACTCGTCGTCGCCCGGGAGGTTCTCGCCGCCCTCGCGCATGCCGACGGCACCGTCGAGGCCTTCTCGCAAGATGTCGAGGTGGCCGAGATGGCGGTGCATCTCCGTGGCCATGTGGACGACGATCCACTGCAGGGTCACCGGGTTGGCGTCTCCCCACCAGGGCACGTGGCCTTCCGCGTCGAGATCGAGCGCCTCGATCGTCGCGTTCGCATGG
>JBCBYI010000065.1:0-18146 GCA_039815945.1 Actinomycetota bacterium | reverse complement strand
CGACATCTACGCGGCCAACGAATCGACCAGCGCCGAGATCGATCTGAACGAGCTGGCGTTGCGCTCGATCGTCTACGACATGCACGGCGACGAGTTCGACGTGCTCTACGACGTCGAGAATCGCGAGCTCGTCGATCTCGACGACATCAGCCACGCGATGATCATGTCGTTGATCGTGGTGGAGGACGAGGGCTTCTATGACCACAACGGGGTCGACGCCAAGGCGATCGGTCGGGCGTTCATCGAGAACGTCAACGCCGGCGGGATCGAGCAGGGTGGCTCCACGATCACCCAGCAGCTGATCAAGAACGGCGTCTTGTCGAACGAACAGCAGCTCGACCGCAAGATCCCCGAGGCGGCGTTGGCGATCCGGCTCGAGGACCAGCTCACCAAGGACGAGATCCTCGAGGCCTACCTCAACACCGTGTACTTCGGGTCCGGGGCGTACGGCGTCCGGGCGGCGGCGGAGATCTACTTCGGGGTTTCGCCCGATCGGCTGACCTGGCCCCAGGGTGCGTTGCTCGCCAGCCTGATCTCCAACCCCGATCGCTACGACCCGACCCGGTTCCCCGACATCGCCGACGAACGTCGCACGGTCGCACTCGTCCGCCTGCTCGAGACCGGCCACATCGACCAGGAGCAATACGACCGCTACGTCCGTGCCCCGCTGCCGACCGAGCGTCGCGTCGCCGCGGAGTGGGAGCCCACGAACTACTTCATCGAAGAGGTCCGGCGACAGCTGCTCGACGATCCTCGGCTCGGTGCCACCTTCGACGAACGAGCCGAGCGGCTGTTCGGTGGTGGTCTGCGGGTCTTCACCACCTACGACCCGGCCGCCCAGTCCGCCGCCGAGGCCGCGGTCGAAGCCCACATCCCCGACGACGAACGCGGCTTCTACGCCTCGCTCGCATCGGTCGAGCCGGGCACCGGCCGGGTGCGGGCGATCGTCGGTGGTCCGGGCTTCGACGTCTTCGAGTTCAACATCGCCACGCAGAAGGGCCGGCCGACCGGCTCGTCGTTCAAGCCCTTCGTCCTCGCCTCGGCCTTCGAGAAGGGATTCGTTCCCGCCGATCAGATCAACGGCATCGGCACGTGCGAGTTCGCCAACCCTGGTGGCTTCCCGAACCCATACCGCGCCAACAACTTCAGCGGCCCGGGGAGCGGTTCGGTCGCCTCGCTTCGCTCGCAGACCCTCGCGTCGTCGAATTGCGCCTACGTCCGTCTCGGGGTGATCGTCGGACTGTCGAACGTCGCCGACACGAGCCGGGCGCTCGGCATCACCAGCGACCTCTCCGATTTGCCGATCTCGATGCCGCTGGGGCCCAAGGACGTCACGCCGATGGACATGGCGACCGGCTACGCGACCTTCGCCAACGACGGGCTCCAGGTCGATCCGATCTTCATCGAGCGGGTCGAGGATCGTGACGGCAACGTGATCTTCGAGAACACGCCGGACCCGGAGCGGGCGATCTCCGTCCAGAGCGCGCGGCTCGTCAACCAGGTCCTGGAGGCCAATGTCCGCGGCGGCACCGGCACCCGCGCCCGGCTCGAGGATCAGGTCGCCGCCGGCAAGACGGGCACGGCGCAGGACTTCAGCGATGCCTGGTTCGTCGGGTACACGCCGCATCTCGCGACGGCGGTCTGGATGGGCAACCCTGACGAACAGATCCCGATGCGCGACGTCGATCGCGGGGTCATGGGGCGGGGCAACGTCTTCGGCGGCTCCCTACCCGCGATGATCTGGGGCGCGTTCAACACCGCGTACCACGAGAACCTTCCGCCGGTCGCGTTCGAGGCGCCGGAGGGCACCCGCGGCGGTATCCGGATCCGCACAGACCAGGAGGAGGACGACTATCTCGAGGTGATCGAGAGCTTCTGTGGCACCGAGGACGACGAGGCCGCGGTCGACACCGACGAGGACGGCATCGTCGACTACTGCGACCCGGAGAAGACCGACTTCGAGTTCGACAAGGGCATCGCCGAGTGCCCGATCCTGTTCGAGCCGGTCGACGCCAACAACGACGGCAAGATCGACGGCTGCGCAGCGCCGACGACCACCACGACCACGACCACGTCGACCACGACCTTGCCACCGACGACGACAACCGGCGGTTCAGCGACTACAACAACGACCACGACGCCGTCGACCACGACGACCACCACCACGTCCACGACGACGTCGCCGACGACCACCACGACCACGACGACGCAACCACCACCCTGATGACCGCTGACGCCCTTCTCGACCTGCAAGCCCTCGATGTCGAGACGCGACAGTTGCGCCACCGGCGTGAGACCCTCGAACAACGAAGCTCGCTCGAGGAGGCGCGGGCGGAGCAGGCGCGCCAGCAGGTGGAGATCGACACCGTCGCCGCGGCACGCGTCGAAGTCGCGACCCGCCAGCGCAAGGCCGAGGATGAGGCGCAGATCGTCAGCGACAAGGCCGATGCCGACGAGGCCAAGCTCTACGGCGGCGAGGTCACCGGGCTCAAGGAGCTCGAGGCGCTGCAACACGAGATCGCCACTCTGCGCGAGCGTCAGGGCGGATTCGAAGACGCCGCCCTCGAGGCGATGATGGAGGCCGAAGAACTCCAGGGGCGGGTCGAGGCGCTGGAAGGGGAGCGGGCGTCGATCGACGGTGTCATCGCTGGGCTCGATGCCGAGATCTCGGCGGCGGAGGTCGAGATCGACGGTCAGCTCAACGAGATCGCCGACAAGCGCGTCGCCGTCGTCGCCACGATCGATGCCGACCTCGCAGCCGAGTACGAGCGCCGCAAGCCCGCGTACGGCGCATCGACGGTCGTGCGCTTCGACGGGTCGAACTGCGCCGGATGCCCGTCGTCGATGCCGGCGATGGAGGTCGACCGTTTCAAGCACCTCGACGGCACCGAGCCGGCCGATTGCCAGGAGTGCGGCCGTATCGTGCTGCGCTAGATGTTCTTCTGGTTCGTCGCTGCGGCCGTGCTGCTGGTGCTCTTCGTCTTCGATTCGCCCGCGGTCGACTACCGCTGGGTCGCGCTCGGTGGCGTCCTGCCGCTCGTGGAGGCGGTCACCGGTCGTCCATGGATCCTGCACACCCTGCTCGGCTCGGTGCTGCTGTTGACTCTCGTGATGGCGACCACCGTCGGCACGCGCCTCCGGCGTCGGGCGTGGCTCGGTGTCCCGATCGGCACCTTCGCGTTCTTGATCGCTTCGGGGTCGTGGACCGACAGCGATCTGTTCTGGTGGCCCGTCGGTGGGGTCGACACGATCGGTGTGGGGCCGCTCCCGGAGTACGACCGCCCGCTCGCACTGCTGATCGTCATGGAGCTGGCGGCGATCATCGCGCTCGTCGTCATCGGACGTCGGCTCGGGTTCGACGAGGCCGAGCATCGGGAGCGGTTCGTGAAGACCGGGCGGGTGCCCAAGGAGCGCCTGCGCTGATGTTGATCGTCGTCCGTCATGGCCGTACGCCCGCCAACGCCGCCGGGCAGTTGCTCGGTCGCCGTGATCCCGAACTCGACGAACTCGGTCGGGCGCAGGCGGCGGCCGTCGGTGCCGCCGTGCCCGACGGTGCTCGAGTGATCAGCAGTCCGCTCATGCGCTGCCGCCAGACTGCGTCGGCGATCGCGGCGGAGGTCGAGATCGACGAACGGCTGATCGAGGTCGACTACGGGGCGTTCGAGGGTCTCGCCATGGGAGAGGTGCCAGCCGAGACGTGGGCGGAGTGGCGCGCCGACACCGCGTGGTCGCCGCCCGGCGGTGAGAGCCACGACGATCTCGCGGCCCGGGTCTGGCCGCTGCTCGATGAACTGCGCGCCGACGCCGCGGAACGCGATGTCGTGCTCGTGTCGCACGTGTCGCCGATCAAGGCGTGCCTCGCCTGGGGCCTGGGGGTGCCGATCGACGTCGCCTGGCGGGCATTCGTCGGCCAGGCGTCGGTCCTGCGCATCTCGACGAATGGCCCGAGTCCGTCGTTGCGATCGTTCAACGAGACCCACCATCTCGACGATCTCGCCTGACGCCGCAAAACCGAAACCGGCCGCCTCGTGGGAGGCGACCGATTTCGTGGTGGGGTGGGATGTGTTTTTGTGGTGTTACTCAGGCTGCTGCCTGGACGAGCCGGGCGGTGACCGCTCCGGTCGTATCGGTTGCCACCTGGAGCCGCTGATCCCGGAGGATGGCGGCCATACGGGCCCGGCGGTGGGCTCGGGTGACGAGATCGTTCGGCTGAAGCAGGGCTGCCGGCGAGATTCGGTTTTCGTTGAGGTTGTACACCGGGAGCACCCCCTTCAGGTTGTCCGTGGTTGCCATTGTGTTTTCTCCCTCTCGCCCCGAAGGGCGTCGCACTCAGGACTACGGCAGGCCGGGGGCGCCGGTGGAGCCAATCCCGACCGTCGGCCCACCCGGAGGTGAAGAGGGTCCCCGATGGTCCTGGGTCGGTCCCATCCACCGTGGGTCGTCCGGCCCCTGGCCGGGTGCGGCACAACGACCCCGCGTGGTCGAAAACGTCGCCATCCGTGCTGAGACGTGTGTCTCCCGTGGCGGCCGTGGTACGGTCTCAGGACCACTCGGGCGACCTTGAGTGGTGGCGGAGGAGTACAATATGGGGCGGCGTGCACACGGCGAGTGCATCGACGACGCGGAATACGGCGATCTGATGCGGCGGACGCAGGAACGCATCCGCACAGTGCTGGCCGAGAGGCGGTATGAACAAGGCGTGTCGCAACAGCGGCTCGCGCAGGTGATCGGGGTCAACCGGGAGGCGATGCGTGATCGACTGCTCGGACGAACCCAGACCAAAGCCGAGGAGGTCGCCGCGCTCGCCGCGTTCCTCGAGATCGACATCCGCGAGTTCTTCCCCGAACCCGAGGCCGACGTCCCCCAGGCGAGCTGAGCCGTGACCGGGGGCTGGCAGGTCCCCGAGAGCGAGATCGAGTTCCGGTTCGTCGCGTCCGGCGGGCCGGGCGGCCAGCACGCGAACCGGTCCAACACGAAGGTCGACGCGGTGTTCCGGCTCGACGAGTCGCCGACGATGCCAGCGGCGTTGCGCGAGCGGGTTCGGGCGAAGCTGGGCGACGTGGTGCGGGTGACCGTCGACGACGAACGCTCACAGACCCGCAACCGAGAGATCGCCCTCGAGCGGATGCGGGGCCGGATCCGCAACGCCGGTGTCGTCGAGAAGCCGCGGCGGGCGACCAAGCCGACCCGAGGCAGTCAGCGGCGCCGGGTCGAAGCCAAACGGCGTCGCGGCGACGTCAAGAAGGGCCGCCGCCGGCCGGGCGACGACGACTGAGCCGGACTCCATCCGCTCGTTGCTCAGGCGCTGCCGTTGGTGTCGTTGTCGACGCGGGGTCGCCGGTGCCGGTCGATGAGGCCGAGCTCGCTGAGCGCGTCGGCCCCTCGGCGGACCGTCTCGTGGCCCATCCGGGCGAACGACGCGATCTGGCGGCTGCTCATCGGGAGTTCTCGATCGAGCATCGCCAACGCCATCGCCACGGCGCCGGTTCGGCGGGGCACGGTCTGGTCGACGTACTCGAGTTCGTGGACGTGCTCGACCCAGCGCAGCTGCTCCTCGGAGAGCGGCATCTGGGTCGGGCCTTGCATACGTCCATGGTGCCAGAGTGCCGTCGGTCGTGCTGGAGAACCGTTGCCCGCGACGCACCGGTGATCGCGGCGGCTGCGGTCGGCCGCGCCGTCAGTGCGTGGAGCCGGGGGCGACCGCACGCTCGCTCGCCGGCGCGAAGCCGTGCATGAAGAACTCGGTGAAGCGCTCGACCAGATCATCGGCCGGCGCGGTCGCGGTGTCGGTCTTGTCGGCGAGGTCGCCGAGCGACGGCGTGAGGATCGCGAGTCCGTGGATCGCCGAGAAGGTGAGGGTCGCGGCGGCGTCGACGTCGAGGTCGGGGTTGTGGGCGTCTCGGATCGCAGCGATGGCGTCGACCAGTCGGAGGTAGGCGGCGCTGGCCACCGCGGCGAACTCCGGATCGTCGTTGTCGACGAGTTCGTCGTTGCACATCACCCCGAAGTGTCCGGGGTTCTCCTGCGCGGTTCGGACGTACGCACGACCCATTGCGGTGAGACGCGCGACCGGGGCTTCGATGCCGACGAGTGCGGTATCGAAGTTGGCGCTGAGGGTTTGGAAGCCCTCGGTCGCCACGGCGGTGAGGAGTCCGCGGGAGTCGCCGAAGTGGTGAGCGGGGGCCGCATGCGAGACCCCGGCTCGGCGGGCGACCTCGCGCAGGCTGAAGCCGGTCGGTCCGCGTTCGGCCACCAGTGCAGCGGTGGCCGAGCGCAGGGCACCGGCGGTGTCGGGTCGTGACGACGTCATGTCGAGAAGTCTGCGAATACCCCTTGACAATGTCAAGCCGGGTTCCGTAGCTTGACACTGTCAACTTGACACTGTCAGTCCATCCCGTCCCCCAAACAGGATCTCCTCCGCTCATGACCACCGCCCTCACCAACGTCTTCGACCGGCTCGCTGAGCGCCCCGGCCGAGTGCTCGCCGCCGTGCTCGCCTTCACCGCACTGCTGCTCGTCCCGTTCCTCACCATGGCGCCCGACACCTCGGCCTCGACCGAGCCGGGCGGCGACGTCTTCACCGCCCGGGACCGCATCGACGAGACCTTCGCCTCGTCGGTCCACCCGACGTTCCTGATCGTCGAGGCGGAGAGCGGGGACCTGCTCACGGCCGACTCGCTGCGTGCGCTGCACGACGCGGAGCGGTCGCTCCGGGCCGACGCCACGCTCGGCTCGTCGCTCGTGACCTACTTCGAGGCCGACGTGCGCACCGAGGTCGTCGGTGTCGTGACGCTCGCCGATCTCGTCGACACCGAATTGCGCGAACGCGGGGGAGCGGGGCTGGCCGACGCGACCGACGCCGAGGTCAAGGCGGTCGGGAGCGAGATCATCGACGAGTTCGGCGAACGTTCCGATGTGCTCGGCATCTCGGCCCAGTCCAGCCGCACGGCCGACGGGTGGACCGTGCCCGCCGTCGCCGTGACCGTGCTGTCCGACAACGATCAGCTCGGCTTCGCCACCGCGTCGGTCAACCTCGGCGGCGACACCGACATCGAGGAGTTCGACCGCGACGTGCAGGAGGTCTTCCGGGTCGACGGCCTGCGCACCTTCGGCGTCGCGATCGACGTCAACCTGACCTCCCAGGAGCAGGGTGCGGTCGCTGGTCCGTTCATCGGATTCACCGTACTCGCCGTCCTCGTCCTGGTCGGGCTCACCTTCCGCAGCTACTGGGTGCTCGCCACGGTGAGTCTCGCCTTCCTCGTCCTGCTCGTGTGGCTCAAGGGCATCAGCAACCTGATCGGCCTCGAGGACGATCTCGTCCTGTCGCTCATCGTGCCGGTCGCGATGATCAGCTTCGGTGTCGACTACGCGTTCCACGCGATCGGTCGCTATCGCGAAGAGCGAGCCGACGGCGCCGCCGCCCGCCCGGCGTACGTCGGCGGCATGACCGCCGTGTCGGCCGCCCTGCTGCTCGCGCTCGCCACGGGCACCACCGCCTTCCTCGCCAACCTGACCTCCGGCATCGAATCGATCGACCAGTTCGGCCTCGGCGCCGCCATCGCCCTGGTGTCGGCCTACCTGCTGCTCGGCATCGTCGCCCCGCTGGTCGTGTCACAGATCGAAGCCGACGTGCCGGCCCCGCGGCCCGGCCGTCGGGCCACCGTCGGTCGCGTGCTCGGCGGGCTCGGTGCGGCGTCGCTCGCGATGACCTCGGTGCTCATGCTCGTGTTCGTCCTGCCGTGGCTCGGCGCGGTGCTGACGGTCGTCACGGCCGTCGCCACGCTCGGCCTGCCCTACCTGGTGCAGCGGCGCAAGCACGGCGATCGGGTCGCCGATCGTCCCGTCGGTGCGGGCGACGATCGTCTCGCCCGCCGCGTCGGCGGGGTGATCGCGACGCTCGCCGTCCGTCCGGCGCTCGTCGTTTCCATCGCTCTCTCGGTCACCGCAATCGCAGCGATCTTCGCCGTGCGGGTACCCGCCGAGTTCGACGTCGAGGACTTCTTCTCCTCCGACACCGACTTCGTCGTCGGCCTCGATCAGCTGGACCTCCACGTCGGGGACCGCGGCGGTGAGCCAGCGCTGCTCTACGTCGAAGGCGACCTCGGCGACCCCGACGCACTGTCGGCCCTCCAGGCCCGCCTGCAGGAGATCCGCGATCTCGACACCGACACGTTGGCGGCCGACGCCGACGGCGTCCGCATCGACGGCGGCATCTTCGAGGTCTTCGACGCCGCGCTCGCATCCGAGGTCATGCTCGGTCTCGTCGCCGACCAGACGGGCGTGACCGTGACCGACGTCGATGGCGACGGCATCCCCGACACGCGCGGTCAGATCGAGGCGCTCGTCGAGGTCGCCGGCCGCACCGGCGTTCCCTTCGACGCACAGCAGCTGGTGCTCACGCCCGATGACGTCACGACCGTCGTCGACCTCGGTGCCCAGCCCAGCACCGTGTTCGAGATGAGCGTCGTCGACAGTCGGTCTCAGGAGTCGATCACGTCGACTCGTGAGTCGCTCGATCCGATCGCGGTGTCGATCTCCGACGACTTCGGCGGCTCGTTCGTCCAGGTCACCGGCAGCGCCTTCGTCCGAGAAGCGTCACTCGACGCGACCAACCGGGCCCTGCAGGTGTCGTTGCCCGTCGCGCTCGCCATGTGTCTGTTGCTCGGTGGGCTCTTCCTGCGGTCGATCCGCTATGGCGTGGTCAGCATCCTCCCGATCACGATGGTCGTCGCCTGGCTGTACGCGGTGATGTACCTGGCCGGCTTCTCGATCAACCTCGTCACCGCCACGATCGCTGCGGTGTCGATCGGCATCGGCGTGGACTTCGCGATCCACTTCATCGTTCGGTATCGAGAGGAGCTCGAGCGCCACGGTGCACGGGAGACGGCGGCACGCGTCGCCGGCGAGGGCACCGGGCTCGCGCTCGTCGCCTCGGCCGCCAGCTCCGCCGTTGGCTTCGGCATCCTCGCCCTCGCCCCGATGCCGCTCTTCGCCGCCTACGGGCTGCTGACGGCGCTGATGATCGTGATGGCGCTCGTCGCCACGCTCGCCGTGTTGCCGGCCATCCTGGTCGCTCTCACCGACGACCGCGAACCGGCGGAGCGGGCGTTCGTCGACGTCGACGCCGGGTTCGACGCCAGTGCGACTGAAACGTCGGTGCCGGTCGGGGGCTGACGTTTGGTCGGTGGTGGCGGGGAGTCGACCTGTAAGCGGGGAATTGTTCGCCCCGGACAGTGAAGTTGCACATGCACACAGGGAAAGGCTCTCTTTCCCAGTAATTCCAACCATAAACCTAGTTCCCGTGTACTGTCCAGGTTTGACGTTCTTTGACGTCTTGGTACGAATACTTGTGCACACAGATTGCACACAGGGACCCGGAGCGGATAGTCGATGGCCTCGATCTACAAGCACCAGAAGGGCTGGCGAGCGGCGGTCGTCGGTCCTTCTGGTCGTCGCACGACGCGGCTCTTCAAGCTCAAGGCTGACGCGGAGGCGTGGGCGAGGAACCTCGAGGCGGACGCGGACCGCGGAGCGTGGACAGACCCCGCCGCTGGTCGCCGAACCCTCGGGGACTATGTCGATGAATGGCTGGAGTCGCAGCGCTGGCGCGCTTCGACCCGCGAGCAGGCCGAGTCGCACCTACGCAGTTGGATCCTGCCTGCCTTCGGTGACAAGCCGATCGGCTCCATCACGAACACCCAGATTCGCCGGTTCGTAAAGGACCTCGACGAGCACCTGGCTCCGTCGACAGTGGAGGCGATCTACCGGCGACTCGTGTCGGTCCTCACTGCTGCTGTGGCCGACAGGGTCATTGCCCTCAATCCCGCAACGACGACCAAGATCCGACTCCCAGCAGATCCTCCCCGAGACCCGGCGCGGCTCGTAGTGCTCAAGCCTGACCACGTGGTCGCCCTCGCTGACTCCGTCGCCCCCTGGCTTCGAGCCTTCGTCTGGTGCGGGGCCGCTGCAGGTCTTCGCCCCGGGGAAACCGCCGGGCTGTCCATCGAAGCTCTCGACCTCTCCCGCCGGACCATCACCGTCGATCGACAGCTCTCAACGACCACCGGAGGACCCAGGCTCGCCCGGCCGAAGACCCCGGCGTCGCACCGGACGATCCCCATCCCCGACGAGCTCGTTCACGAGCTCAACCTGCACATCGACACCTTCAATCCCGTCACCGTCGCCGACGAAGTCGGAGAGGGCCACCGCCAACTCATCTTCACCAACCGCGACGGCCGGCCGCTTCGTCGCAACACGCTCTCGGACTCCTGGCACCGCGGCGCAACCCGTGCAGGACTGCCACCCGAAGCCACCGGGTGGCATCAGCTACGCCACTTCTACGCTTCGTTGCTGATCGCCGCAGGCGAGTCGGTGAAGACCGTGCAGGCCCGCATGGGCCACGCCACCGCAGCGGAGACACTCGGGACGTACGCCGCCCTCTGGCCGACCGCCGACGACTCGACGAGGTCAGCGGTCTCTTCGGCCTTCGCTGCCGACGATCGAGGCTCGGCGGGTACCGCCAGGCGGTAGAGAAGGTGCCCGAGACCTGACCGGGTGGTCGCTGAATAGCCCCCACGGGCAGGACAACCGGCCCGGCTGACCGCGGTAATGTTTCAGTTCCGTGACGGTTTTCTCGTCGAGAATCGATCTAAACCAACCGCAACCGATCTAGACCTATCTCAACCGGCCTAGACGCCGAGTTGACTACCCACCTCGCGTCTAGATCCACAGCTTCGATGGCTTTTGCCGCGCCTAGTGTCCGCGTTCGTACCCGAAACGGAGGCGAAGTGACGGAAACTAGACGACAGTTGGAGAGCGTTGAGGGCATCGCCGACTATCTCGGCACCACCCCCCGCCACATCCGCGGGCTTGTTCACCGACGGGCGATTCCGTTCGTTCGTGTCGGTCGTTTGATCCGGTTTCGGGTCACCGAGATCGATACCTGGATCGATGGCCACGCGGTCCCCGACGCCGGGGCGAACCGATGACCTCGAACCCTGAAGCCTTCGTTGCTGGCCTCATCGACGCGCGTTCGACGGCTCGGGATGTGCTGGCGACGTGCATCTCCGCTGGTCCGTCGATCGGTCCGCATCGTGACCCGGTGCTGCATCGCGCTGTCACGGATGTCGCCACGGTCGCAGCGTCGTTGGATGTCGCTCTAGCGGAAGTCGCTCGGCTGCTCGATGAGCGTCGGGCACGTGAGTGACCCGTGCTGGGGACGCCACCACCAGCCCCAACTACGTCCAAATTGTCGATGCCAAGCGCTTCGCCGCTCTGGTCCGCGCCGCGGTCAAGGACTTGCCTCCGCGCGACGCACAGATCGGGTTCGGGGTCGCGGCATGGTTCCTCGACTTGCAGCGCTTCGAGGTCGACGACACCAACGCCCAGGTGTTGGAGCGTTGGTGCCTGGTCGAGCCATCGGAGCGGAACATCAAGCGGATCAGGTCGGTGATGGCCGTGCTGGTCAGTGCCGGCTTGCTCGAGCGGGTCCGACCCAAGCAGAACACGGGCGGACCCGGGGTCCCGTGGATCACTCGGTTCAACGTCGACGCTGCTCTCGCTCAGTCTGAGATTGGGGGGGACCAAATCGGACCCCCCAAGGAAATGGGGGGGACCAAATCGGACCGTTTGGGGGGGACCAAATCGGACCAAATGGGGGGTCCGAAAACGTCCCCCCTCCCTAGACCCCTAGATATCTCCCTAGACGGCTCGTCGTCTGACACTGATCGGCCAGCACCGGGCGACGAGCCGACAGATGAGATCTGGATCGCCGACGCCGCTTCGCGTGTCAGGGCCGTACGTGCCCGGATCGATCCCACCGCCACGCTCTCGCAGGCACCCCTTCCGGAGACCGCATGAATCCCGTAGCGGAGATCTGGTTCGTCGGTGATCCGGCCGAACGACCCGAACGCCCCACGACCGCGGCGGTTCTCGACCTCGCCGAGGCACGTCGACGGCTGCGGCCTCCTGGGCAGCTTCGGTTGCCGATCGAGGACGGGCGGCCATGACGTCTGCGTTCATCGTCGGCATGGCGGTCGGGTTCACGCTCGCTGTGCTGCTCCTCGCTCAAGCCAGCGGCGATCCGCGATGACCATCGCAGCGATGCTGCTCGAGCTCGGGCCGGAGCGGAGGTGGCCAATCGGCCACCTCCGCTCCCGACCATCGAACCAGCCAACACGTCGCACGTCGACACGACCCCCACAACGACCATGTCTGATCTTCATTTGCCGCATTTGATCGCGAACGTCGACGCAGAGCTCGACCGCTGCGTCGAGTCTGTGGTCGACGACGTCCTCGACGGCGAACGCCCCGCAACTCAGCTCGACTACTTCTACGCCCGCCGTTTCGCGTTGTTGTTCGTATCTCGCCACGGCTTACCGCTGATGCGTCGACTGCTCGACGCGCACGCCGAACAGCACCGCATCGCCGAAGACGAACGCGGTCGCCTCTACGGCTGGGAAGAGGTCCCCGAGTGAGCATCGACAACGACTACGTACTCGGCTTGGAGTCCCAAGCAGCAGCGGACGAGTTCATGCGCAGCCTTCACCCGAAGTGGCACCAACAAGCCCTATGCCATCCCGATTCGCCCATACCGGCACACCTGCGCCCCCGCTCGTGGTTCCCGACCCGCACCGACCCGAAGAGCGACAACTCCCTCCGCGCCGCCATCTGCGGGTGGTGCCCCGTAGCCAAGCGCTGCGGTGCCGAGGCAGACGCCCTGGCCGTTGAAGACGAGTACCTCGACAGCGGCTGGCGCGCTGGACGGAGCGAGTCGCAACGGCGCAAGCAGCGAAGGGCCGTCCAGGCCCTCAACGGCCCTCACGTGTCCGCGCCCTCGACGGGTCGGGTGCATGACGCAGTCAACGACCCGAGCGAAGCAGCGCCCTCCCTGAGCCGTCTCGATGCCGACTGGCCACCGGCCCCCGGGGGTGGCCCCTACACGTCCACCGGGACCGCCGCACCTGTACCCCCCGCCTCCTCCGCGTGTGGTTCTCGTACAGCCAGGTATTCCGACCCAACGGGCGGGTTGCGGGTTGTGGGTGAGGGGAGTGGCGATGTCGAAGGGTCCTAAGCCTCGCGGGGACTCGAACACGTCGCGTCGTTTGCGCGGCACGGCGGCTGGGTTGCCGGTCCGGGGGTCGGTCGTTGCTGAGCCGGCCACGCCCGCGGACTGGTCTGATGCGACTGTCGCAGCTTGGCGCGCCTACTGGGGATCGGATCTGCCGTTGCGGTTGACCGTGACCGATCTGTCCGGGCTGGTGCGGTTGTTCACGCTGGCCGATGAGATCGAGTCGGTGCGTGCCGTGATCGCCCGTGACGGGTGGACGGTGACGAAGGCGAACGGCGACCTGGCGAACCATCCCGCCGTCGTGACGTACAAGGCGCTGCTCGCTGAGCACCGCGCGTACGAGGACCGCTTCTTGATGTCGCCGGTCGCGCGGTTGCGCAACGGCGCAACCAATGAACCCCGCCCAGAACCCTCGTGGCTTGAACAACAGCAACAGGCCCGTACGAAAGGAACCCCATCCGATGACTCTTGATGATTCGACCGCGTTCGCGATGATCCGCGGTCTGTACCGCCAAAGCGACCAGGCGGCCCCTGACGTTGTGCCGATGGATATCCGTCGGCTCGGCTTTGAGCTCGACTTCGCGCTCGAGCGTGAGGTCGGTGTTGTGCGTGAACAGCTCGCCGATGGCTGGAAGACGTTCACGACCCGCGACGACGACGGCTATCTGATGGGCTGGTTCCTTGTCGACGCGGCAGGGGAGACGCTTGCTCACGTTCCGCCGTGGGCAGTGCACGCCGTCGATGTCGACCGGCTCGCTCACTACCTCGCCCGGCACGCAGACGAGCTCGGCGACGACCACCCGGACCACGCCCGGTATTGGGTGGCGGGCGAAATGTGTAAGGCGTGGCATCACGACGACAACGACGACCGGTTCGGTGCGCCTCCGCGCCAGGACTACGTCGGCGTTCGTGTCGACGACGGCCCGCCGGTCTACGTCCATCGATCCGAATGCGTGCTCGGCTGGCCTGACCAAGACGGCCGCACCGAGCGGTGGGTGCTGACAGGCGTCCAGTAGCCGGGCCGGTTGTAGGCAAACATATGTTCGTGGTAGGTTTGTGCGGTAGGCAGCGCGATCCGGTTTGGCTCCGGCAACTCCGTGTCAGGCTTCCTGCACCAGTCTTCGGGCCGAGACGGCACCGATTCCCCGAGTGGCTCCGGCAACCGGGTTGAGTCGCCCGCTGATCGACCCACCTACTTCAACGCGCCGCGAATCGACGCGGCACCAACTCGAAAAGAGAAACCAACTATGCGATCGCCTCAGGTGATTCAAGACGAAATGAACAAGACCGCTGCGGACCGTCACTGGGTCCGCAGCATCGAAGAAGCGGTGCGTGAACAGGCCCGCGCTCGCAACGGAGGGTCCGGTCCGTTGACCCAGCGCGAAGCCGGCCAGATCAAACACTGCCTTCGCACGGCCGACGATCTCGACCGCAAGTCCTCAGAGCTGTTCGGCGAGTACATCGACTCCAGCCAAGCCAACGGCACGTTGCGATCCGAACCGGCAATCGGGCACGTGATGGACGCCGCGAACGCCCAGCTTGCGGATCTCGCAGCCGTCGGACCCGCCGGGTCGGCCTCGACCTCGCTGGGACACGCAACGCGACGCGACGACGGCCCTCGACGGCGCGAGGTCCGCGGCCGTGACGTGTGGCGCGTCGGCGTGCGTTCCGACCAGATCACCGTGACCGCGGCTCGTGACCTCGCGATGGAAGCAATCGATTCGTACCGAGACGACGACCTGCCGGACTCGACCCGTGCACTGGTCGAGCGAGCGTTGTCGCGAAAGGACGCAGGCGTCGACGTCGCGAGCTACGTACGAGCCGCGACCGACCCGGGCGCCGAAGCCGCGTTCCGCAAGGTCTGGGACGGCTACCCCGTCGCCGCTCTCGAACGCGACGAAGCACAGGCCTTCACCGATCTACAGAAGCGAGCCGCGGCGATCGGCGCGAATACCACGGGCGGGTTCGCTGTCCCGCTCGCGGTCGATCCCGCGTGGATCGCTGAAGCCGACATCACCACGAACCCGTTCATGACGATCGCTCGCCGAGAAACGATCATGACCGGCACCTACACCGGCGTTCAGGCCAACCAGGTCACCGCGAGCTGGGACGCAGAAGCCGAAGAAGTCAGCGACGACATGGCCGTCCTCGACCGGGTCCAGATCACCGCGAACCGGCTCCAGAGCTTCGTCCCGTTCTCGTTCGAGGTCGCGGCCGACGTTCCGGACTTCCAGAACCAGGTGCGCCAGCTCCAGGCCGAAGGCATCGACGACGCGCTCGGACTCGGGTTCGCGGTCGGTACCGGTGCAAGCAACGAACCGACCGGGGTTGTTACCGACCTCGTTGCGCAGGCAGGCCAGTGCGTCACCGCTACCGGCTCAGCGGGCTCGTTCGTGCTCGCTGACGTCCCCGCGCTGATGTCGGTTGTGAAGGACCGCTCCTACGCCGCCGGGTCGTTCCTGATGCACCGCTCGACCGCGTTCGCGATCCGCGAACTCATCCAGTCCGAGAACTCCGCCGCAGGCGTCTGGACTGACCCGTCGAGCGACGACGTGCCCGCCCGCCTCTACGGTCGACCCGTGTACCTGTCGAGCGCGATGGACTCCGACCTGACCACCACCGGCCAAAACGTCATCGTGTTCGGCGACTTCAACCGGTTCGCGGTCGTGTCCGCCGCCCCCTCGATCGTGGACGTCGTCCCGCACGTCTTCGGATCGAACCAGCGACCCACCGGGCAGGCCGGCATCTACAGCTTCAGCCGCTGGGGATCCGGACTCACCGACACCGCGAACGGCACGCCCGCCCCCGCGCTCACCGTGCTGCAAATCCAGTAAGCCCGACCCGGTCAAGCGTTCTAATGGTCTTCCGCTTGACCGGCTCGCAGGGTCTCGGCACTGTCGTCAGCCGAGGTGCCGAAATGGGGGGCACCGGAAAGGCACCCACCGTCCTACGGTGACGTCGCGACGACAGGGCCGAGACCCACACACACCAACCTCGACCGAAGAACGCCTACTCGGGTGGCCGGTTCCTTTGCGTCTGCGTCGATACGAACAACAAGGTGGTCGGCACTCACCGTGAGCCAAAGCGCCAAGATCAAGCACTAACCGGCAGAAGTTCTTTCAAAGCCGAACCGCTCCTCGAACTCATCGAAGCAGTCACCCAAGGCTGCCCGAAAGTCTTGAATGGTCATGTTGATCGCGTCTTGCAGCGGTTCTGGGATTGGCTCCAGAGCAAAGATCTCAAACTGCGCTTCAACGAAGTCAAGAAGCAGGATGTAGTTGGAGTGGCAAGCTGCGTACCACGCAACCTCTAGCTCCTGGGCGTGACGCTCTTCGCTAGCGGTCTCCGCTTCCGGCATCCGCACCAAGGCAATCACCGCCAGCATGACTGCGATCGTCAGCAGTGCCACCGTTTGAATGCCGTCCCGAATCCCGCTCAACCCGCTGTTGTCTGTCTCGTCTCCGCTCATGCGCGCCGATGCTGGCAGGTTGTTGCTGTCTGAATCCAGTTACAGAACGCCATCGGAGCGGCCGACGCCTTGCCGGTCGTCCCGTTGGGCCTCCGACGTTACGGCCGCGATGCAACAGGCCGCCGCCTTCACCGAGCCGGCCTAGAAGAACCGTCTCGAAGTCGATTGCGGTCGCGAGAAACTTTCATGCGAGTCGTTGTGCAAACACCCGTGATGGCCGATACTGAAGCCATAACCCGCTAGGGCATCCGAGTAGGCCAGTCGTCTGAGGGACTTATCACCCCTCGAAACAAGGCGACCGTCCGAACCCAGATGTACGAAGACCCCCCGCCGCTTCGCTGGCAGGGGGTCTTCGATTTTTGCGGAGGGTATGGGATTCGAACCCATGAACCCGCTAGGGCTACCTGGGTATCAACCAGGCCCGTTCGGCCACTCCGGCAACCCTCCGTCCCTCGAAGTGTAGGTGTTGCGAACGAGCATCTCATTAGGCCCGCCAGCCTCACGAGGCCCGTGCGGCTAGTGACAACGCGCAGTGCCGGGCCTCGCGTCGCCTCGCTCCACGTTCACAAAGCCCTCAGATGCGTAGCCGCCTTCGCGGTAGGCAAACGTCATATCTCGGGGTATTCAAATGAAGGTTCCCAGTCTTGAGACTGATTCCAGCATCGTGTGAAGTTGGCTATTGACTGCCAGTCTGAGGGTGTCGAAGGTGGCCGTATGGAAGGCCCAGACGACCTCATTCCCTTCGAAGACCTGTCCCTCAGCCAAGGCGAGAAGCTACGTATCCTGCGTGCGCGTCGGCAGCTTTCATCAGCAGCGCTCGCCAAGCTGCTGGGCATCTCTCGCAACACCGTCATGGCCTACGAGCTGGGGCGCATCACGAACCCGCAGGATGCGATCCTGCTGCAGTGGTGTCTGCACACCTTCGGACGTCCGAGCGACATCCTGGGCGAGGACTACGCCCACCTCGACGACATCGCCCAACCCAAGATGACCGAACTCGAGAAGTCCCGCCGAGAGCGGCTCGCCGAGGAGCTCGCTTCGGAGCTCGAAGAAGATCCAACTCCGGCTGACGAGTCGATCAAAGGTCTCGACCTCCTCCACTTGCTGGAACTCGAACGCAAGGACGAGCCAGACGACATCGACGAGACCGAGAAGGCCGGCGAGTCAGAGCGGGACTGACGGGCCACGAGGGCCGAAGTTCGTCTGACGAAAGGCCCGACAGCCAGAGCGAACGCAAAGCGGCCCCCGTCGGCCAAGACCGCACGGGGACCGCTCACCCTCGCTCGGGGACGAGGAAACTGGCTCGCCGACTCTACGCCCGGTCGACAGGTGTCTCTAGATCGCTTCGCCGTGCGATGAAGTCTTCGAGGAAGCGGGTGATATCGGCGACCCGCTCTACGGCGTCGAACAGTTCCTGCTCAACCTCGGTCAGTTGGCTGCGGTCGGTGGCTTCGGGGTTCATTGGGTGTCCTCTCTGTGCACACAATCTGCACACGCGCTCCCTCTGACGGCCCCTTTGCCCTTTGTTTTCAGTGTTGGTGGCGGGGAGTCGACCTGTAAGCGGGGTTCTGTCCGGGTCCCGCTCGTCGAAGACGGGCGGGACCGTGG
>JBCBYI010000064.1:0-18429 GCA_039815945.1 Actinomycetota bacterium | reverse complement strand
GGTGCCGTCGGTGACCAGCCCGTCGACCACCGTGCCCGAGCCGGAACCGCCGGCCGAGGAGCCGGACACCACCACGACGGCCGACGCGGCGACCGAGACGACGACCACCACCACGACCATCCCGGCCGGCGACGTGAGCCTCGCCGAGGTCGAGCTCGAACCGCTCGCCAGACTCGTGCAGCCGATCGACGCGGTGGTGGCCCCGAACGGCGAGTGGTGGGTCGCACAGCGCACCGGCGAGATCCTCGTCCTCGATCCCGAGACCGGCGTCACGAGCGACATCGTCCTCGACATCAACGCCGAGACCACCGCCCGCGGCGAACGCGGGCTCCTGGGCTTGGCCGTCGACGGCGAGGCCCTCTACGTCAACTTCACCGACCTCGGCGGCACGACCACGATCGACGCGTTCGTGCTCGGCGACACCGGGCGTCCGGGCGACCGGGTACCGATGCTGACGATCGATCAGCCGTTCGGCAACCACAACGGAGGCGCCCTCGCGATCGGACCCGACGGTCACCTCTACGTCGGTGTCGGCGACGGCGGCTCGGCCGACGATCCGCTGAACGCCGGGCAGGACCCCAATCAGATCCTCGGGTCGATCGTGCGCATCGACCCGACCCCCACCGCCGAGGTGCCCTACGCCGTGCCCGCCGACAACCCCTACGCCAGCGGCGGTGGGGTGCCCGAGATCTTCACGATCGGGCTACGCAACCCGTGGCGCATCGCGTTCGATCCGCTCACCGACGACCTGTGGGTCGCCGACGTCGGCCAGAACCGCTGGGAGGAGATCACCCTCCTGCTCGGCGCCAACGGCTGGGGTCGCGGTGACAACCTCGGTTGGCGTCTGCGCGAAGGAGCGTCGACCTTCGCCGGCGATCGACCCGAGAACAACGTCGATCCGGTCTTCGTGTACCCCCACGGCGGCGGCACCCCCAGCGGTTGCTCGATCACCGGTGGCGAGGTCTACCGGGGCACGGCGATCCCCGACCTCCACGGCGCGTACGTCTTCGGCGACTACTGCACCTCTCGGATCTGGGCGATCTCGGTCGCCTCCGGCGAGGTCGTCTTCCGCGACCTCGACGCCTCGCTCCCCGGCGGTGAGCTCGTCGACTTCGCGAGCGACCCGGACGGCGAACTCGTCGCGATGAGCCTCGGCGGACAGATCGTCCGCATCCTCCCCGCGTGAGGTTCGCGAGCGTCGTCGCCGTCGGTGCCCTGGTGACCGCGGCGTGCGCCGGGGAGCGCCCGACGCTGGAGCAGGCCGCGCCGGTCTCGACCACGTCGACCACCACGACCGCCGTACCCACCACGACCACGATCACCACCACGACACTGCCCCCCGGGCCCGTCGATGGCGAGGTCGCACCGAACGGCAGGCAGTATCCCGGGGTCGCCACCGAACCGAACGACATCGCCGACCGGGTCGTCGAAGTCGAACGCCTGTTGCGCGACCTCGGACCCGACGCGCCGGCGTATCCGGATCTCGCCCACGAACAGCAGATGCTCTACCGCCACATCGGCCGCAACCCCGACTGGCTGCTCACCCTGTGGGAGGTCGTACCCGACGACCTGCTGTTCACCGTCGAGCGTCACGTCAGCGCCCGCCAGGCCATCGCCGGCATCCCGTCGGGCGACCCGCCGGTCAACGTGCCGGCCTGGGAGATCATCGATCCGCTCCCCGCCGACGAACTGCTCGCCCTGTACGAAGCGGCGAGCGCCGACACCGGCATCGACTGGGCCTACCTCGCCGCGATCAACCTGCTCGAGACCGGCTTCGGTCGGATCGACGGCATCTCCACCGCCGGCGCCCAAGGGCCGATGCAGTTCCTCCCGACGACGTGGGAGGAGGTCAGCGACGGTGACATCCGCGACCCCTACGACGCCATCCCCGCCGCCGCCCGGTACCTCGTCCGCCGAGGCGGCCCCGAGAACATGGAGCGGGCGCTCTGGGGCTACAACAACTCCGACTACTACGTCGCCTCGGTCTCCGCCTACGCCGAACTGTTCCGGGCCGACCTCGCGAATTACTACGCGGCGCACCAGTGGGAGATCCACTACTCCGCGGCCATCGGCGACCTGTGGCTGCCGGTCGGCTACCGATCCGAGACGTCGGTGCCGGCGGCCGACTATGTCGAGACCGCCCCCTGGTCCGCCCCACCCACCGGCGTGAACCCCTAGCGTGGGCGCCATGGTCGAGATCACGATCGCCTCCGAGGCCACGCCCGAACTGCACGCGGCGATGGAACGCCTCGTCCCGCAGCTGTCGAAGTCGAACCCGCCGCCGTCGATGGAGGCGCTCGACGCCCTCTGCCGTTCCGAGGCGTCGACGATGTTCATCGCCACCGACGAGACCGGCATCCTCGGCACGCTCACGCTGGCGATGTTCCGTATCCCGACCGGCATCCGGGCCTGGATCGAGGACGTCATCGTCGACGACGCGGCGCGGGGCAAGGGCGTAGGTCGGCTGCTCAACGAGGCGGCGATCGCCCATGCGTTCGACGAGGGGGCGATCACGGTCGACCTCACCTCCCGCCCGTCGCGCGAGGCCGCCAACCGGCTGTACCAGCGCATCGGTTTCGTGCCGCGCGACACGAACGTCTACCGGTACAGCAAGCCCGACCAGTTCGAGAGCTGACGCGGGCGTCGCCCGTCAGCGGGGCCGGTGCTCGGTCCCCAGGCCTGCGGTGATGAACACACACGTCACCGGTGCGTCACAGTCGGCGGTGTGCCAGGTGCCCGGCGGATTGATCGCCGCCTCGCCGGCCGCGAGCGTGACGACGTCGGTCGTGCCGTCGGCGTGCTCCTGGTGGAGCGTGACCGACCCCTGCGTGCAGATCACGACCTCGTCGCCGTGGGGATGCATCTCCCAGGAATCCCACGGGGCCGAGAACGTGTGCATCGCCACCAGTCGACCCTCGACTCCGTCGGCCGCCGCCCGCTCGGCATAGGCCCCGTACCAGGCGAGATCGCCGGAGAACGCCGGCTGCACCACGGCCGAGGCGTCCCGGCCGAGATGGATCGGGAAGCGAGCGAGGGCGGCGGATGACTCGACCATGACCCGAGGGTCCCATCCCGACCGGTCGATCACAAGAAATTCCCCAACATGTCAGTTTGATGACGGAAACGGCCGAGACAGGTGTGTACGATCGGGCTCGCGGGATGGACACCGGCTCACCCCCGAGCCGCTGAGTCCGAGAGGTTCGACGTGAACGCAGAGCAGATCACCGCCGGGTACGTGTTGGCCAACGGCGTCGACCGCGACGAGGCCGATCGCCTTCGCCGCGACCACCCCGGTGCTGTCGTCTCGCGCAATCACGACGGTACCTACCGCGTCACGCGCCGCCGCTGACGGTCGGCGCCGATAGCGTGACCGGGTGACCCCCGACACTGGCGACCACGACCTCGACTGGCATCGAGCCGTCCCCGACCTGCGCAACCCGATCGTCATCGCCGCCTTCGAGGGCTGGAACGACGCCGGCGACGCCGCCACCACCGCCGTCCGCCATCTGATCGAGCGATTCGACGCCACCCCGCTGGTGTCGATCGACCCCGAGCGCTACTTCGACTTCAGCACCACCCGGCCCCTCGTCCATCTCGACGAGGATCGCCGCCGCAGCATCACCTGGCCCTCCACCGAGGTGTTCGCGGCCCGAGTGCCGGCGGCCGAACACGACGTGGTGCTCGTCGTCGGGTTGGAGCCGCAACTCCAGTGGCGGCGATTTTGCCGTCAGGTCCTGGCCATCGCCGAACTCGTCGAGGCGTCGTCGGTCATCACGCTCGGCGCCCTGCTCGCCGACGTGCCCCACACCCGCCCGGTCGAGGTCTACGGCGCCACCGACGACCCCGCCCTCATGGAGCGGCTCGACCTGTCGCCGTCGACCTATGAAGGCCCCACCGGCATCGTCGGCGTGCTCACCACCGAATCGACTGCAGTGGGCCACGCCACCACGACCTACTGGGCCGCCGTGCCGTCCTATGTGCCCGGGGCACCCTCGCCCAAGGCTGCTCTCGCGCTCGTGCATCGTGCATGCGAGACCCTCGGCACGTCGGTGTTCGTCACCGATCTCGAGATCGCGGCGGCGAGCTACGAGCGACAGGTCGACGAACTCGTCGCCGAAGACGACGACACCGCCGCCTACGTCCGCGACCTCGAAGAGGAGTGGGACGAAGCCGAGGCCGACGACCTCGAGGACGATCCCGAACTGCTCGTGGCCGAGGTCGAGGAATTCCTCCGCGACGTCGACTGAGCGGCGCTGTCGCTCAGATCCCCAACCGCTGATCGATCCAGGCGCCCATCTCGTCGACGATCTCGAGCCCGACCGGCTCGTTGAGGATCTCGTGACCGAGCCCATCGTAGATCGTGCGAACGTCAGCGACCGGTTCGAGCGGATCCGACGCCCACACCGGGACGATCTTGTCGGCGCCGCCGTGGCCGACCCACGTGGGCAGGTCGAGACCGGCGACGGCCTCCTTGACCCGATCGATCTCCCCGATGGTCTCGAGGGCGAGTGAGATCGTCATGAAGTCGACCCGCAACGGATCGGCCATGAAGGTCTCGCCGACGGTGATGTCCTCGGCGAACACGGTGGCATCCCACTCGTCGCGCACCTCGAACCCGGGCCGGAACTTCCGGATCAGCGGACCGGCGACCGTGAGCATCTTGTTCGAGCCCTCGAGCTCGTACCCGAGCGGCGGGCCCGAGAGCACCAGCGCGTCGGGGAGCGGCCGGCCGCCGACGCAGTAGCCACTGGAGATCAGCGCGCCGAGCGAATGGCCCAACAACACGGTGGGCAATCCGAGCGAGCGCACCTCGGCGAGTTGATCCTCGACGTCGTCGTGGAACTGCGAGAACGAGTCGACGTAGGCCCGAGCACCGCCCGAACCGCCGAAGCCGCGGTTGTCGATCATCACGACGTCGTAGCCGCGATCGGCGAAGCGGCCGCCGACGTGTTCGTAGCGCCCCGAGTGCTCGCCGAGCCCGTGGACCATCAACATCGCCGCCTTCGCCGGGCCCTCCGGGCGCCACCGACGTCGAAGCTGGATGAGGCCGTCACGGGTGGTGCCGTGATCGATGACTGCGGTCACGAGGACTCCTCGGGGTGATCAGGTTTGCCCCGCCACGGTGGAGTGCGGGGCGAGTCGAACAGAACCGGGACATCTTCGCCGCGGATCGCCGCGAACGCATGGGCTGCCCACAGATCGGCCCCGGCGGTGGGGTCGGGCAATGCGTCCTCGGCGAACCAGCCGACGTCTTCGCATTCGAGCGGGTGGGGCGTGAGTTCGCCGCCGGTGGCGCGACAGTGGAACACCAGCGACACGAGCGGGATGCGGGTGAAGCCACGGCGCTGACCGTCGAGCACGGCGATGGGACGCACGACCTCACAATCGATGCCGGCCTCCTCCTTGACCTCTTTCACGACGACCTCGGCCGGTGAATAGCCCACGTCGGCCCATCCGGTCGGGTAGAGCCACACGCCGCTGTCGGCCCGCTTGACCATCAGCAGTTCGTCGTCGTCGTTGCCGACCACCGCGCCGACGGTGATCTTGGGGGTGACGTAGCCGGCCACGCCGACACCGATACGGTCGAGCCACTCCTGCACCTGTCGCTCGGGTTCAAGCCCGCCCACGACATGGCTGCGGATGTCGGCCGCGATCTCCAACACCTCTTCGAATCGCTCGCGTTCGTAGAGGTTGTCGGTGAAGCCGAGGCCGGTCATCGCGGTGGACGAGAGCGCCTCGGCCCAGCGGAGGAGTTCGCGTTCGGTTGCGGGACGGTCGCTCATGGGGTCCTAGGCGTCGGCGCCGATCGCGGAGAGCACCGCGATCTCGATCTCGGCAAGGTATTCGCGATCGGTGACCTTCGCGCCGTCGCGACCGAGGACGTAGAAGGTGTCGATCACGTCGTCGCCGAGGGTGTGCACCTTGGCCCTGACGATGTCGAGGTCGAGCTCGACGAAGGCCCGGGTGACCCGGTACAGGAAACCGATCGAGTCGGGCCCCCGCACCTCGAGCACGGTGGCCGAGCTTGAGATCTCGTTGTCGACGATCACCGCCGGCTCGACCAGCCGGGCCGCGGCCGTGCGCTGGAAGCGGTACGACTTCGCCCGCCGCAGTAGCCGGGCGGTGATGGCGAGCTGGCGGCGCAGCGCCCGCTCGATGTCGACGATCACGGCGTCGGGTCGGTCGGCGAGCGCCGACCCACCCGTGATGCGGACCTGGTCGATCGCCATGCCGTCGGCGGTGCCGAGGTTGGCGTCGACGATCTCGATCCCGTGCAGCGCGAGGGCACCGGCGACGCGGCTGAACACGCCAGGCCGATCGGGCGCCACGACGGAGACGACATGGTCGATGATCGACACGTGGGTTTCGCCGCGAGCCGCCAGGGCGAGCAGCTCGGGGGTCGGGAACTCGTCGGCTTGGAGATCGGTGTGGCCCTGGAGATACCGCACCGTGCGCTGAGCGAGCTCGTTGACCAGCCCGGCCTTCCAGCTGTTCCACGCCGACTTGGACGTGGCGATCGAGTCGGCCTCGGTGAGGGCGGCGAGGAGTTCGATGGTGCCGGTCGACGGCACGGCGTCGGCGACGAGCTTCACCGTCCCCTCGTCTTCGAGGTCGCGACGCGACGCGACGTCGGGCAAGAGCAGGTGATGGCGGACCAGCGCCTCGAGGATCTCGATGTCATCGGGCGGATAGCCCATGCGTTGGGCGATCGTGTGCACGAGTCCGACGCCGACCTCGCTGTGATCGCCGGGATAGCCCTTGCCGATGTCGTGGAAGAGTCCGCCCATGACGAGCAGGTCGGGCCGCTCGACGCGATCGACGAGTCGAGCCGCCTCGGCGGCCGCCTCCAGCAGATGCCGATCGACCGTGAAGCGGTGGTAGGCGTTGCGCTGGGGCCGGTGACGGTTCGGCGCCCACTCGGGAATCAGCCGGGTCACGAGATCGACCTGGTCGAGCGCCTCGACGACCCGGATCATGTCGTGACCCATGAGCAACAGGTCGACGAAGAGCTCTCGGGCTTCGTCGGGCCACGGATCGGGCAGGTGGGTGCCCTCGGCGGCGATGCGATCGAGGACGTCGCGCACGATGAACGCGTCCTCTCGCGCTGCGTGCACCGCGACGCGCAAGGGCATGACCGGATCCTCGACGGGAGCATCGTCGGCGAGGGTGAGCGTCTCCTCGGCGAGCAGGATCCCGTGGCCGAGATCACGGCTCCGCGACAGCCACCGACGCCGGCGGCCCCGCTTGTGGATGCGGTGCAACACCGCGTCCTCGATGCCGGTGACGGTCCGGGCCGCCTCGGCGACGGCGGCCATCAACAGGTCGGCGTCGCCGTAGCCGAGCGCGTCGGCCACCTCGTCCTGCTCCTGGAGCAGCAACTGGTTGTTGGCCCGACCGGTGGCGCGGTGCAGTTCGATCCGGGCCGACAACAAGACGTCGTGGGGCCCGTCGAGGGCGCGCCGCTCGGAATCCTCCAGCAGGGTCGAGTCGGCCAGGTCGATCCACTGCAGACAGTGGAGATCGCGCAGGCCACCCTGGGAGAGCTTGAGGTCGGGCTCGAGCAGGAAGGCCAGTTCACCGGCCTGCTGGTGGCGTTCGCGGATCCGCACGTCGAGCTGATCGAGCATCCGGTCGGCGTTGTCGCACCACTGAGCGAGCGCCTTGCGCTGCAACTCGTCGACGAGCGCCTGGCTGCCGCCGAGCGATCGCATCTGCAACAGCGACGTCGCGGTGTCGAGATCGGACCCGGCGAGATCGAGGGCTTCGTCGATCGTGCGCACGGCGTGCCCGAGCTTCATGCCCGTGTCCCAGATCGGATACCAGATCCGCTCGGCCACCTCGGCCGCGGATCCCTCGAACTGGTGGATCAACAGCAGATCGAGATCCGAACCGGGGCTGAGGTCGCCGCGGCCGTAGCCACCGACGGCGGCCAGGGCGAAGCCGGGAACGTCGCCGACGTCGTCGATGACCGACCCGAGCCAGGCATCGATCTCTGCGGTGTACGCCTCCGCCAGCGCCGTACCGACCAGTGAACGGTCGGCCACGACGCCGGCGGCGGCGGGAATCGTCTTCATCGGACGCCGGGGGTACGTCGCTTCATGGTGCGACAGTACCCGGTCTCACGCTCAGTCGACGTAGGCGGTCTCGGCGTGCTGGGTCTGGTCGAGGCCGGTCTGCTCGTCCTCGGCGGCGACCCGGATGCCCATGACGTTGTCGAGCACCTTGGCGAGGCCGTAGGTGACGGCACCGGAGTAGATGATGACCGACACGATGGCGATGACCTGGCTGACGATGAGGCCCGCGTCACCGAAGAACACCCCGTCGACACCACCGACGCTGGCGTCGGCGAAGAAGCCGAGCAGCACACCGCCGACGATGCCGCCGACCATGTGGATGCCGACGACGTCGAGGCTGTCGTCGTAGCCGTACTTGCCCTTGAGCTGGATGGCGAAGTAGCAGCAGATCGAGGCGACGACGCCGAAGACGATCGGGGCGAGGCCGCCGACGAAACCGGCAGCCGGGGTGATGGCGACGAGACCAGCGACGACACCGGAGGCGCCGCCGAGGGTGGTGGCGTGGCCGTCACGGCGCCACTCGATGCCGAGCCAGGCGACCATGCCCGCGGCGCCGGCGACGAAGGTGTTGAGCACGGCTTGGGCGGCGACACCGTCGGCGGCGAACGCCGAGCCGCCGTTGAAGCCGAACCAGCCGAACCAGAGGATGCCGGCGCCGAGCATCACGAACGGCAGGTTGTGCGGCGGCATGGCCTGGTCGGGCCACCCGGCGCGCTTGCCGAGGACCATGACGAGGGCGAGCGCCGCGATGCCGGCGTTGATGTGGATCGCGGTGCCACCGGCGAAGTCGATCGCGGCCGGGTCGAGCTTGCTGTGATGCCAGCCGACGTAGACCCAGTAGAAGACCGGCGTGTAGACGAGCAGACACCAGACCGGAACGAAGACGGCCCACGCCGAGAACTTCATGCGATCGGCGACCGCGCCGGCGATCAGCGCCGGCGTGATGGCGGCGAAGGTCATCGAGAACGCCACGGCGATCAGGGCATCGGTGCCCTTCACGTCCTGCAAGCCGATGAAGTCCAGGTTGCCGATGATCGCCTCGAGGCCGTCGCCGTCGCCGCTGTTGCCGAGCGAGAACGCGACGAGCACCCACACCAGCGGCACGATGCCGAGGCAGTAGGTGTTCATGTTGAGCATGTTCAGCACGTTCTTCGAGCGGACCATGCCGCCGTAGAACAGGGCGAGACCGGGGACCATGAACAGCACCAAGGCGGTGCTGATCAACATCCAGGCGGTGTTGCCTTCCATTTCAGTGTTCCTCCCACTTCGCCCACACTCCCCAGGTGGGCGTGGCCCGAACGTAGGAACGGATTGTTTCGAGCTTGTTTCGGGAGACTGATACGTCTGTTACTCAGACGCCTTATCTCGTTCAGAGACGAGTCAGGTTCAGCGTTGACGACCGCGGTTCGCGTCAGGAGCGTCACAGAAGGCCGAAACATGCGGCCGACGGCCGCCGACGCCGTCGGATGGTTTTCCACAGGCGATTGTGGAAACCTTCAGCCGTCGTCCCCGGCCTTCCACTGGCCGCTCGCCTTGCCCTCGGCGATCAGCCCGCGAAGCCACAGCCCGTACCCGACGATCACCGCGACGATGACGACACCGGCCACGATCGCGCCGGTCGTCCCGAAGAAGCCGGTGGCGATGATGATGAAGAAGAACAGCGCCAACGATCCGGTCCGGACGTTGCGCCGCATCTTCGGTGTGATGGGCGATGTGGATTCGGACATGTCGTCTCCTAGTACGGCCACTCGTCGGTGTTGCGATGACCGAGGAGGCGGGTGAGCGGGGCGAGCTTGGCGACGATCAGGACCTTGATCGCCACGTTGCGCACGAACCACAGGAGCTGGAACTCCTGGCGCAGCGCATTGCGGAGCCGCTCGCCGAGGGTCAAGTTGACCCGTCGATACTCCGCCATCGACTGCGAGCGACCGACGTACTGCCAACGACCGCCGTAGAAGGTGGTCGTGAACAGCGCGGCGGTGACACCGATCGAGCTGAACGAGTCGTGGATCAGCATCGTGCCGCCCCCGCTGACCCGAGCGCCCCACTGGACGATGTCGGCGCGGGCCGGACCGAAGCGGTGGGCGCCGTCGATGTAGAGCAGGTCGATCTCGCCATCGACGTCGTCGAGGGCGGCGTCGCTCATCTGGCGGACGTGGGTGACCCGCTCGTCGACCCCGGCCGCCGCGAGGTTGGCGTGGAAGAGCGCGTAGTCGTCGTCGCCTCGGGCCTGGTCGGCCTCGATCTCCTGGGGGCCGCGATCGGACCCCATGTGCGGGTCGATCGCGGTGATCGCGACCCGATCGGCAGCCGACGAAGCCAGCACGATCATCGAGCGGCCCCGGAAACTCCCGATCTCGACGATCTGGGCGCCGGCGCCGAGCTCGGCCGCCCGGTCGTACAGGCGCCGCGCCTGGTCGTCGGTCATCCACCCCTCGACGTCGGCGACCGACGCGAGGACCTCGGAGAACGGTGGACGATCGGACACGGCTGTCGAGGCTACTCAGCGAGCAGCTCGGCGGCGCGCCGAAACACCTTCGAGCGAGGCACCGCATCGGCGCAGCCCGCCTCGATCGCCGCGGCGAGCGCCGCCTCGTCGACGTGGGCGCCGTAGGCGATCACCGTGCGCCCGTCGACGACGAGCGCGCCCAGGTCGACACCGAGGGCGAGATCGACCAGCACGACCCTCGCGTCGGCGAGCTCGGGCGCATCGACCGACCGCACGATCGCGACGCCGGGCGCCGCGGCACGGAACCGGCTGCCGTCCATCAGGTCGCGGGTGACGACGACGCGATCAGCCATCTTCCGCCTCCCGGCGCCGACGGAGGTGAACGTGGGCTCGGGCCGCCCCCCAGACGAGTCCGGGTTCGTGGAGATCCTCGTGCACGTCGGAGAAGGCGGCCGGGCCGAGATGGTACGGATCGCCGGGGAACTGGCGTTCGAGGAACTCGTCGCGGGGCGGTCGAGCGGCGCCCCACCGGTCGAGCAGCTCGGTCATCGGGCCGACCGCGCCGCGCAGCGCAGCGAGCGGACTCCCGGCCCCGGCGTCGACGTCGGCCGCGAGCACCCGGCGCAGGTCGGGCATCACCGCGGCCCGGGTCGCGTCGACGACAGCCGGCAGCGCCGAGTCGTCGACCGTGACGCCACCCGCAGCGGCCGCGATCGTCAACGAGCGCCGCACCCACGCGTCGAGTGCGCCGTCGACGCGATGGGCCAGATCGAGTGCGAAGGCGGCGAGTTGGGTCTCGTCGTCGGCGAGCGAGGGTTCGGGATCGGGCGCCACGCTGGCAGGCTATGGGCCGATCGACCGATGGACAGCAGCGGCGATGCTGCATCTACGCTTGTCCTCGACCTCGTACCCAGGACGTCATGCATCTCACCCCGGAGCAGATCAGCGACTACCACGAGCACGGGTACCTCCTCGTCGAGGGGGTCTTCGACGACGCCGAGGTGGAGAGGTTCCGAGCGCAAGTCCCCGGGATCTTCGCCGACGACAGCCCGGCGCGCGTGCTCGAGGAAGGCACCGAGACGGTGCGCATGACCCACGGCCATCACAAGACCAACGCGGTCTTCGGCGACCTCGTACGCGATCCGCGGGTGCTGCTACCGGCTCGAGCCGTGCTCGACGACGACGTGTACGTCCATCAGTTCAAGCTCAACGCCAAGGCCGCCTTCGACGGCGAGATCTGGGCCTGGCACCAGGACTTCGTGTTCTGGCATCACGAGGACGGCATGCCCGAGCCCCGCACGGTCAACGCGGCGGTCTTCCTCGACGACGTCCACGAGTTCAACGGACCTCTGATCGTGATGCCCGGCACCCATCTCGCGGGCCGCCACGACGAGGACGCCCGCGACACCGGCCTCACCGACGACGACCCCGACTGGATGTCGCACCTCACCGTCGACCTCAAGTACGAACTCGGTCGCGAGACCATCGAACGCTACGCCGGCGAGAGTGAGATGGTGGCGCCGAAGGGGGTCGCGGGCAGCGTGCTGTTCTTCTCCCCCGCGATCTTCCACGGCTCGGCGCCGAACATGTCGGCCACCGATCGCACGATGGCGCTGATCTCCTACAACAGCTGTGAGAACCACCTGCTCGATGTGCCCGAGCCGCGTCCGTGGTTCCTCGCCGAGCGAGACTTCACGCCGGTCACCCCGCTCGGCTGATCAACCGACGGCCAGCCGAGCGGCCGCGAGATCCTCCAGCGCGGTACCCGCCGACTTGAACATGGTGATCTCCTCCGGCGAGGTCCGTCCCGGGTGGGTCCCGGCGACCAGTTCGGCGAGATCGGCCACCAGATCGTCGGCGGTCAGCAGGCCCGCAGCGAGGGGTTGGGCGATGTCGCCCGCCACCGCAGCGTCGTCATAGGTGTCGACGAAGACCGAGGCGCGGCGCACGACGTCGTCGTCGGCCTCGCGCATCGACGCGTTGAAACCACCGACGAGATCGACATGGGTGCCGGGACGAAGCAGTGCTCCCTTCACGAGCGGATCGACGGCGCCGGTGACGCAGCTGATGACGTCGGCCTCGCCCACTGCGACGTCGAGGTCGTCGGCGACGGTCGCGTCGATGCCGTGCTCGGCGACCGCTGCGACCACGGCTGCGGCCTTGGCCGGGCTGCGCCCCCAGACCACGATCGAGTCGTAGGAGCCGACGTGCACGTGGGCCTGCACCGCCATCGGCGCCAGCGCCCCCGTACCGACCACGAGGAGGCGGCGAGCGTCGCGGCGGGCGAGCCGGGTCGCCGCGACCGCCGAGGCGGCCATCGTGCGGCGGGTGGTGAGGGTGTTGGCCTCACACGCGCCGACGAGCGATCCGGTCGTGCCGTCGAAGAGCAAAACGCCGGCCTGGACCATCGGGAGGTCCTGGCGGCCGTTGTCGGGGAAGACGGTCACCGCCTTCACGCCGATGATCTCACCGGCGACCCATCCCGGCTTGAGCAGGAAGGTGGCGTCGCCGCCGGCCCCGTCGGGCACGGTGTGCAACGTACGGGCGGGGGCCACCGCGCCCGGCTCGACGAGGATCCGCTCGATCGATTCGATCAGCGGACCCCACGGCAGGGCGGCGCCGATATCGGCATCGGTGAAGAATCGCATGGGACCTCCTCCCGTCCGGGTCCGGAACGACGACGTGACGGGCAGCGCTACCTTATGGATCCGCACGCGACCCCACCGGCCGTGCGGGAGAGGACCCCGTGTCGACCACACCCCGCACCGGCGGACAACTCGTCGCCGACGCCCTCAAGGCGCACGGTGTCACCCACGCCTTCGGCGTGCCCGGCGAGAGCTATCTCGCCGTGCTCGACGCCCTCCACGACACCGACATCACCTACGTGATCTGTCGCCAGGAGGGAGGCGCGGCCTATGCGGCCGAGGCGTGGGGCCGCCTCACCGGCGACCCGGGCGTGTGCATGGTCACCCGCGGTCCCGGCGCCACCAACGCCTCGGTCGGCATCCACGCCGCCCGGGAGAACTCCCAGCCGATGGTCGTGCTGATCGGGCAGGTCGCGACCCACGAGCTGGGGCGCGAGGCGTTCCAAGAGATCGACTACCGCCGCTTCCTCGGGCCGATCACCAAGTGGGCGACCCAGGTCGACGACGTCGACGACCTGGCCGAGACCCTGACGATGGCGTTCCGCATCGCATCGAGCGGGCGGCCCGGTCCCGTCGCCGTCGCCCTCCCCGAGGACGTGTTGCGAGCCGAGACGACCGTCGTCGACGTCGCCCCGATCCCGATCGATCGAGCCACCCCGACCGCCGACGAGATCGACACGATCGTCGCCGAGCTTGCGGCCGCCGAACGACCACTGATCATCGCCGGTGGCGGCCGCTGGACCGAACCGGCCCGCCGTCACCTCACCGCCTTCGCCGAGCGCAACGACATCCCGGTCATCGCCGCCTGGCGCTTCCACGATGTCGTCGACAACCTCAGTGAGATCTACTGCGGCGAGGCCGGGCTCGGGATGCCCCAGCCCGTTCGCGACACGATCCTCGACGCCGACCTCATCGTCGGACTCGGGATCCGGTTCGGCGAGATGACCACCGGGGCCTGGACGCTCATCGATCTCGACGAGCCCCGCCAGCGCATCGTGCACATCCATCCCGAACGCACCCAACTCGGCCGGGTGTACCCGACCGCAGTCGGCGTCTGCGGCGATCCGTCGGTCACGATCGGCCTGCTCGACGAGCGCACGGTGCCCGCCCCCGAACGGCGGGCCGAGTGGCGGGCGACGCGACGAGCGGCGTTCGTCGACGGCTTCACCGTCCCGCCCCAGCCCGGGCCGCTCGACATGGGCGTGGCGATGGCCTGGCTGCAGGAGCACGCGCCGGCCGACGTCGTGTTCACGAACGGCGCCGGCAACTTCTCGGTCTGGAACAACAAGGTGTTCCGCTACGGCCCCGACGCCCGCCTCCTCGCGCCCCAGAACGGCACGATGGGCTACGGCCTCCCCGCCGCGATCGCGGCGAAGGCGGCGTTCCCCGAGCGGACGGTCGTGTGCTTCGCGGGCGACGGTGATCTCCAGATGACGGTCCAGGAACTCGGCACCGCCCGCCAGGCTGGGTTGGAGCCGATCGTGCTCGTGTTCGACAACGGCATGTACGGCACGATCCGGGCCCATCAGGAGCGCAGCTATCCCGAACGGGTGAGTGGCACGCCCATCGTGAACCCCGACTTCGTCCATCTGGCCGAGGCGTACGGGATGCACGCCGAACGGGTCGAACGCACGGAGGAGTTCGGTCCGGCCTTCGAACGGGCGATGGCGTCGCCGACCGGGGCGCTGCTGCACCTGCTGATGCCGCCGGAGATGCTCACGCCGTGGGAGTCGGTCGACGACGCCCGGGCGAAATAAACCCGGTTCACCCGCCGAACAGCTTGCGACATCGACCGGCCCGATCGAAGATGTGACCCATGTCGCAGGACCTGGACGACGCGCTGTTCACGACGATCGCCCACATCCCGGTGCCGTGCATCATCTCCAAGCGTTCGACCACCGAGATCGTGGCGGTCAACCAGGCAGCGATCGACTTCTTCGGGTACCAACGGCGTGAAGAGCTCCTGGCCCTCGACATCGCGACGCTCACCGCACCGCGCTTTCGCGGGGAGCTCTCGAACAACTACTCGATCACGTTCGACGGTGGACTCACCACCATCAAGTCGTACCTCCACCGTGACGGCAGCGAACTCGAAGCCCAACTCGTCGCCCACCCCGTGGTCGGTCATCCCAACCTGGCGGTCGCCGTGTTGATCGACCTGCGGGTGACCGACGCCCTGCGCAACGGCGCCGCTCGCGTCGACTGACCGCCGCCACGTCGACCACGCAGGGTGGTCGCCGTTCAGAGCAAAGGTCGTCGTCGGCCAGAAGTCCCCCGTAAACTCTCCGCTTGCGGTTCCGACCCCCGGTTCCGCGAGTCAGCACCCTGGAGGGGTTCCCTGTGGAGGGGGCAGCACACGTGCTGTCGGCCGCTGACCGATTCATTGAAAGAAGGAACAGATGACGAAGAAGCTCATGCGCCTCCTGGCGCTGCTCCTCGCCTTCACCCTCGTGGCCGCCGCCTGTGGCGACGACGAGGAGGAGACCACGGACGACGCCGCGGGCGACGAGGCCGGCGACGGCGTCCTTCGCCTCGGCGGCATCCTGCCCGAGACCGGCAACCTCGCCTTCCTCGGCCCGCCGGAATTCGCCGGCGTCGAGCTGGCCGTTGCCGACATCAACGCCGCTGGCGGCGTGAACGGTGCCGACATCGAGTGGCTGCCCGGCGACTCGGGCGACAACGGCGACGTCGCCAACGCGACCGTCGACCGTCTCCTCGCCGAGGACGTCGATGGCTTCATCGGCGCCGCCTCGTCGGGCGTGTCGCTGACGGTGATCGACAAGATCACCGGTGCTGGCAAGATCCACTTCTCGCCCGCGAACACCTCGCCGGCGTTCACCGACTACGACGACAACGGTCTGTACTTCCGTACCGCGCCGTCCGACGTCGTCCAGGGCGCCGCTCTGGCCGACATCATGCTCGCCGACGGCAACGAGACCGCTGCCTTCCTCGTCCTCAACGACTCGTACGGCACCGGCCTCCTCGAGTTCACCAAGGGCCCGTGGGAAGCCAACGGCGGCACCACCGTCTACGAGGTCGTCTACGACCCGCAGGCTGAGAACTTCGACGCCGAGGTCGCTGCGACCGTCGACGCGAACCCCGACGCCATCGTGATCATCGGCTTCGACGAGACCTCGAAGATCCTCTCGGGTCTCATCGAGAACGGCTTCGGCCCCGCCGACAAGGCCGTGTACGGCTCCGACGGCAACATGGGCAACGCCCTCGCCGCCGCCTTCGACGACCCGTCGGTCGTCGCCGGCATGCGTGGCACCCTCCCGGGTGTCGACGTCGCTGGTGAGCTCGCCGACTTCCGTGACGCCCTCCTCGAGGTCGACCCGGAGCTCGTCGACTTCTCGTACTCCGCCGAGTCCTACGACGCGGTTGTCGTCGTCGCTCTCGCCGCGATCGCTGCTGGCAGCGATGACGGTGTTGCGGTTGGCGCCGAGATCAACGAGGTCACCCGTGGCGGCACCAAGTGCACCAGCTTCGCCGAGTGCGCCGATCTCCTCGCCGACGGCACGGACATCGACTACGACGGCTTCTCCGGCCCGCTCGAGTTCATCGACGCCGGCGAGCCCTCGCAGGCTTCGATCCTCATCCTCGAGTTCGACGCCGACGGCGCGCTGTTCGTCGACGGCTCGGTCCAGGGCGCCATCGAAGGCTGATCCTGAACTGAACTCGTAGCGAGTTTCGACACGAGCCCGGGGCTACCGCCCCGGGCTCGTTCGCGTTTTCAGCCACGTTCCGTGGGAACGTTGTTACGGCTCCGAGAACAGATCGCGGGGTACCGTGAGGCCGTGGCGGGGTCCGAAGCGCACGTTCGTCGGCAGATCGGCAGGCGAGGGCTGGCACTGTTCGTCGTCCTCGTCCTAGCCGTGTCGATCTGGTCGTTCCTCGACGACGCTGACCGCCCGACTCGGACGTCCGGAGCGGGCTTTGCGGTCCTGGCCGGCCTCCTCGCGTTGGTGGGGCTTCGGGAACCGGCGCTGCGGCGTTGGCGCTGGGCGCTCCTCGCGTTCGCCATCGTCGTGACGATTGCGGTGTCGCTCGGCTGGCTCGAGCGGGATCGGATCTCGGCCTGATCGACCTGTCACACCCCCTTCGTAGCGTGGCGTCATGGAGTCGTTGGCGGGCGTGCATGAAGCGTTGCGGGGTGTTGATCCTCAGCCGCTGTCGCGCCCCGAGCTCTATGACCTGATCTCGGACTTGGAGCGGGTTCGGTCTCGGGTCGACGAACGGTTGATGGCGGCCAAAGCTGCACTCGATTCGCTCGGCGATGCGGGTGCTGACTCGTCCGTCGTCGGGCGTTCGGTTGGACGGCGGTCTGAGCGGCAGGCGAAGAAGGACATGGTCACCGCTCGCGGCCTGGCGGAGATGCCGCAGTTGGCCGAATCCCTGGCCGAAGGGCGGCTCAACGTCGAACACGCCGCGATCTTCGCCGACGCAGCGGAGCAGGTCACCCCCGAAGTCGCACAGGAACTCGTGAAGACCGCCGAGTCGATGCCGGCCGACCGCTTCGCAAAGAAGGCCAGGGAGTTCGTCGCCGAACACACCAGCGCCAAGAAAGCCGAGGAGCGACACGCGAAGCAGCGCGCTCGCCGGGCCGGGTGGCACAAGACGCATGGCGATGGGTCGGTCGAGATCCATGCGCGGTTCGACAAAGCCACGGGCGAGCAGGTGCTGGCCGCGTGGAAGCGCCGCACCGACCGCCTCTGGCGAGACGACGGCGGACGTGAGGGTTCGCCCGGTGACGTCCGCACCCACGACCAGCGGCGCGCTGACGCGTTGGCCGAGCTGATCGTCGAAGAGACACCGGCCAGGGCCGAGCCCGTGCATCCGCGGTTGCAGGTGCACCTCGTGTGGAACCTCAACACCGGCGACGCCACCTGGCTCGACGGCACCCTCGTACCCGAGTCGATCCTGCTGGAGATGGGGCCAACGGCAGATGTCCTCGGCCACGTCTTCGACGGCGACGGACAGCCCCTCTGGCAGGGACGTTCGAAACGACTCGCCACCGAGGCGCAGTGGCGGTCGTTGATCGTCGCAACCCGAGGGTGCGCCGAGTGCGGGGCCGACATCGACCGCTGCCACGCCCATCACCTCCACGAATGGCTCGACGCTGGAGCCAGCGACATCGACAACCTGCAGCTGCTCTGCCACACCTGCCACGGCCACGCCCACCGAGGATCACGAGGCGACCCCAAGAGACACCGAAGAAGCCAGCCCCACCGGGCCGACCCTCCACCCGACCAACACGAAC
>JBCBYI010000063.1:0-18492 GCA_039815945.1 Actinomycetota bacterium | reverse complement strand
GACGACCGCCGAATAGGGCGCCGTCGGCGAGGCCGGGGTCGTTCGCGTCTGGATCGGACCTCGGCACCGGCATGCTCAACATGACCGGCCAGCTCGGCGCCGCCGCGGGCATCAGCATCTTGAGTGCCCTCGTCGACGACGGGTCGAGCGCCGACCGCTTCCTTGCCGTGCTCGCCCTCGCCGCGGCGATCGAAGTCGTCGCCGTCGTCATGGTCGCAGCGATCCGGTTCCGAGGTCCGATCCAGACGCGAACGACCCCGGCCTCGCCGACGGCGCCCTATTCGGCGGTCGTCGACCCAGACCGGGGCCGCACACGCTGAGTTGGAGACACTTGGTGTCAGGTACCAACTGTCTCCAACTTCGGATCAGTAGCTGTAGAAGCCCTGGCCGGTCTTGCGGCCGAGCTGGCCGGCGGTGACCATGCGACGCAGCAGCGGCGGCGGCGCGTAGAAGGCCTCGTTGTACTCGTCGTGCAGCGACTCGGCGGTCCACAGCATGACGTCGAGGCCGATCATGTCGCTGAGCTCGAGCGGACCCATGGGATGACCGGCACCCAGCTTCATGGCCTCGTCGATGTCGGCGGCCGAAGCGTGGCCGTTTTCGAACATGCGCATCGCCTGGCACAGATACGGCACGAGCAACATGTTCACCACGAAGCCGGCGCGGTCCTTGCAGTGCACGACCCGCTTGCCGAGCACGTCGCTGGCGAACGCATCGGCCGCGGCCTTCACGTCGTCGGCGGTGCGCTGGGTCGAGATGACCTCGACCAGCTTCATCACCGTCGCCGGGTTGAAGAAGTGCATGCCGACGACCTTCTCGGGTCGGCTGGTGACCATCGCGACCTCGATGATCGGGTACGACGAGGTGTTGGTGGCGATGATCGCATCGGGGCCGAGGATGGCGTCGAGCTCGGTGAAGATCTCCTTCTTGAGCTCGAGGTTCTCCGGGGCGGCCTCGATGACGAGATCGCACGGGCCGAGATCGGCCATCTCGGTGGTCCAGGTGATGTTGGCGACGGCGGCGTCACGAGCGGCCTCTTCGAGCTTGCCGCGATCGACGGCCTTGGCCATCGACCCCTCGACCTTGCCCTGGCCGGCCTCGATCGCCGCCGCGTTGATGTCGCGGGCGATGACGGTGACGCCGGCCTTGGCCGCGACCTCGATGATGCCCGAACCCATCGCGCCGGTACCGATGACGCCCAGCGTGGTGATCGCCATGCTCAGCTCTCCTCGATGGTGACCGACTCGATGACGACGTCGGTGGTGGGACGATCCATGCGGTCGGTGTCGACCTTCTGCATCTCGTCGACGACCTCGAGGCCGCTGACGACCTTGCCGAACAGCGAGTACTGGGGCGGCAGGCCGACGCCGCTGGCGCCCGAGACGATGAAGAACTGGCTGCCGTTGGTGTTGGGGCCGGCGTTGGCCATGGCGAGCGAGCCGATCTCGTAGCGGCCGGGGGCCGGGAGCTCGTCCTCGAAGCGGTAGCCGGGGCCACCGCGGCCGGTGCCGGTCGGGTCGCCGCCCTGGCACATGAAGCCATTGATGATGCGGTGGAAGATGATGCCCTCGTAGTAGTGGTACCGAGCGAGGGTCACGAAGTTGTTGACCGTCTTCGGGGCCTGCGCGGCATTGAGATGGATGACCATCGTGCCCAGCGAGGTGACCATCGTGGCGGTGTAGGTCTTCTCGGGGTCGATGCACATCGGGGGTGCGTCGGCGAACTCCTGCTGCTTCGGGCTCGAGCCGTCGGCGTTGGGGCACATCGTGGCCATGTCGGTACTCCTGGTCGGATCGGAGAGGGATCGTGTGGGGGCGACGCTTCGCTCTCCTGCGTTGCGCCGTTGCAGAGGGTACGCCAACGTCGCCACTCTCCGGCAGGGATCACCCAATCACGGGTTCGCGTCCGCTTAGGGTGACGTTCGTGAGGAAGTCGTCGGTCGAAGACGCCGCCGTCGAGGGCGCAGCACCTCGTCGATGCCGCAGCTGCGACGTCGGTTGGTACGGCGACGCCGAGACCCGGTGCTGGTTCTGCGGCGACCCCGGCGACCTCATCAGCGAGACCCGCCGCGTCGTCGCCGACGAGACCGCCGCCTGATCGAGCGGTCGCCCGCCGGTACGGTGGCGGACCATGACCGTTCATTTCACCGACGCCCGAGTCGAGGTCCATCGCCACGTCGTCGGGCCGGTCGACAACAACGTCTTCATCATCCGCTGTCGCGAGACGGGCGACGCCGTGTTGCTCGACGCCGCCAACGAACACGAGAGGCTGCTCGAACTGTGCGAGACGCTCGGGGTGCGTACCGTCCTCGAGACGCACGGTCACTGGGATCACATCCAGGCGGTACCCGCAGTCCGCGACGCCGGCTACGAGGTCGGGATCGCCGCCGCCGACGCCGACATGTTGCCGTCGTACGACTTCGTCCTCGACGACGAGTCGGTGATCGAGATCGGCCGACTCCGGATTCGTTGTCACCACACCCCGGGCCACACACCCGGATCGATGTCGTTCAGCGTCGACGGCACGCCGCTGCTGTTCAGCGGCGACACCCTCTTCCCCGGCGGCCCGGGGGCCACCCAGTTCGAGGGTGGCGACTTCGACACGATCATGCAGAGTCTCGAAGACCGCATGTTCCGGGTCTTCGATCCCGACACGATGGTCTTGCCGGGCCACGGGCTCGACACGACCCTCGCCACCGAGGCACCGCACCTCGACGAGTGGTACACCCGGGGTTGGTGAACGCCACCGAGCGAGGCGAAGCCTGCCACCCCCCGCGTTCTGCTCAGAGAGCTGTCATACTCGTGGTGCGGCGGGAAACGACAAGCAGAATCGAGCGGAGCAGTGCAGAGACCGCCACCGATCGAGCGTGAGGCCGAGCGACTGACCTCGCTCGCCTCGACCGGGATCGACCGGGTTTCCGAGGCCGCCTACAACGAACTGGTCGAGCTCGCCGCGTTCACCGCCCACACCCCGATGGCGTGCATCACGGTGATCGGCGAGGACGAGGCCTGGTACAAGGCGACGATCGGCTTCGACGCCGAGGGCATGGACCGAACCGAAGCCATCTGCGCCCACACCGTCGCCACCGGCGCGCCGCTCACGGTGCCCGACACGCGCCGAGACGATCGCTTCCGTGACAACCCACTGGTCACGGGCGACCTGGGCGTGCGGTTCTACGCGGGCATCCCGCTGATGGTCGACGACGACCTCGCCGTCGGCACCCTGTGCGTGCTCGACACCCGGCCCCGCACGTTCCTCTCCGATGATCGACGAGCGCTGCAGATCATCGCCAACCAGGTGACCACCCACCTACACCTCGCTCGGTGCCGGGCGACGAACTGAGTCAGTAGCCCCCGACCGGGACCCCGTCGTCGGTGCCTCGCCGTCCCCGCTTCACAGTCACCCGCTGGTAGCTGCGGAGGTCGAACGCCGAGACGCCACCCCAGTTGGCCCGCTCGAGCGTGCCGTCGGCATAGACCTTCACCCCCATGTCGGCGCTCGCGACGATGGCGGGGAATCCCCCGCCGACGGCGACCACGAAGAACAGCACGATCAACAAGGTGGTGCGGGTGTCGGCGCCGGCGACGAACGCGCCGAGCAACAGCACCACCGACGCCGTGCAGGTGAGGCCGAGGGAGATGCGGGCGGCCATGCGAAGCCCCTCGGCGAGTCGGGGCAGCTCCCAGAGGACGGTGCGATCGGCGCCGCCGTCCTCACGCGCCGCCTTCAGTGCGGTGCGAAGCGCCTTTTCGTCCTTGGCCTTCTGTTCGCGGATCCGGATCGAGTCCTTCGCGCCCTGCGCGATCCAACAGTTGATCTCCACGCCGACCACACTGACACAACGACACGAAATCCTGCGGTCTTGGGAACCACGAGCCGATGGGTGACGTCACAACGAGTGTCCAAAACCAACCACAACGGAGACAATCCCCCGATGCGCCGCATCCTCACCCTGCTCAGCCTCGTCCTCGCCTTCACCTTGCTCACCGCCGCCTGTGGCGACGACGACGAGACCACCACCGCCGGTTCCGATCCCGGCGACGACACCACGGCCGACGCCGACGCCGACGCCGACGACGTCGACGACCTCGACGACGACGACACGGTGGTGGTCGACGCCGACGACCTTCCCGACGACGAACCGACCGCTGACGACACCGGCAACGATCTCCCGATCGGCGGCGGCCCGTACCCGATCGCCGACCTGTTCATCTTCTACTTCGACGGCGCCGGCAACCAGGCCGAGTACCGCCTCGCCTGCCTCGGCGACACCGCGACCTTCACCGGCGAGGTGCCCGACGGCGTCGATGCCGCCGCCGCGTGCCTGGCGATCGGCACCGACGAGGCCCGCATGCTCCTCGACCCGAACATCACGGTCGACCGGGTCTGCACCGAGCTCTTCGGCGGCCCCGAGATCGCGACCGTCGGCGGCATCCTCGACGACGTCGAGGTCGACTTCGAGATCAATCGGATCAACGGCTGCGGCATCGACGACTGGGCGCGGGTGTTCGCCGGTCTCGTGCCGCCGGTCGCCTGACCTTCGGCCCGAGCAATCGGCCTCTAGGCCGGACGGTCCAACGTCCTGGACCGTCCGGCTCAACTCCGTACAGCCCCTGGTCACGACCGTCGATGACCGAAGTACCCGAACGGCAGCAACGGAGGTCACGACATGGGAACCAGGGATCAGCTCAACGAAGCACTCGCCTTCACCCTCGAGCCGGGTGAGGAGATCCGGGCCTGGCGTCCCGTCGTGGCCAACGCGAAGCTCGAGGACAGCGCCTACCAGACCACCCTGGCGCTGCTCGGCCCGTCGGCCTTCTCCGGTGCCATGCGCGGCGCGGTCACCGGGGCCGGCGAGATGCCGGACCGCACGAACCTCGTGGTCGTCACCGACCGTCGGGTGCTGTGGTGCAACAAGTCGCGCTTCACCGGCGAGATCGTCGTGGGTGGCAGCGACCACCTCGGGGCCCTGCACACGGTCGACATCATGCCCGCCCGCATCGCCCTGGCGAAGCTTCGGTTCATGTTCCACGATCGCTCCGTCGTGCAGTTCGACCTCCCGTCGGACCACAAGGCGCAGGAGTTTGCGATGGACATCCGCAAGCTGCTGCTCCGGGCGCCCGTCGCGGCCTGACCGCATCGGGCGAGTCGCCCACCTTTCCCTCTGTCTCATCTCCGTCCCTGGGTCCTCGTGGCCCAGGGACGGTACGTTTTGGGCCATGACGGAAACCGTGATCCTCACCGGCGCTCGCACCCCGATCGGCAAGATGTCGGGCGCACTCGCTTCGTTCAGCGGCACCGACCTCGGTGGCTTGGCGATCGAAGAAGCCCTCAAGCGGGCCGGCGTGGCCGGCGAGGACGTCGACTTCGCCTACATGGGCCAGGTCGTCCAGGGCGGCGCCGGCCAGGTGCCCGCCCGCCAGGCCGCACTGAAGGGCGGGATCCCGCTCACCGTCCCGTCGACCGCCGTCAACAAGGCGTGCCCGTCGGGCCTCAACGCCATCGCCCTCTCACACCGCCAGATCGCGGTCGGCGAGGCCGAGCTGTGCGTCGCCGGCGGCATGGAGTCGATGACCCAGGCGCCGTACATGCTCCAGCAGGGTCGTGGCGGCTATCGCTACGGCGACGCCACCATGCACGACTCGCTCACCCTCGACGGCCTCTACTGCTCGATCGAGAATGAACTCATGGGTGCCGGCACCGAGCGCTACGCCGCCGCCGAGGGCATGGCCCGAGAGCCGATGGACGAGTACTCGGCGATGTCGCACGAGCGGGCGGCGATCGCCCAGAAGGACGGCCTGCTCGCCGAGGAGATCGTTCCGGTCGCGGTGAAGCAGCGCAAGGGCGACGATCTGATCGTCGCCGACGACGAAGGCATCCGGGTCGGCACCACGGCCGAGTCGCTCGCCGGCCTTCGAGGCGCCTTCGGCGGGGCCGGCAACGTCACCGCGGGCAACGCCTCCCAGATCTCCGACGGCGGTGCGGCCACCGTCGTCACCACCAAGGCCAAGGCCGAGGCCCTCGGCGTCGAGCCGCTCGCCGAGATCCTCAGCTACGGCGAGGTGGCCGGTCCCGACACGTCGCTGCTCACCCAGCCGAGCCGGGCCACGATGGTCGCCCTCGCGCGGGCCGGCCTGAAGCTCTCCGACGTCGACCTCTTCGAGTTCAACGAGGCCTTCGCCGCCGTCGCCGTCGCCTCGATGGCCGACCTCGGCATCCCCGACGACATCGTCAACGTCAACGGCGGCGCCATCGCCCTCGGTCACCCGATCGGTATGTCCGGCGCCCGCATCGCGATCCATCTCGCCTACGAACTCAAACGGCGAGGCGGGGGCATCGGCGTCGCCGCCCTGTGCGGTGGCGGCGGCCAGGGCGATGCGCTCGTGATGAAGGTGGAGGGCTGATCATGGCGACCCGCGACTACGTCACCGAATCCGGCAAGCTCACGATCCACTGGGACAGCTCGCTTTGCTACCACGCCGCCGAGTGCGTGAAATCCCAGCCCGGCGTCTTCGACCCGAAGCGTCGGCCGTGGATCAAGACCGACGAGGCGTCCGACGACGACATCGCGGCCGCCATCGATCGCTGCCCGTCCGGCGCGCTCGCCTACACCCGAGCCGACGCCGACGCCGACGCCGAGCCGGCCGAGACGGGCGTGACCATCCAGGTCATGCCGAGTGGCCCGATCATGATCGTCGGTGCCGCCGAAGTGGTCGACGATCAGGGCGGTGTGGTGAAGAGTGGCAAGCGCATGGCGCTGTGCCGCTGCGGCGCGAGCGAGAACAAGCCGTTCTGCGACGGCGCCCACGCGTCGATCGGCTTCGACGACGGCGGACTCACCGACACCCACCCCGGGGCTTAGTCGGCCCGTCCCGGTCGCCGACCGCCGAGGTCGCGCAACAGCTCCATCGTCCGCGACGGATCGCCGCTGGTGTCACCACCGGCGATGATCCGACGGCGCACGGCCGACGACACCGCGTCGATCAGCACCACGACCGCGACGGTCATGATGAGCACCGCGCCGGCCTCGGGGAAGTTCCGGAAGTTGAGCTGGCTGACCAGCTCAGAACCCACGCCTCCGGCCCCGATCAGCCCGAGCACGGCCGAGGCCCGCACGTTGATCTCGAAGCGGAACAGCCAGTAGCTCACGATCACCGGCATGACCTGCGGCAGCAGACCCCAGCGCACGGAGCTGACCCACCGACCTCCACACGCCTCGACCGCCTCGACCGGGCCGCGATCGGCGTTCTCGATCTCCTCGGATGACAACTTGCCGAGCGTGCCGACCGAGTTGAACCCGAGGGCGAGGGTGCCCGCCCAGGGGCCGAGCGGCACGACGCTGAGCAGCACCATCGCGATGATGAGCTCGGGCACGGCGCGAATGACATTGAACAACTGCTGCACCGGCAACCGGATGAACGCCGGCGTGACGTTGTTCGAGGCGAGAAATGCGAGCGGGAGCGAGATGGCGGCGCCGATGAGGGTGCCGACCCATGCGACGTAGACCGACTCGAGGATCTTGCCGACGACGCCCCGCTCGATGACGGTGCCGAAGGCGGGTGGCCACATCAGGCTGATGATGTCCCACGCATCGCCGGGTGCCGACCGGAGCCGATCGAGCGACACGTCGAGACCGGTGACACCCCAGACGAAGAAGACCGCGATGACGACGGCGAGCGCCAGCTTGCGATCGCGCGGGCCGGTGGGCCGCTGGGGACGACCGGCGGGCTCGGCGGGCTCGACGTCGGGCGGGAGGGTCGCAGCCATCAGACGAGCCTCCGGCGCAGCGCCACGCTGACCTGCTCGATCACGACGACCACGACGAAGATGATGATGAGGATGCCGAGGATGCGATCGAAGCGGAAGAACTGTCGCTGGGCCTCGATGACCCGCCCGATGCCGCCGGCCCCGACGATCCCGAGCACGACCGAGGCACGGATGTTCAGCTCGAAGGTGTAGAGCGCGTAGGCGACATAGCTCGGCAGCACCGTGGGCAGCACGCCGGTGCGCACCGCCGGGACGTGGCGCCCGCCCGCGGCTCGAGCAGCCTCCAACGGACGGGGGTCGGCGCCGTCGACGGTCTCGCTGAACAGCTTGACCATCACCGCGAGCGAGAAGATCGACAGGGCCCACGCACCGGCGAACGCGCCAATGCCGATCGCGGTGACCAGGATCTTGGCCCAGAAGAGGTCGGGCACAGCCCGCACCACGTTCATGACGATCCGGCTGAACCAGTAGGTCGCCATGTTCGGCGTGGTGAGTCGGCTCATGGCGAACGACACCGGAAGGGCCAGGCCACACCCGATGACCGACGCGACGATGGCGATCTGGAACGTCTCGATGAGCGGGTCGATGACGTTCTGGCGGTCGAAGACCCACTCCCACGGGACGGGCCAGAAGAGCTCCCAGAGCGGGTTGGTCCAGATCTCCCAGAACGAGGAGATCCGGAAGCCGACCTGACGGCCGGCGAAGATCGTGAAGGCGACGAAGCCGACGGCGATCACATAGGTACGGAGCTTCGGCCGCGGCTTGTGCGGACGGGCACCGGTGCCCGGGAGGTCGACGGCGGTCACGTGTCGTTGTCGGCGAGCACGTCGCCGGCGGTGATCGATCGGCCGTAGATCTCTCGGAACGTGTCGTCGTCGACGTCATCGATGTGGCCGTCGAACACGAGCTCGCCGGCCCGCAGACCGATGAGGCGCTGGCCATACTGCTGGGCCAGGTCGAGGAAGTGCAGGTTGATGAGCGTGGTGATCCCGAGCTCGGCATTGATCCGGCTGAGATCGCCCATCACCTGACGGCTCGTGACCGGATCGAGCGCGGCCACGGGCTCGTCGGCCAGCATGAGGGTCGGTTCCTGCGCGAGCGCCCGAGCGATGCCGACCCGCTGCTGCTGCCCACCCGAGAGATCCGAGGCCCGCACGTACGCCTTCTCCACGATGCCGACCCGCTCGAGGGCCTGCAGCGCGATCTCGCGGTCGTCAGCGGGCCAGAGACCAAAGGTCGAGCGGAACCAGTTGACGTCGGCGAGGCGGCCCATCAACACGTTGTTGAGCACGCTCGTGCGCTCGGCCAGGTTGAACGTCTGGAAGATCATCCCGATGTTCGACCGGACCTGCCGCAAGGTGGCGGCGTTGGCTCCGACGACCTCGACGCCGTCGACCTTGGCTGAGCCCTCCGTTGCCGGGACGAGCCCGTTGAGGACACGGAGCAGGGTCGACTTGCCGGCACCCGACAAGCCCACGACGACGACGAACTCGCTGTCGTCGATCCGGAGGTCGACGTTCTTCAACGCCTGCACGCCGCCCCGGTAGGTCACCGAGACGTTCTCGAGTTCGATCATCGCTCCCCCTGAGCTTGCCGAGCGTACGACGAACGGCCGTGGCCTGCCGGGGCAGACCACGACCGTTCGATCGGATTCATTCGTGGTAGATCAGCCGGGCGGCTCGCTGATGCCGAGGGCGGCAGCCGCGTCACGCACGACGTCGAAGTCGCTCTCGACGGCAGGACGAATGTCGGTCCAGCCGTAGATCTCGTCGAAGATCGCCTCGCCCTCTTCGCTGGCGAGGAAGTCGGCGACGGCGTCGTAGATGGCGGACTTCAGCGAGTCCGGCAGCTCGGAGCGCACGGCGACGACGTCGTTGGGGATCTCGCTGGTGATGTTGAACACGATCACCTGCTCACCGACGTCGGTCTGCTCCTTGCGGATGTTGCGACGGGCGTCGTCGAACGACAGGCCGAAGGTGGCATCGCCGTTGTAGACGGCGGTCACGGTGGCGTCGTGGCTGCCGGCGAAGATCGGCGTGATGTCCGAGGTCGGGTCGATACCGAGCGTGTCGAGCTGCAGCGCCGGGAAGAGGTAGCCCGACGTCGAGGATTCCGAGGTGAACGCCACGCTCTGGCCGGCAACGGACGAGAGGTCACCGATGCAGGAGCTGCCGGGGCTGATTGCGGCGCCGTCGTCGGTCGTCTCACCGGACTGCTTGCCGTCGTCACCGAAGAACACGCCGACCTGCAAGGCGACGGCCTCGAGGGCGTCGACCTGGGTGATCTCGCCGCCGTCGTTGATCAGCGCGGTGCCAGGCTGCAACGTGCCTTCCTGGCAGACCGACGGATCGTTGGTGAACCACTGGCCGTGGTAGGTGGCCGAACCGAACCGGATCGACTGGATCAGCGGCTCGATGTTGCCGAACTGGTCCTTGCCGAGCGTGTAACCGAACGGGCCGAAGGCGCCGAGGTCGGTCTGGTCGGTGCCCATCGAGGTCACCAGGCCGGTGTAGTCGGTGGTGACGACACCCTCGACGTCGATGCCGAGCGCAGACTCCAGCACGTCGATGAACGGCTGGATGTCGTCCTGCAGTTCGGCCTGATCCTGGCTCGGCACGAAGCCGAACGTGATCGAGTCAGGCCAGTCGGAATGCTCCTCGGCCATCTCGTCGTCGGCCATGTCGTCTTCTTCGGCCATGTCGTCTTCCGCCATGTCCTCATCGGCCATGTCGTCGTCTTCGGCCATGTCGTCGTCGGACGACTCCGAGGCCGAGTCGCTCGGCTCCGCCGTGGTTTCGTCTTCGTCGTCGTCGCCGCAAGCTGCGACGATCAAAACGAAGGCCAAGAGGACGGCCAGGAGCCGCCAATACCGCTTGTTCATCATCCCTCCAGATGTGTCAACAATCTGAGCGAGACCCTAGACCGTCAACCTCGGGCTAAGGCAGCGTACTCACATCGTTCGCACAGCGTTCACAAAGCCCAACCAGTCCTCGACGTCGAGCGTTCCGCCGATTCTCTGGTTCCACGGCCGGACGAAACGACACACCGTCGCCGAGGGGCGCTCCCGAACAAGCGCTTCGAGGTTGTGGTCGGCGTCGTCGAGGAAGACGTCGCAGTCGACGAGGGTCTTGTCGTCGACGATGTGGATCTCGCGGGTCGGTACCTCGTGACGGCTCAACCAGTCGTAGGTGTCGTCGATCGCGAAGTGGGGCTTCGTCGTGACGATCACGATCTCGTGCCCGTCGTGGTGCAGCGCCAGCAACGACTCCAGTGCGCCCGCGTACGGGTCGAGACCGTGGAAGAGGCTTCGTCCCTCCGCACATGTCTCGGCCCACGACCAGAACTCGTCCATCGCCGCGAAGTGGGTGAGACCGACGGGCGCGTCCCATTCGACGACGTGGTGGGCACCGAGCTCGCGGTCGAGGTGGCCAGGGAAGTCGCGGTTGTACCGCCACGTCCAGCCGTGGTTGAAATCGGCGAGGACGCCGTCCATGTCGATGCCGAGTCGTCTCGCTGCCACAGCATGCATCGTCGCGCTGTGGCACGCTCCAGTCATGGCACGTCCGTTCGTCTTCGGCGTCGACCTCGACGGTGTGGTCGCCGACTACACCGAGGGGTTCCGTCACATCGTCGCCGCCGAGCTCGGTGTCGACGCCGACACGCTTCCCCACGAACGATCGTGGGACTTCCGCGAGTGGGGCCTGACCCCCGAGGACTTCAACCGGCTGCACACCTATGCCGTCGCCGAGCTCCACATGTTCGCCACGCTGCCGGCGATCGAGGGGGCGGCCGACGCGCTCTGGCGGCTGTCCGACGCCGGCATCTGGATCCGGGTCGTCACCCATCGGCTGTACACGAACTGGGGCCACGCGGCGGCGGTGGCCGACACCGTCAACTGGCTCGACGACCACCGGATCCCGTATCGCGACATCTGTTTCCTCGGCGCCAAGCCCGAGGTCGAGGCCGACTGCTACGTCGACGACGCACCGCACAACATCAACGGACTCCGCCAGTACGGCAACACCGTCATCACCTACGAGCAGCCCTACAACGTCGGGATCGACGGGCTCCGGGCGACGAACTGGAACGAGGTGGAGGCAATCGTCGTCGAACTCGCCGCCGAGAAGGCGGGCTCGGTCGAGATCCAACTGCCCGGCTTCGACGCCGGCGCCGACCGACTCGAACGACGTCTCGGCGACGATTGACGTGCGCCGCCTCGTCGCGCTCGTCGTCACCGCGTTCGTGACGCTCACCGGATGCGGATCGACCGCTGACGACGTCGCCATACCGACCACGACGACTGCGAGCACGACCACGACGCCGACGTCGACGTCGACGTCGACGGTGCTGGAGACGACCACGACCGTCATCACCACGACCACGACCACGACCACCACCACCACCACGACGACAACGACGACGCTGCCGAACACGCTCGACATCGAGGGTTCGCCGATGATCGAGTTCTCGGTCGCGGTCGACGACGCTCTCGCCGACCAACTCGACCGGACCGAGCTCGTCGCCTTCGTGATCGAGACGCTGAGCGACGAGCGGTCGTGGATCGGTCGGGGCGCCGGCTTCCGCCTCGTCGACGAGGGCGGCCTGTTCACGATCGTCGTCTCGACACCGACACGCACCGACCAGCTCTGTCGGCCACTGCAGACCAACGGCCGGTTCTCGTGCGCCCGCAACGGCTACGTCGCGATCAACAGCGACCGCTGGTTCGGCGCGACCGACTCGTGGCCGGCCGATCTCGAGACCTACCGCCGCTATCTGATCAACCACGAGATCGGTCACTACATCCTCGGGGCTGGCCACGCGAGCTGCCCGGAGGCCGGGCAACCGGCGCCGGTGATGATGCAGCAGACCAAGGGGCTCGGCGGTTGCGTCGCCAACGGTTGGGTCGATCCCTGACCGGCGACCCGCCTCCGGCCGAGTCCCCCGCGCCGCGCCACTAGGGTGCGCCCGTGGACGCCTCCGTCACCGACTTCATCCCGCTCGCGATCGTCCTCGTTGCGGGCGTGCTCGGGTGGCTCGCCCTTCGACGGCTGATCGACCGGTCGGCCCGTCGCGACCCGTCGGCCAACGTCGAACTCCGGCGCCAGGTCGCCACGATCATCGTGGCCTTCACCGTCGTGATCGCTGCGGTGATCACCCTCCCCATCTCGGAGGGCACCCGCGGCCAGATCCTCGCCCTGCTCGGCATCGTGCTCTCCGCGGCGGTGGCGCTGTCGGCCACCACACTGCTCGGCAACCTGTTGGCCGGGCTGATGCTGCGCTCGATCCGGGGGTTCAAGGCCGGCGACTTCATTCGCGTCGACGGCTACGTCGGCCGGGTCTCCACCCGGGGCCTGTTCCACACCGAGATCCAGACCGAGGAACGGGATCTCATGACGATCCCCAACATCATCCTCGCCACCACGCCAGTCACGACGGCTCGCGCGTCGGGCACGATCCTGTCGACCCAGGTCGGGCTCGGCTACGACGTCCCACGCGTCGACGTGGAACGGGCACTGCTGGCGGCAACCGAGACCGCGGGCCTCGAACAGGGCTTCGTCCAGGTGGTGGAGCTGGGCGACTTCGCCGTCGTCTACCGATGTGCCGGGCTGCTCACCGACGTGAAGCTGATCGTGTCGATGCGGTCGAAGCTCAACGCCGCCGTCCTCGACCACTGCCACCAGGCCGGCATCGAGATCGTGTCGCCGTCGTTCATGAACCAGCGCCAGGTCAACGACCAGACCTTCATCCCGCAACGTCGGTTCCGCCCCGCCGTCGACCCCGCCGACGAGGTGCTACCGGAATCGATCGTGTTCGATCGGGCCGATCTGGCCGCCTCGCGCGAGATGCTGATCGACAGCATCACACGGGTCGACGCGCTGATCGCCGAGAGCAGCGGCGACCTGCGAGCGTCGCTCGAACGGCGCAAGCAGGCGATCCGCGATCGGCTCGCCGAGCTCAACGAGCTGGCGAAGTCCGACGACTGACCGGCTCGCCTACGTCCGCCTGACCCGGAGCGAGTCGAGCAGGCTGCCGTTGCCGGAGCCGACCGGCCCGATGCCGAGCGTGCGGTAGATCGCCCAGTAGAGGGTGCAGTCGGCGGAGAGGATCGGCGTGTCGACGAGCGCCTCCATCTCGGCGACCCGATGCACCATGCGCTGGGGTTGACCGGACGCGCCGCGGAAGTTGCACATGCCGTTGACCAGGATCGCGTCGACGTCCGGTGCCTGCTCGGCGACGTGGCTGAACGATCTCGCGGCGAGCTCGCTCGGAAAGATCCACGTGTGGTCGTTGACGGTCTGCTGATCGTCGAAGACGCCCTGATCGACGAAGTTGCCGGCCCACACCACGTCGATGCCGGCCGATCGCAGGAAGCGAACGACGCCGTCTCGCCAGTCGGGCCAGAAGTAGACCGAGTTGAGTGCGACCTTCTCGTAGCCGAGCGCCTGGCACGCCTGCACGAGGGTGAGACCCGCCATGTGGAACGGCGTCTCGTACTTCTCCGAGAGCTCGGAGGTGAAGCGGACGATGTCGTCGTGGTCGGTGCCGTTGGCGTGCACCCAGTTGGTGCCGACCTGACCGACGACGTCGGCACCGGCCTCCGACATCGCGTACACGTAGTCCTCGAGCAGGTGGAAGTTGTTCGCCCGCTGCTCGAGCGTGTGGGCGTACTCGGGTGTGTGCAGCAGACGGCCGTGGACACCGACCGAGTCCGGCGACATGCGCAGAAAGTCCGACGGGGCGGCGTCCCAATCCTTGGGCGGGCCGGTGAACCCGACCTGGTACGGGAAGAGCTTGTGGTCCGGATCGGACCACATCGCGGGCTTGCTCACCGGGCCGACCCGAGCGTCCACGTCCAGCGATGACGGCCCGGGCCGACGACGAAACGATCGAGGACGTCGGGCCCACACGCAGCCGTGCCCAGCCCGCGCACAGCCGCGTCGACATGGACCTCGGTCGTCGGTGCGGGGTCGAGTTCGGCCAGCGTCGACGCCGCAGTGAGCGCTGCGTCGTGATCGGCGCGGGCGGTCATGATCAGCGGCCGGTCGCCGGCGAGGAGGACGCCACTCCCCCGTTCGTCGGTCAGCGACATCCAGCGAACGTCGGTGTGAGCGGCGTGCTCCTGCGGCACGACGTAGGGATGGAACTGCTCGTCGACCGTCGTGCGCCAGCGCGACACCACGCCGCTCGCCTTGCGGTCGGGGTAGGTCTCCAGCGGGCCGGGACCGAACCACGTGAGCCGGTCGAGATCACCGGGCACCTCGAACCGCACACCGACCCGGGCGATGTCGTGCCACTCGGCCGGCACGTCGATCTGCTCGGCGAAGGTGGCCACGCCGTCGGCGACGGTGATCTTCGTGCGGTGACGAGCTTCGGCGTCGGCCCCGACGAGCCGGCGGGCGAGGGTGATCGTCTCGACGCCGTCGCGGGTGCGCCGGGTGATCGAATCGACCTCGGACGTGAGCCGGTCGAGCCCCCACCGCAGCCAATCGATGCGTACGCCCTTGGCCTCGCTCATCCAGCCCTGGCCGACACCGTCGTTGTCGGTCGGCGCTCGCCAGAGCCAGCCCCGGATGTCGCCACTGACGACGGTCTCTCCACCGATCGTCACCGCCGCAAGGCCGGCGTCGTTGGTCTCGATCTCCACCGGACGGATCCGCGTGGGGCGCGTCGGGCTCGTGCGTTCCTCCGAGAGCGGGATCTGATCCCACGCCACGACATGGCCCTTCGCACACCACGCCGTGGCCCGGCGGGCGACGAACTCGAGGAGCAGATGCGCCTCGCCGGCCGGCCGCTTCGTCGAGAACGGGATCGTGACGATGCGGCTGGTGCCGGCGGCGACGTCGACATCGAGGGTGCCTCGCTCGATCCGCCGACCGTCGACCTCGACCGACCAGCGCAACTGGAGCGCCGACGTGTCGGCGAACGCATACCGATTGGCGATGCGCACCTTGCGGCCCCCGACCGAGGTCGCCGTCACCGGGCGGGCCCCCCAGGCAAGCTCACGCATGACCGGATGGGGCACGAGGTCAGGCCCGACCAGCCCGTTGATGCAGAAGTTCGCGTCGTTGGGTTCGTCGCCGAAGTGGCCCCCGTACGCCCAGTAGAAGCGACCGTCGGCATCGGTTTCGGCCAGCCCTTGGTCGCGCCAGTCCCAGAGGTAGCCACCGGTGATCGCCGGCTGGGTCCAGAACAGCTCGAGGTACTCGTCGAGCGAACCATTGGAGTTGCCCATCGCGTGGGAGAACTCACAGATCAGCATCGGGCGATCGTCGAGGCCGGTCTTCTCGGCCCACTCGGCCCACATCGCGACATGGGGGATCGACGGGTACATCGTGGTGACGACGTCGTTGCTGAGCCGCTCCGAGACGGTCGGGGCTCGGAGGAGTTCGTGGTCCTTCACCCCGCCGTACGACAGCCGCCAGCGCTCGGCACCTTCGTGATGGACGAACCGGGTCGGGTCGATCCGCTTGATCCACGCTGCCGCCGAGTCGTGCACGGGCGCGTGCCCGGACTCGTTCCCGAGCGACCACCCGATCACGCAGGCGAAGTTGCGGTCGCGGCGCACGAGCCGCTTGGTGCGTTCGAGGATGGCGTGCTCGTAGCGACGGTCGTGGGCCAGCGAGATCTCCCGGCCGTGGCACTCCATGTTCGCCTCGTCGATGACGTACAGGCCGAGCTCGTCGCAGAGCTCGAGGATGCGGTGGTCGTTCGGATAGTGCGCAGTGCGGACGGAGTTGAGGTTGTGCTGCTTCATGAGCACCAACTCCTCGCGCATCTCGTCGACGGTGACGGTCTTGCCGGTGACCGGGTGATGGTCGTGGCGGTTGACGCCGATGATCTTCACGTCGGTGCCGTTGATCCGGAGCCGCCGGTCGGCGATCTCGACCCGCCGGAAGCCGGTGATCGTCGCGTGGGCCTCGAGCACCGCGCCGTCGGCGTCGAGCAGCTCGGTCACCACCCGGTAGCGGTTCGGGGTCTCCGCGGTCCACGGGGCGATGCCGGGGTAGACCGCCGACGCAGTGGCGACCGGTCCGGGGTAGGTGACGGCGGTCAGGACCTCCTCGAACTGTGACCCACGGCCACGGTCCGCGACCTTCGCGTCGAGCACACCACCGACGCGCCGCCCCGCGAGCGTCTCGACCCGTGTGCGGATCGTCTCGGCGCCGGTCGCCCCGCGGACCAGGCCGGTGACCGAGAGGTGGCCCTCGCCGGTGGCCGGGTCGAGGTCGGCCGCGACGTGGAGATCGTCGAGACGGACCCGGCCCCGGGCCTCCAGGTACACCGATCGGTGAAGCCCGGCGTGCCACCAGTGGTCCTGATCCTCGATCCAGGTGGCGTCGCAGTATCGGATCACCATCACCGCGAGCAGGTTCTGCCCGCTGACGAGATGAGGCGTGAGATCGAACTCCGACGGCAACCGCGAGTCCTTGCCCATGCCGACGAACGAACCGTTGCACCAGACGACGGCGACGCTCTCGGCTCCGCCGAGGTGCACGATCACGTCGCGGCCCCGCCAGGCACGGGGCACGGAGAAGGTCGTGCGGTGCAGGCCCGTCGGGTTGTCCGGCGGGCTGTACGGCGCCTCCGTGTCGGGCCACGGCATGACGATGTTCGTGTAGTGCGGGAGATCGCCGGTGTCCTGGCGAGTCCAGCAACCCGGCACGTCGATCATGCGCCACCGGTCGTCCGAGGTCGCGGGCTGCATCCAGCGCGCGGGGGCCGCCGTCGGAGACTCGACCAGACGGAACCGCCACGCCCCGTCGAGCGACCGTCGCCACGGCGAACCGTCGGCGGCCCGGGCGCCGTCGGCGGCCGGATACGGCGCGAGCGGGGGCCGGGCGGGAAGTCGGTTGATCTCGGTGAGTTCCGGCTGGAGCAGGTCTGCGATGTCGAGCACGGCGACATCATGGCGCAGCGTCGGTGCGCCGACCGACCGAACCGGCGTCTGGCGGCCCTCCGACACCACGCCTACCGTTCGGGGATGCGCAACGAGCTCACCGACCGCTTCGGCATCGAATTCCCCATCTACGCGTTCACCCACTGCCGTGACGTGGTGGTGGAGGTCAGCAAGGCGGGTGGGCTGGGCGTGCTCGGCGCCGTCGGCTTCAGCGTGGAGCAGCTCCGCATCGAGCTCGACTGGATCGACGAACACATCGGTGACAAGCCCTACGGCGTCGACATCGTGTTGCCCCAGAAGTACGACGGCGACGCCGGCGAGATGGATCTCGGCAAGCTCAGCGGCCAGCTGTCCTCGATGATCCCCGAGGTTCACAAGGACTTCGTTCGCGACGTGCTGGCCGAACACGACGTGCCCGAGATGCCCGCGGACGAAGAGCTCGGCAGCGGTCTGATGGGCTGGAACCGCGCCACCGCCGTCCCCCAGGTCGAGGAGATCCTCACCCGACCCAACGTCGTGATGGTCGCCAACGCGCTTGGCACACCGCCGCCCGACCTCGTCACGATGATCCAGGAATCGGGTCGCGCCGTGGGGGCCCTGTGTGGCACACCGGCGCAGGCGAGCCGTCACGCCGCCGCCGGTCTCGACTTCGTGATCGCCCAGGGCACCGAGGGCGGCGGCCACACCGGCGACATCGGCTCGATGGTGCTGTGGCCCCAGGTGATCGACGCCGTCGCGCCGATCCCGGTCCTGGCCGCCGGCGGCATCGGTACCGGCCGCCAGATGGCGGGCGCGCTCACGATGGGCGCCGCCGGCGTGTGGACCGG
>JBCBYI010000062.1:0-18583 GCA_039815945.1 Actinomycetota bacterium | reverse complement strand
TGCGGGAGATCCGGAGCTACTACGAGTACTGCCACGCCGAGGCACGACGCTGCTTCGACGCGGGCATGGACCTCATGGCCGCGGCGGACGACATCTCGCTCGACCGATGGGCGAATTGGGGCGAACCCGAACGCATCGTCACCCTGCTCGACACCTGCTACCGGGAGTTCGAAGGTCGGGCCGAGGCCACCCCGATGGCCGATCTCTTCGGGCTGATGGCCGCCCGATGGGACGCCGCCCGAGCCTGAATCAGATCTCGGCGAGGCGGCCCCACGCTGCGAGATCGAGGGTCTCGGGGCGGGCCTGCGGGTCGACCCCGGCCGCTTCGATCTGCTCGACGGTGCGCATACCGGCGAGGGACTTGCGGATCATCTTGCGGCGCTGGTTGTAGGCGGCGCGCATGAGCGGCTCGAGCGCCGACAGCGGCGCCGAGATGGGGGCGTCCTCGTGGCGGACGATCCGGACGAGCGCGCTGTCGACCCGAGGCTTGGGATGAAAGACCGTCGGCGGTACCCGGCCGACGATCTCGGCCCGCCCGTGATAGGCGACGAGCACCGACGGGATGCCGATGGCCGGGTCGGGGGCGATCGCGGCGAGCCGTTCGGCGACCTCGAGCTGCACCATCACGAGCATCTCGGTGATCGCGGGAACGTCTCGGAGCAGGTCGAGGATCAGCGGGGTGGCGACGTTGTAGGGCAGGTTGGCCACGAGCGTCCACGCCGGGTGGGCGGCGAGCACGGCGTCCCAGTCGACCTGCTGGGCGTCGCCTTCGACGATGGTGACATCGCGCCCGGCGACGACGTCTCGCAGGATCGGAACCAGCTCCGTGTCCATCTCGACCGCGGTGATCGAGGCGTCGTGTTCGAGGAGCGCCAACGTGAGCGAGCCGAGCCCGGGCCCGATTTCGACGACCGGGTCGCCGGGGCCGACGCCCGCGAGCGTCGCGATCTTGCGGACGGTGTTCGGGTCGACGACGAAGTTCTGCCCGAGGGCTCGGCGCGCGGCGAGGCCGTGGCGATCGAGGAGCGCTCGGATGTCGGCACCGCTGTGGGTCACGAGAGGTACGTACCGCAGTGCGGCCACGGACCGGCGCCATTGCGGTCGTAGAGCGCCTGCGCCTGCGCGTCCTGGTCGACGACGGAGGCGGCGGCCGGATCGACACCGACGAGGGCCGGATTCGCGAAGCCGGCCACCCAGTCCCAGGTCGACCGGGAGAACTGATAGGCACCGCGGTAGCGCCCGCTCGGGCTGACCGCGTCGTAGCGACCGCCCGATTCGCAGTTGCGCAACGCCGCCCACTGTTGCGCCGTCGGCCCACCCGAGGGCGCGGGTGCGACCGTGGTCGGCGCCGCCTCCGTGGTGGTCGGTTCGACGGCCGGTGCCGCGGCGGTGGGCGGGGCGCTCGTGGTGGTGGGCGCGACCGTCGTGGTGGGCGCCGCCGTGGTGGTGGCGCGGGCGGCGGCGAGGGCGGCCTCGCGTTCGGCCTCCGCTCTGGCCTCGGCGGCGGCCTCGGCTTCGGCGGCCTGCTCGCCCAGCGCCTCGGCGCGGTCGATCGCGGCCTGGCGGTGGACGACGTTGGCCGTCGACCAGGCTGCGGCGCGCTGGCTGAAGCTGGTGACATCGACGCCCAGCCGGATCCCACTCTGCGAGCCGGCTGGCGATGCGGCGACGAGCGCGGCCAAGAGGCTCATAAGCACCACGAGGGTGGCGACGAACACCCGACTCCGCGCGGGTCTGACCTCGGCCATGGGTCAAACGCTAGAAGCGTTGTAACACAAATGCAATGTGGCCCGGCGGGTCCGGTCAGTTGGGCGGCGGGTCCGGTCAGTCGGCCAGCTTGGCGACGTCGGCGGCGTCGAGGTCGTAGAAGGCGGCGGCCGTGGCCCAGGTGGCGCTCTCGATCGCCTCGACGTCGACGCCCTTGGCCGCAGCCACCGCAGCGCCGACGTGGGTGACCCACGCGGGCTGGTTGCGCTTGCCCCGGTTCGGGACGGGCGCAAGATAGGGGGAGTCGGTCTCGACCAGCAGGCGGTCGAGCGGGGTGATCGCAGCCGCGTCGCGCAGATCCTGGCCACTCGGGAAGGTGATGATCCCGGCGAAGGACACGATCGCGCCGCGGGCGAGGCTCTCGTGCGCCTCGTCGGGGCCGCCGGTGAAGCAATGCATGACCGTCCGGCGCGGCGTGCCTTCCCGGTCGAGGATCTCGAACGTCTCGTCCCAGGCGCTGCGGGAGTGGATCACCAACGGCAGATCCCGTTCGTTGGCGAGCTGGATCTGGGCGGCGAACACGTCGCGTTGTTCAGCCCTCGGCGAGTGGTCGTAGTGGTAGTCGAGCCCGGCCTCCCCGACCGCCACGACCTGAGGCAGGTCGAGCAGTTCGGCGATCCCGTCGATGCCCTGGCTCGCTTCGTGGGGATGCACGCCTGCGGTCGCGTAGACGCCGTCGTGGACGAGCGCGATCGCCGCCATCTGTTCGGACTGGGCGAGATCACACCCGACCGACACCATGCGCATCACGCCCGCAGCTCGAGCCGCCGCCACCTGCTCGACGCCGTCGGAACCCGGTTCGATGTGGCAGTGCTGATCGATCCAGGCCACCGAGATCAGTCCTCGCCGTCGTCGGCGGACACCGCGTCGGCCAGCAGCGCGTCGACATCGACCTTGGTGAACAGCGGCGTGGGCTTGGCGATCGTGGTCCCGGTCGGCACCGGCGTGCGGCTCCAGCCGTCGACCGGGCCGAGCACGTCGTCGAGCGCGGCCGAGCTGAAAGGCAGGAACGGGACGAAGCCGATCCGTACACCGTTGATCGCATCGAGGGCGGTGCCGAGGAGCACCCCCGCCCGATCGAGATCTTCCTTCGCGACCTTCCACGGCTCGGTGGCGTTGAGGTAGGCGTTGACGGCCTGGGCGGCATCCATCGCCGTGCGGAGCGCGGCTTTGAGCTCGACCCGCTCGAACTGGCCATTGGCGGTGGTCAGCAGCTCGTCGACGGTGGCGAGCACGGCCTCGTCTTCGGCGCTGCGGCCGTCGACCGGCGGCTGCTCGCCGAAGTTCTTGGCGACCATCGACAGCACCCGGTTGACCAGGTTGCCCCACGTCGCGACGAGCTCTTCGTTGATACGGCGAGCGATCTCCTCGACGGAGATGTCGGTGTCGGCCTGCTCGGGGAAGCTGGCCGCGAGGGCGTAGCGCAGCCCGTCGGGCTGGAAGAGATCGAGGCCTTCTTGGATGGTGAGGCCGACCCCACGCGACGCCGACGCCTTGCCACCCTTGAAGGTGATGTACTGGTTGGCCGGCACGTCGTCGGGCAGGTGGATCTCAGCGTCGTAGCCCATGAGCTGAGCCGGCCAGAACAGGCAGTGGAACGGGATGTTGTCCTTGCCGATGAAGTACACGTGGCGGCTGTCGGCGTTGTGCCACCAATGGCGCCAGCGGTCGTCGTCGCCCTGGCGCTGCGCCCACTCCTGGGACGCCGACAGGTAGCCGATCACGGCGTCGTACCAGACGTAGATGCGCTTGCCGGGGCCGAGATCGTCGACCGGAAGCTCGACCCCCCAGTCGAGATCGCGGGTGATGGCCCGATCGAGCAGCCCCTCCTCCTTGATCCAACTCTTCACGAAGTTGAGCACGTGCGGCCGCCATCCCTGCTTCTCGGACAGGAACGCATCGACCTTCGTCGTGAAGTCGGAGTAGCGGAAGTAGAAGTGCTCGGTCGGCCTCAGCTCGGGCGTGGCGCCGGAGATCTTCGACCGGGGTTCGATCAGGTCGGTCGCGTCCAGGGTGCGGCCGCAGTTGTCGCACTGGTCGCCACGGGCCTCGCCGTACCCACAGTGCGGGCAGGTACCCTCGATGTAGCGGTCGGGCAGGAAGCGCTCGGCCTCGGGGTCGAAGAACTGCTCCGAGGTGCGCTTGTCGATGTGCCCCTTCTCGAGCTGGGTCAGGAACATCTCCTGGGTGACTCGGGCGTGATGCTCGGTGCCGGTGGTGGTGTAGAGATCCCACTGCAGGCCGATCTCGTCCCACTGGCGTTCGAACTCGCCGTGATAGCGATCGACGATGTCCTGGGCGGTCACGCCCTCGTCGTCGGCCCGAACCGTGATCGGGGTGCCGTGCACGTCGGACCCGCTGACCATCAACACCTCGTTGCCGACCAGCCGCTGGTGGCGGGCGAAGACGTCGGCCGGCAGGTAGGCGCCGGCGAGGTGGCCGAGATGGCGGGAGCCCGATGCGTAGGGCCAGGCGACTGCGACGAGAACGGGGGTGCTCACCTCGCCGAGGCTACCGGCGCCCGGGTGGCGACGATCGTGCATTCACCACATCGACCGGGTCAGCCGGCGGCGCAGATGAAGATCTGCCAATCGGCGGGGACTGCATCACCGAGGAACACCTCGGCGACCACCTGTCCGGCGGCGTCGATCCCCCGCCACTGGAGCGGATCACCCGCTTCGACCGTCACCACGTCGGGGTGCGCGTCGGCGACGATGGCGTCGGGGTCGTACCCGGCGTCGGGGAACCGGATCTCGGTGACCTGACCGACGCCGCAGTCGAGGAGCCCCGCCAGTCCCGGGTCGGGTGGATTCGAGCGTTCGACCCACAGCGAGCAGCTCGCCTCGACCCCGCTGCTCGACAGTCGTACGTCGTGACCGTCGGGGCCGGTGAAGGTCGCCTCGGCGCCATCGATCACGACGACACCGACGAGCGGGTCGATCGCCCGCCACTCGTTCGGCACCGCTTCGGCGAGCGCGAAGGTGATGCCGTCGACGGTGAAGCTCCCGCCGTTGCGACACATCTCGCGATCCAGGGTGAGCTCGACCGCGTCGAGTCGTTGGGCCGGCACCGTCGGGCTCGATGTCGGCGGCGGGAACGGACCCGTCGTCTCGATTGGCGCGGCCTGGAGGGCGGCGTCGGCGGCGGCGACGACCTCGGCCACGATGCCGATGTCGGTGCCGTCGTCGAGTCCGATGATCAGCTGCGACACCACGTTGTGACGCACGAGCACGACCAGCACCGCTCGTCGCTCGGTGTCAAACGTCGGTGTCCGACCCTCGGTCGCCGGGTCCGCGAGCGGGTGCGCACTCAGCTCGATCGCCGCCCACGAGGAGCGTGGCGGCGGGTCGAGCACCCCGCTGCGGAATCCCGTGATCTCGATCGTGGTGCCGTCGACCTCGATCGTCGGGCACGACGTCGGCATCGCGACGACCAGATCGCGGTAGCCGGCCGCGTCCCAGTCGAGCGAGGCCACCCGCTGGGAGAACGCCGCGCCCGGGCGCTCCCACACGGTGACGAGCGGGAGGTCTCGCAGCACGAGGTCGCCCAGCCGGTCGAAGTCGGCGCAACCCGTCGCCCAGGCCGACTCGGCTCCCTCGACGTGCCAGGGCTCGCCCGACTCCCAACCGGGGAGCTCGACGATCGTGGTGTTCCAGGACTCGAGGATCGCCTCGAGCGGCGACAGCTCACCGACCGGCGGCGGCGCGGTGAGCGTCTCGACACTCGTCTCGTGATCCCCGCAGGCGCTCGCCGCCATCAGCAACCCCAGCCCGAACACCGCCGTTCGCACCATCGACCGAGTGTGCCACGGCGCCGAGGCGAGGCGAGCGTCAGGTACTACGACGCGCTGCGGTCGGTGACCTCACGCAGGAACGGCAGCGCGCCGTCGCCGGCCGCGAGTGCGTCGGGGCCGGCGGCGTCGATCGCTTCGTCGTCGATCGAACGGGTCCGGATCGCCTCGAGCTTCCCGAGCTGCCGCTCGAGCTGGTTGCGCCGCGGCCCGGCGAGCTCGTTGACGCTGTTGGTGAGCGTGCCGAGGTGCTTCTCGACCTTGTCGACCTGCTCGGAGAACTTCGACCACTGCGCACCGAAGCCGGCGAGCGCCTCGAGGATCTCGTCGGTCTTGCGCTCGACGGCGAAGGTGTCCATCGCCTGGCGAACCACACCGAGCACGGCGAACAGGGTGGTCGGCGAGCACAGGACGACCTTCTTGCCGAGGGCGTCGTCGAGCAGCGAGGCGTCGTTTTCGTGGATGAAGCCATAGACGCTCTCGTTGGGGATGAACAACAGCAGGTAGCCGACGGTCGTGTCGGTCGCCGCATAGCCGCGGCCGTGGAGCTCCTTGACCCGGTCGCGCACGTCCTTCAAGAAGCGATCACGCAGCGCGGCGGCCTCACCGTCGGTCGGCGCTTCGAGGTAGCGGAGATAGTTCGAAACCGGGAACTTGACGTCCATGTGTAGGTGCTGATCGTCGGGCAACAAGAAGGTGAAGTCGGGTCGGGTGCCGCCCTCGATCGCCCGCTGCTTGCGGTAGTTGATGCCCTCGCGCATGCCGGCGGTGCGCAGGACGTCCTCGGCCATGCGCTCACCCCACTGGCCGCGGGCCTGGGGGCTGGCCAGCGCCTCGCGCAGATGCTGGGTGGTCTCGGCCAGGACCTGCTGTTGGCGGGTGGCGGCCTCGAGCGACTCGACGAACTGGCCGTGCTGCTGGGCTCGCTCCTTCTGGAGCTGCCCGACCAGACCGCGCAACTGGGTGAGCTCGGTGCTCATCGCGTGGACCTGATGACCGAGGCTCTTGGACATGCCCCCGACCCGCTCGCCCACGGTCTCGGACATGCCACCGACCCGCTCGGCGACGAGCTTGTCGACCGACTCGACCTTCTCGGCCAGCGACTTCACGACCCCTTCGAGCCGATCGTCGATTGCCTGGCGACGATGCTCGAGCTCGGCGGTGCCCGTCTGCAGCCGGCTGTCGAAGCTCTCGCCGGCGACGCTCACCACCCGCTCGACGACACCGTCGACCGAGGCCTCCTGGCGAGCGGCCAGCTCGGCCGCGAGCCGCTCGACCGTGGCCGACTCACCGTCGGCACGGTTGCGGGCCAAAAAGAGACCGCCGGCGACGCCGACACCGGCGATGGCGAGGAAGGCGACCAGGAGCGAGATCACGAGCAGGGGTTCCATGCCCACGACACTACGGAGGGGGTGTGACAGCCCTGTGGATAGCCCGCTCAGATACCGAGCGCGAGGTCGTAGACCCGGCCGCGACGAGCACCCGTCTCGGCAGCGACGCGGTCGACCGCGTCGCGCTTGGAGGAGCCGTCGGCGAGCAGCGCCCTCAGCCGTTCGGTCAGCGCATCGTCGTCGAACTCGGCCGGCGCCGGGGCACCCTCGACCACGACCACCACCTCGCCCTTGACCCCTACGGCGGCCCACTCGGCCAGCTCGGCGAGGCTCCCGCGCCGCAGTTCCTCGTGGAGCTTGGTGAGCTCGCGAGCGACGACCGCCCGCCGGTCCGGACCGCAGACGTCGGCCAGCGCGGCGAGCGTCGCCGCCACCCGGTTGGGCGACTCGTAGAACACGACCGTGCGCGCCTCGCCGGCGATCGCCGCCAGCTGCGTCGCCCGCTCCTGGCCCTTGCGGGCGAGGAATCCTTCGAACACGAAGCGTCCCGACGGCAGACCGCTGCTGATCAGCGCCGCGATCGCGGCGACCGGCCCGGGCACGGTCGTGACCTCGACACCGGCTTCGACGGCAGCCGCGACGAGGCGTTCGCCCGGGTCGCTGATGCCGGGAGTGCCGGCATCGCTCACGAGCACCACGCGGGAGCCGGCGGCGAGGCGATCGAGGATCGCCGGGATCGATTCGAACTCGGTGTGATCGTCGAGCCGACGCAGCTCGTCGACGCGCACCCCGATCTGTTTCAGCAGCGACCCGGTGCGGCGCGTGTCCTCGCAGCACACGAGGTCGGCGGCCGCGAACGCCTCCACCGCACGGGGTGGGAGATCGCCCAGGTTCCCGATCGGGGTCGCGACGAGGGTCAACACGCCGCTCACTCGCGGATCTCGAGCTGCATGCCGGTGGTGAGACCCCAGCGGCGGAACGACCCGGCCTCGGCTTCGATCACGCCGCCGGCGCGCGGCGACCACCGACCGACGCGGCCCGGCACCATCGTGGTCGTGGAGAGCACGACGAGATCGTCGTCGACGTGGGCGACGTCGATGGCGAAGCGCATCTTCACCGTGTGGACCGATCGGGCGGGCCGCAGCAAGAGGGCCCCGTCGATGCCGTCACGGCCGAGGAGGCCGGTGCGCCGGTCGCGGCGCGTCTCGGCGATCTCCAAGGAGGAGAGGACTCGGCCCTCGTGCACCAGCCACGGCATGCACGCAATGTAGACCGGCACCGACCCGTGCTCGGGCCGCGTCCATGTGGTCAGGCGTCGATGTGGTCAGGCGTCGATGTGGTCAGGCGTCGATGTGGTCAGGCGTCGATGTGGTCAGGCGTCGACGAGTGCGCCTTCGGCCCCACGGGCCTTGCGGGCTTCACGCCGCTCGGCCATGCGGTGGCCGATCTTGCCGATGCGGTTGATCTGCTTCACGAGCGCCGCACGAGCTTCCTCGGCCTCAGGGGTGAGACCTTCGAGGGACTCGACCTTCCAGTCGCGCAAGACGACGGGCTGGAGGATCTTGTCGTGGTGGATCGCGAAGTCGTAGATGCCGGCGTCGGCGATCGCCTTGGAGTGCTCGGCGAAGCCGGGGATGCCGGTGCCCGGCATCTGGAAGTCACGGACCTGCTTCTCGACGGCCATGACGGCCGTGGACGGGTCGTGTTCGAAGATCGCGGTCATCGCATCGCGGTAGAACAGGTAGTGGAGGTTCTCGTCCTTGGCGACGCGTCGCATCACGGCCTTGCCGGCTTCGTCGGTGAGGAGGTTGCCGGTGTTGAAGTGGCTGATGCGGGTGGCGAGTTCCTGCAGCGAGACGTAGGCGAGGCCTTCGGCGAGGGTCGGCGGCTCGGGGACCTCGCCGCTCTGCACCTGCGCCATGCGCCCCCGCTCGAGCTCGACCGGATCGATCGCCCGCGTGGCCATCAGATAGCCGTTGATCACCAGGCCGTGGCGGCCCTCTTCGGCGGTCCAGCGGCGAACCCACTCACCCCAGGCACCGTCGCGGCCGAACATGCGCTCGATGTCGCGGAAGTAGTACGGCAGGTTGTCCTCGGTGAGCACGTTGACGAACAGCGCGCTGCGAACCGGGGCGGAGATCTGCATCTCCTCGGGGGACCACTCGTAGTCCTCGGGGAAGTCCTCGGCCGCGGACCATGGGATCAGGGCGTGGGGATGCCATTCCTGGGTGGTCTCGAGGTGGCGGTTCAGGAGGGACTCAGCGGTTTCGGCGAGAACCTCGCGAAGGTGGGCGTCAGGTGGGGTAGCCATCACTTCCTCACCCTACCTGCCGGTCGGTAGGGAGTAAACGACAGGCGAAACGAGCGTCAGAGACATGGGTCACCTCGCTTCGACCCGGCTCACCGGCATGGGGTTACGAGCAACCTCAGTGTCGACCGAATCACCGGCCGCCAAACGCCGGCGCCGACAACGCCGCCAGGGCCGCGTTCAGCAGGAGCATCGGGGATCCTCGGCCGTACGTGCCGAGCGACAGCAACGCTCGGCCGGCAGTGCCGAGATCAGACGTTGAAGCGGAACTCCATGACATCGCCGTCCTGGACGATGTAGTCCTTGCCTTCGGAGCGGACCTTGCCGACGTCGCGGGCGGCGGCCCAGGAGCCGGCCTCGACGAGTTCGTTCCACTGGATCGTCTCGGCGCGGATGAAGCCGCGCTGGAAGTCGGTGTGGATCACGCCCGCTGCTTCGGGGGCGGTGGAGCCGGCGCGGAAGGTCCAGGCGCGGGACTCCTTCTCGCCGGTGGTGAGGTACGTCCGCAGACCGAGCATGTGGTACGCCGACGTGAGGAAGGCTGGCACGGCACCGTCGCCGAGGCCGAGTGCCTCGAGCATCTCTTGGCGGTCTTCGGGCTCCATCACGGCGGCTTCGGCTTCGAGCTGCACCGACAGCGGGACGACTTCGGCACCGGCGAGTTCGTCGCGCACCGGTGCGGCGATGGCGTCCTCGTCGCCGATCTGGTCCTCGCCGATGTTGAGCACGGCCATGACCGGCTTGTTGGTGAGAAAGAAGAACTCCTTGAGGTCGGCTCGGTCGTCGTCGTTGAGACCGGCGCGGTAGAGCGGCGTGCCCTCCCCGAGCGCGTCGACGACGTTCTCGAGCAGGTCGACCGTGCTCTTCAACGAGGCGTCGCCCTTGAGCATGCGTTGGGTCTTGTCGCGGGCCTTCTCGGCGCTGGCGAGATCTGCGAGCGCGAGTTCGATCTCGACGACGCGGAGGTGTTCGAGCGGATCCTGCGGGCCGGGCACGTCGTCGTCGCCGAAGGCCCGCAGCACGAACACGATCGCGTCGACTTCGCGGATGTGACTGAGGAAGGCGTTACCGAGGCCTTCGCCCTGACTGGCGCCTTCGACGAGACCGCCGATGTCGGTGAACTGCACGGCGGCGTGGATCGTCTGTTTGCTCTGCGACATCTCGCTGAGCGCCTCGAGCCGATGGTCGGGCACCTTGGCGACACCGACGTTGGGATCGGTGGTGGCGAAGGCGTACGGCGCCGCGTGGGCGCCGCCTCCGGCGAGTGCGTTGTACAGCGAGGACTTGCCCGCGTTGGGGAGACCGACGAACCCGAAACGTTCCATAGCCCGGTCGAGGCTACCGACGCAGACGCGAGTACGGTGGAGTGCGTGACGGACGTGAGCGCAGCACCCGCACAGTCAGGCGACGCCGAGACGGTGTCGACCGTCGACGCCGAGAACGCCTTCTCGAAGTCGATCCTCATCTCCGCGGTCCGCTGCACGTTCACCTACCTGCTGATCCCGTTCGGGTTCCCGCTGATCGGCCTCGGTGCCGGTGTCGGTCCGTGGATCGGCGTGCCCGTCGGCATCATCGCGATCATCGCCAACGTGATCTCGATCCGCCGCTTCCACGGCAGCGACCACAAGTACAAGTGGCCGATGACCGCCATCAACGTCGGTATCATCGTGTTGCTCTCGGTGCTGCTCGTGCTCGACGGCATCGAGCTCTTCGGCTGACGTGGCCTCGCCGGCCGCCGCACTGCAGCTCGCCATCCACTACCTCGACCGCGAGCTCGCGCCCGGTCAGAAGGTATGGGCATTTCAGAAGGCCATCGGCGTCGTGCTCGACGAGGGAGATGCCGAGATCGCCCGACGGGCCGCCGCAGGCACTCTCACCGACCTCGACGGCATCGGGAAGTCGACCGCCGAGGTCATCGTCGACGCGCTCGACGGCAACGACGACGGCTACCTCGCCCGTCTCGAGGAACGAAGCCGCATCCCGATCGGCGAGGGCGAGGCCGTGCTCGCCGCCCTCCGAGGCGAGTGCCACGCCCATACGACTTGGTCCGACGGCGGCGCCCCGCTGCGCGACATGGCGCTCACCGCCCGAGCGCTCGGCCACGAGTGGATGGTCTGCACCGATCACTCCGCCCGCCTCACCATCGCCCACGGCCTCAACGAGGAACGCCTCGGCAACCAGCTCGACGAGATCGAGCAGCTCAACGCCGAACTCGCCCCCTTCCGGCTGCTCACCGGCATGGAGGTCGACATCTTCGAAGACGGCACGCTCGACCTCGCCGACGAGATGCTCGAGCGCCTCGACGTCGTGATCGCCAGCGTGCATTCGAAGATGAAGATGCCGGCCGACGACATGACCCGCCGCATGGTCACGGCGATCGCCTCGCCGCACACCGACATCCTCGGCCATTGCACCAACCGCAAGCTCACCGGTGGCGGTCGTCCGCCCTCGCAGTTCGATCCCGAGATCGTGTTCGCCGCCTGCGCCCAGTTCGACACCGCGGTCGAGATCAACTGCCGCCCGGAGCGCCAGGACCCACCCGAGGAGCTGCTCGAACTCGCGATCGAGTGGGGCTGCAAGGTCGCGATCAACACCGACGCACATGCCACCGGGCAGCTCGAATGGCAACCGTACGGCGCCGACAAGGCCGTGCGCTGCGGCGTGCCGGTCGCCGACATCGTCAACACCTGGACGGCCGACGAACTCGTCGCCTGGACGGCGTCGCACGACGCATGATCAAGGGCGAGTACAAGGGCGCGAGCCTGGGTTGGTTGGCCGCGTTACTCGTCGCCGTCGGGGTGTGGGCCGCGTTCTTCGGGCCCGACGACTTCGAGATCACCAACAACTGTCGCCGTGCGGATGCCAATGCCGCATTGATCGGAACGTACCCAACCTGGCCTGCGGGCGCGACCAACGGGGCAGAAGGCGCCACCTACCCCGTCACGGCACCTGACGGCGGCGCTGCGTTCGCGTTGTGCATCACGTCGAGCAGCGATGCAATCGTGGTCGACATCATGCTGGGCGATCCGGTCGAGACCCTTGCCGTCACGCGGCTAAACCAGCCGGTCGGCAAGATCAACTCGTGGCCGATCGGCCCCGATGAACCGGCGCTCGTCGTCGACCTCTTCGCGCTCGCTGACCACTGCAGCGCAGGTTGGACGGCAAGCGAGGCCGAAGTGGAGATCCTTCGCGACGGTCGCTCGGAAGTCCATCCCGTAGGTTTGGGAGGCACCTGGATCTTTTCGCCAGATGGTGGGCTGTGTCAGAGCTAGGGCGGACCTGGCCTCGCTCGGTGGTCGGCGGTACACAGCGGTCGACCGTTCGATGACGCCGTGACCCCGTTTGCGGTCCATGGCACGACGTGGTCGACCTCGCTTCGGCTCGCTCGGGTCTCACAACCCTCAGCAGCACAGGTCCGTGCGGCATGCACGATGGCTTCGCGGAGCTTGCCCGTGAAGAGGCGAACGTCTCGTCCGCAATCGAGCACGTGGGACGGTGATTCGTAGACGAGTCGGCGGACGGTGCCGTGGAGCGCCGCCCTGATCATCACCGAGGGCGCAACGACGGTGCCCGAGTCGAGCTCGCACATCCGCTCCGTGCCCAGTGGCGCCGGCGCGTCGATGTGGAGCACCCGTGCGAGTTCACGGTTGAAGGTGTCGGGATCGGCGTGGATGGTGACCAGCGGGAGCGGCCGCTTGCCGTCCGCCGGGGCGGTCATCGCCCGGTACGCCATCTCGACGAGCGCCCGGGCTCGCCGCTCGGACGGCTTGGGCATCATCGAAATGGTCGCCGCCGTGCCGTGCTCGTCGACGAGGCGCTTCCAGTCCTGCTGGAAGAGCTCTCGCTCGATGCGATGCAGCGCTTCCTCGAACGCTTCGAAGGCTTCTGGCGTGAGCGAACCGCTCAGGAGGCCGACACCGTCGAGCCCAACGGACGCGTGGAACTCGCCCGCCTCGGCCGGCGTATCGATGTCGACCGTCTCGGCCTCCGGTTCGTGGGACTCGTCGACCACGGACTCCCAGTAGGCGACCGCCTTCAGCCACGCCGACCAGCGAAGCACCTCCGCCTTGTCGAGGAGGAAGGCCTCGCCGCCATCGGCGAACTCGGGCCGATTCGCCGTCGACCGCAGCCGCATCGCGTGGGCCGTGGTGATCGACCCGCCGGCGAGGGCCGCCGACGTGAGCGGCATCCGCCGCAGGGCACGGCCGAGCGCGACCGTCTGCCGCGCCGTCTTCGCCGGCACCTTGGCCGTCTCTCGCACCCCAGCGGCAGCAGAGGCGTGACCGAACCCGGCCCAGTCCTTCTTGGCGTCGTACTCCCCCGCGATCTGCGCCCGCAGCGCGGTGAGCTTGGCCTCGAGTCGACCGAGCCGGGCCACTGCCTGGCGGCGCTCGCGGGGTGTGGCGGCACCGAGATCGACGGCCAGCGCCGTGTCGAGCGCCGCCTCCAGATCGTCGAGTTCCTCCACCGCCATGAGCCCACCCTACGCAGGGGGTGTGACAGCGTTTCCCGCTCCAGCACAGGGAAAACCGACGGTTGAACGCTCGTTCAAGAGTGGCTAGCGTCGCCCCGCATGAGCGCGAACACGCACACCTGCTCCCTCGGCGGCGGCGTCATCGGCGCCAGCTGGACGTCGCTCTTCCTCGCCGCCGGCAAGAGCGTCGCCGTGTTCGATCCGGCCCCGCAGATCGAGCGCCAGGTCCGCGACTACATCGCCACCGCCTGGCCGTCGCTCGACGAACTCGGCCTCGTCGTCGACGGCGCCGATCCCGATGCCGTCACCTTCCACTCCGACGCTCGTGCTGCGGTCGACGGCGCCGGCTTCATCCAGGAATCGGTCCCCGAGCGGCTCGAGATCAAGCACGAGCTCTACCACGACATCGAGGACGCCATCGATCCGCGGGCGATCGTCGCCTCGTCGGCCTCGGGCCTCACCCTCACCGAGATGCAGGGCGGCTGGCGTTCGCCGGGCCGCTTCGTGCTCGGGCATCCGTTCAACCCGCCGCACCTGATCCCGCTCGTCGAGGTGCTCGGCAACGACCGCACCGACGCCGGTGTGGTGGCCGAGGCTCGGGCGTTCTACGAGTCGGTCGGCAAGGTCACGATCGAGGTCCGCAAGGAGGTGCCCGGCCATGTCGCCAACCGGCTGCAGGCCGCGCTGTGGCGAGAGGCGATCAGCCTCGCCGCCAACGGGGTGGCCACGGTCGAAGACGTCGATACCGCGGTGTGGGCCGGGCCCGGCCTGCGTTGGGCCGTGATGGGACCAACGATGCTGTTCCATCTCGGCGCCGGCGAGGGTGGCCTCACCAGCTTCACCGAGCGCTACACCGACAGCTTCAACCGCTGGTTCGACGACCTCGGCGATCTCCATCTCGATCCCGAGGTCGCAGCGCAGTTGGTCGCCGGCATCGCTGAGGCGACCGGCGAGCAGACCACCGCCGACCTCAGCGCCCAGCGCGACGCGCTGTTGGCGGCGATCCTGCAGGCCACCGCCGGGAAGCGTTAACCCGTCATCTCAGTCGGCACAGAGGGGCGCCACACCCGGCACGCTCGACGGGCGGCTGAACACCTCGTCGAGCATCGGGCGGAAGTCCTGGAGATCCATCGCCGGGAAGTTCGGGTCGAAGCAGTTCTGGTCGTACTCGTGGCAGAAGTCGACGCAACGGTCGTAGTACGGCGAATCCCGGTGCATGTCACGGGCGTGGCGGTCGCCGTCGTGATGGTGGAAGTAGTAGTAGCCCTGGAACAGACCGTGGTGCTTGATCACCCAGTGCGTCTCGTCGTCGACGTAGGGGCGCAGGAGCGCGGCAGCCGCATCGGAGTGGTTTTCCGGCGCGAACGTGTCGGCGACGTCGTGCAGCAGCGCACCGACCACCATGTCGACCGACTCGCCGTTGCGAAAGGCCCGCGTACCCGACTGCAGCGAGTGCGAGAACCGATCGCACTGGTACCCCAGGGTCGGCCCCTTCAGCAGGCCGAGCATCGTCATGAGGTTGTCGACGAGCGCCCCGCGAGCGTGGTCGACGAAGGCGGGGCCGAGGTACTCGTAGTGCTCCCGCGTGCCGTACTGCATCTCGGTCCAGGGAACCTGGAACTCGGCGTCGTCGGTGGTGGGCTCGGCCATGCGCGCAGCATACGCCGACCGAGGGCTACGGTCGCCGCCCATGAGCGACGCACTCCCCCACGTCTTGATCGTCGGCGCCGGCGACACCGGACTGACGCTCGCAAACGTGCTGACGAGCGCCGGGCTGGGGGTGTCGACTCTCAATCGTTCGGGCCGATCCGTCGAGGGCGCCACGGCGCTCGTCGGTGATCTCTCCGACCCGACGACCCTCACCGACCTGCCGGCGGCGAACGTCGTCGTGTTCACCACTGCGCCGCCCACCCGCGACGACGACGGCTACCGGATCGCCTACGTCGACGGTCCGCGACGGCTCCTCGACGCGCTCCCGATGGAACCGGCCCGGGCGATCCTCACGTCGACCACCGGCGTGTACGGCTTCGACGACGGGCGTTGGGTCACCGCCTCGACCCCGACCCAGCCGGCTCGCTCCACTGCGGCGGTCGTCGTCGAGGGCGAGGATGCCCTCGCCCGCCGTATCCCGACCACGATCGTGCGTGCCGCCGGCATCTACGGGCCGGGCCGCGGCCGGCTCGTGCAACAGGTGATGACCGGCGCGGTCGGCGTCACCCCCGGCACGCCCGCCCGATGGACCAACCGGGTGCATCGTGACGATCTCGCCGCTGCGCTCGCCCTGTGTGCGATCCACCCGAGCCCCCCGCCGGTCGCGATCGCGGTCGACGACGAGCCCGTGCCCCGCGACACCGTGCTGACCTGGATCGCCGAGCAGGTACGCGTCGAACTCGGCCCCGACCCCTCGCCGGTCGATGCGCCGACCGGGAAGCGCTGCCGCAACAGCGAACTGAAGGACCTCGGCTGGGAGCTCGCCTATCCGACCTTTCGCGAGGGATACACGAGCGTGCTCGCTAGCCTCTAGGGCCTATGTCGAAGCGCACCCAGAAGAAGAAGGCGAAGGTCCGCCGCGCCAAGGCCAACCACGGCCGCAAGCCCAACCTGGGCCGCAACAGCTGACCCTCACATCCTGCCAGTCGGCAGAACCCCCGCAGCCTTGCTGTGCGGTTCTGCCCCAGAGCAGCTGACGAACGCCGCCGGATTCACTCGGCGGCGTTGTCGCGCCCGGACTCGGACTCAGCCGATTTCGAGCAGGACCTTCGAGGCGTCGCCCTCGCGCAGGGTGGCGAAGGCCTCCTCGTGATCGTCGAGGGCGAAGCGATGGCTGATCACCGGTGACACGTCGAGGCCGGAGCCGAGCATGGCCACCGCCTTGTACCAGGTCTCGAACATCTCTCGGCCGTAGATGCCTTTCACGGTGAGGCCCTTGAGGATCACCTGGTTCACGTCGACGATCGGCGCCTGACCGAACAGCCCGAGGAGGGCGATCTCGGCGCCGTTGTTGACGTGTTCGACGATGTCGCCCAGCGCCGGACCGGCCCCCGACATCTCGAGGGCGACATCGAAGCCCTCGACCATGCCGAGCTCGGCCATCACGGCCCGCAACGACTCGGTACCCGGCGCGACCGCAGCCGACGCACCCATCTGCCGCGCCGTCGCAAGACGGGTCGGCGACAGGTCGGTCACCACGACATGGCGGGCGCCGGCGTGGCGGGCGATCGCGGCGGCCATCTGCCCGATCGGACCGGCGCCGGTGATGAGCACGTCCTCACCGACGAGGTCGAACGACAGTGCGGTGTGCACGGCATTGCCGAGCGGGTCGAGGATGGCGGCGACGTCGTCGGGCACGTGATCGGCGACGACGTAGGCGTTGGTGGCCGGGATCACGACGTACTCGGCGAAGCCACCGTCCCGCTGGATCCCGACGCTGACGACGTTGCGGCAGTTGTGGAACTCACCGGCCCGGCAATTGCGGCAGACCCTACAGACCACGTGGCCCTCGCCGGCGACCCGGTCGCCGACCTCGATGCCGCGAACGTCGGGAGCGATCGCGTCGACGACGCCGACGAACTCGTGGCCGACGGTGACGCCGGGCGTGACGTTCGTGGCCGCCCACTCGTCCCAGGCGTCGATGTGCAGATCGGTGCCGCAGATCGCCGCCTGCTTGACCTTGATGCGGACCTCGCCGGGCCCCGGTTCGGGGACGGGCAGGTCGCGGAGTTCGAGCCCCGGCGCGGCGCCGGGCTTCACGAGCGCCTTCACGACACGACCCCCAGTTCTCGGCCGACCCTCGTGAACGCGGCGACCGCCGCGTCGAGGTCGGCCTCGGTGTGGGCGGCGTTCATCTGCGTCCGGATCCGCGCCGTGCCGTTGGGGACGACCGGGAACGAGAAGGCGGTGGCGTACACGCCCTCGTCGAGCAGGCGGGCGGCGAAGCGGCCCGCCAGTTCGGCCTCACCGAGCATCACCGGGATGATGGGGTGCCCCTCTCCCGTCAGGGTGAAGCCCGCCCCGGTCATCGCCGAGCGGAAGCGGGCGGCGTTGGCCTCGAGGCGCTCGCGCAGATCGTCGCCCTCCGCGATGAGGCGCAGGCCCTCGATCGCCCCGCCGACCAGGGCCGGAGCGAGGGCGTTGGAAAACAGGTAGGGGCGGGCGCGCTGGCGGAGCAGATCGATCACGGGCTGGCGAGCGGCGACGAAGCCGCCCATGCCGCCACCGAGCGCCTTGCCGAGGGTCGAGGTGACGATGTCGACCCGATCCTCGACACCGTGGAGCGCAGGAGTACCCCGGCCGCCGGGGCCGATGAAGCCGGTGGCGTGACAGTCGTCGACCATCACCAACGCGTCGTAGCGATCGGCGATCTCGCAGATGGCGCCGAGGTCGGCGACGAAGCCGTCCATCGAGAACACGCCGTCGGTGACGATCAGCACTTGGGCGGCGCCCTGCTCGCGGGCGGCGGCGACCTGACGGTCGAGATCGGCGAGGTCGCGGGTCTCGTAGCGATAGCGCCGGGCCTTGCAGAGGCGGACGCCGTCGATGATCGAGGCGTGGTTGAGCGAGTCGGAGACGATCGCGTCGTCGGCGCCGAGCAGGGGCTCGAACACGGCGCCGTTGGCGTCGAAGCAGGCGGCGAAGGTGATCGAGTCGTCGGTGTGGAGGAAGTCGGCGATCGCCCGTTCGAGCGTGCGGTGGGCGTCGAGGGTGCCGCAGATGAAGCGCACCGAGGCCATCCCGTAGCCGTACTCGCCCATCGCCTCGGTGCCGGCGGCGACGAGGGCCGGGTGGTCGGCGAGCCCGAGGTAGTTGTTGGCGCAGAAGTTGAGGACCTCGCCGGCGCCGTCGACCTGCACTCGTCCACCCTGCGGTGACGTGATCAGGCGTTCGGGCTTCCAGAGTCCGTCGTCGCGGATGTG
>JBCBYI010000061.1:0-18655 GCA_039815945.1 Actinomycetota bacterium | reverse complement strand
CGCCGCGGGCCTGATCCTCGGCCCATCCCTGCTCGGCCGCATCGCGCCCGACGTGACCGACTGGCTGTTCCCGGCCGACGACGTGCAGACCGGCATGTTGTTCACGATCGGCTGGATCGGCGTGTTGTTCCTGCTGGTCAGCACCGGGTTCGAGACCGATCTCGGCTTGATCGGTCGCCTCGGCCGGGCGGCCGTGATCGTGTCGGCCGGCTCGCTGATCGTTCCCGCCATCATGGGCCTCGCGGTCGGGTTCCTGATCCCGTCGGTGTTCGTCGGCACCGGCACCGAGCGCTACATCTTCGCCCTCTTCATCGCGGCCGCCCTCTCGATCTCGTCGCTGCCGGTGATCGCGAAGATCCTCGGTGAGATGGGCCTGATGCGCCGCAACTTCGGCCAGCTCACCCTCGCGGCCGGCATGGCCAACGACGTGATCGGCTGGGTCGCTCTCGGCCTCATCGCCGGTCTCGCTCAGGCCGGCGGTCTGAAGCTCGACAAGCTCGCGATCACCGTGTTCGGTCTGTTGGCGTTCTTCGTCTTCGCCTTCACCATCGGCCAACGGATCGTCGACATCGCCCTCCGCCGAGTGCGGGCCAACGGCGGTGACCAGCTGTCGGGGATGACCGTCGTCGTGATCACCTCGCTGTCGTTCGGTGTCGTCACCCAGTGGCTGCACGTCGAGGCGGTGCTCGGCGCCTTCATCGCCGGCGTGATCCTCGCTCGCTCGCGGTTCGCCGAGCACGAACTCATCCGCCCGCTCGAGACGATGACCGCCGCGGTGTTCGCGCCGATCTTCTTCGCCACCGCCGGTCTGCGCATCGATCTCGGCCTGCTCGCCGACGGCGAGACCATCGTGTGGGCGCTCATCGTGGTGGCCGTCGCCTCGGTGTCGAAGTTCCTCGGCTCGATCCTCGGCGCCAAGCTCTCGGCGCTGTCGACCCGCGAGGGTGCCGCGCTCGGCATCGGCCTCAACGCACGCGGTGCGCTCGAGATCGTGATCGCCACCGTCGGCCTCTCGCTGGGCGTGCTCAACGACCGCTCGTACACCGTCGTCGTGCTGATGGCGATGGCGACCTCGATGGCCGCTCCTCCGCTGCTGCGCCGGGCCCTCGCCGGCTGGGAGGGAACGCCGGAGGAGCGCCAGCGACTCGACATGGAGGCGGCGCTCGCGAGCAACATCGTGGTCCGCGGCAACCGCATCCTGATCCCGACCAAGGGCGACGTGCCGTCGCTCCTCGCCGCTCAGGTGGCCGGGCTCACCTGGCCATCGGACACGGCGGTCACGCTTCTCACCGCCGGCGATGCGTCGACGATCGACGTACAGGCCCATCGCGACGTGCTCTTCGGCCGAAACGTCGACCACGAGGTGGTCGACGCCGCGGTCGCGGACGCGGTCGTCGCCGAGGCGGTTCTCGGCTACGACGCGATCGTGATCGGGGCACCGACCGCCGGCGAGACCTCCGAGTACGTGTCGGAGATCATGCGCCGCTCACCGATCCCCGTCGTCGTCGTTCGGGGTGCCTCGTCGCTCAACGGCCGCCTGCCGTGGGCGTTCGCCCGTGCCCTCGTGCCGGTCAACGGATCGAAGGCGGCCAAGCCGGCCCTCGAGTTGGCCACCCAGCTCAGCTCGAACCTCGGCACCCAGCTGCTCCAGCTCCACGTCTCACCGTCACCGCCGACCCGCATGGAATCCTTCATCGGCGAGCGGGGTCCGGAGCGGGCGCGCCATCGCGCCATCCTCGACGAGGCCGCATCGGTCGCCGACGTGAGCGGGGCCCGAGCGTCGTCGATTCTGGCCCACGACCCGAGTCCCGCGGCCGGCATCTTGTCGACCGCCACCGAGCTCGGCGCCGACCTGATCGTGATGTCGGGCAGCAGCCGAGACAACGCCGGGGTGCCGGCCGTGAGTGCCACGATCCAGCGGGTGCTCGACGAGTCCGACACGACCCTGGTGGTGGTGTTGGTCCCCGAGGACGACGGCTCGACGAACGGCGCTGTCGAAGCCCACTGAGGCCGGGACCGGCCCGAGACCGGCTCAGAACCAGCGGCGGGTGTCCTCGCAGTACTCCTCGAAGGCCCGGCCGAACTGCGCCCCGAGGAGGCGCTCCTCGGGCTGGATCTGTACCCGGGTGACGACGGTGACGAAGCCGCCGACCCCGACGATCGTCGCCGCGATGTCGCCGAGCGCGATGGCGAAACCGCCGAGCAGGAGCGCGAGTCCGAGGTACATCGGATTGCGGGTGCGCCGGTAGACGCCGCCGACGACGAGCGCGTCGGTCTTGGTCGGATCGTGCGGGTCGACGGTGGTCCCGACCCGTGCGAAGGCGGTCATGCCAGCCACCGCGACGACCACGCCGACGAACGCGATGCCGATCCCGAGACCGGGACCCGACGCCGAGAAGTCGACGCCGAGATCGAGCAGGTTGATGCCGTAGACGACCGCGGCGAAGAGCGCCGCCCAGATCGGCGGCGGCACCTTCAGCTCGAGCGCCTCCACGTCAGTACCCGCGCACCCCGTGGTACGGGCTGCCGTTCGCCTTCCAGTCCTCGAACAGCGCCATGAAGTTCTCCCCGAATGGATCCTGGCCGCGCAACGGCATCATCGCCCGTCGGATCGTCCAGTCCTGCGGCGCGAGTTCGGCGGCCCGATCGAAGTTGCGATCGCATCCGGCCTGGTCGCCCCGATCGCGGAGGGCCAGGGCGATACGGAAGTGCAGCCGAGCCGCTTCTTCGTCGGCGGAGAGATCACCGACCGACTCGACCGCCTCGGCGGTGGAGATGCCGGCGTCGCCCTCGCGCACCCACGCCCGGATGCGATCGTGCTGCTTGTCGGATTCGACACCGGTGAATTCGATGAAGAGGTCGCTGCCGTACGCGCTCCAGTTCGGCATCGCGATCGAGTCGTCCTCGTTGATCAACACGACGGTCGGGACGTTGGAGATTGCGTAGAGCTCGGTGAGGACGTGGTCGGCGTCGTAGAGCACCGGATAGGTGATGCCCTCGGACAACTCACGAAGCTTCTCGACGTTCTCGTCGATGGCGACCGCGATGATCTCGAAGTCGGTGTGCCCTTCGGCGTGGAGTTCGTTCTGCAGTGTCTGCCACCCGGGCAGCTCGTAGCCGCAGCCTCACCAACTTGAGAAGGCGATGAGGAGGCGCTTCTTGCTGCGGTGATCGCTCAGCGAGGTGACACCGTCGCCGTGGACATCGGGCAGGGTGAAATCCGGCGCGGTCAGTTCGTGCAGTGCCTGGCGGCGTGCCGCACGAGGGGCGCCGACCGCCGCGAGGCCGGCGTCTGCGTCGATGGCGATCGGCCGGTCGAGCAGCTCGCCGAGCGTCGCCAGGTCGATCCCGTCGTCACCGACGAGGGCCGACCGGTCAGGCACCAACACGCATGTGTCGTCCTGACAGAGCCCCTCGGGCTTGAGGGTCCAGCCGAGGTCGGCGAGCTGGGCCTCGCTGATCGTGCCGACCGAGTCGAGCAGGGCGGTGTCGTTGGCCATGACGCAGACCGTAGTCCGCCACCGCCGGGCGGCGCCCGTTCGTTCAGTCGTCGCGCCGGACCCAGCGCAGGGCCTCGTCGACCGACGTGAACGCCTGGATCTCGGGAAGCGGGCCACTGCCGACGACGGTGACGTCGCGGGTCACGCCCATCCATTCGGCGAGACTGCGCTGCTCCTCATCGCCGGCGAGGATCGCGTAGCGGTACGAGCCCGGCCGCGGGAAGCGGCGATGCACCGCCCGGGCGATCCCCGCGAACGCGACCGGGTCGAACTCGAGCTCGTCGACGGCACGGAGGTCGATGATCGACCCAATGTCGTCGACGTCGTCGGGCGCGATCGGGACCGACATGATCGCGTCGACCATCGCGTTCCCGTCGAAGGGACCGCTGAACACGACCGAGGTGACCCCGTCGTCGTCGAAGCGCTCGACGTTCACGGCTGTCGGCCTCGCCCGGCGGTCGCCTCACCGTCCATGGACGCCGAGTTTCTTCCACACGGTCACGTCGCAGAAGTCCTCGATCATCCCGTACGGATACGGCGCGAGACCCGGGGCCGTCGCCGAGGTGAGCCGATCGATCTCGGCGGGCGCGAGCACGAGATCGACGGCGCCGAGATTGTCGATCAGCTGCTCGAGCGTGCGGGCACCGAGCAGCACCGATGACACTCCGGGCCGGCTGAGGAGCCAGGCGATCGCCACATGCCCCATCGGCCGCTCATGGTCGCGGGCGATCTCGCCGACGACGTCGAGGATCGACCAGGTCCGATCGACGTTGCGGGTGTCGTAGGCCTCGACACCCCGGTTCGGATCCTCGCCCAGACGTGACGCGCCGGTCGGGCGGGCGTCGCGCCGGTACTTGCCGGTGAGCCAGCCGCCGCCGAGCGGCGACCACGGCGTCAGACCCAGCCCGGCGTCGAGGGCCGCCGGCATCACCTCGACCTCGATGCCGCGATCGAGGAGGTTGTACTGCGGTTGGAGGGCGCACGGGGTCACGAAGCCGCCGAGCGCGGCCGTCGTGGTGATCTGGGCGAGCTGCCATCCGGTCACGTTCGACCAGCCGATGTGGTGCAACTTGCCGGCGGCGACGAGGTCGGTGAGGGTCGCGAGCGTCTCGTCGACGGGCACCTCGTCATCCCAGCCGTGCACGAAGTAGAGGTCGATCGCGTCGACACCGAGCCGGTCCAGGCTGGCGTCGACCGACCGGGTGAGCGAACGACGAGACGCACCGCTCGACCCGGCGGGCGGCGCGAACCGCCCCTTGGTCGCGAGGACGATGTCGTCGGGGCGGCGGTCGGCCAGCCAGCGCCCGACGATGCGTTCGGACTCGCCTGCGCCGTAGACGTCGGCGGTGTCGATGAAGGTGCCGCCTGCGGCGTGGAAGGTGTCGAGCTGCTGGTGGGCGACGGTCTCGTCGGACTCGACGCCGAAGGTCATCGTGCCGAGGCCGAGGGTGGAGACCGAGAGACCGCTCGATCCGAGCGGACGGGGGGATGTCATGTCCTCCAGCAAATCACGTTCGGGGGCGCCCGTCTCGCTCAGAGGTACGCCGCACCCTCGGCGGCTGAAAACTCAGTTGGTCGGGAAGCCGAGATCGACCGTCGAGCTCGCGGGATCGGGCCAGCGGGTCGTGATCGCCTGGGGCTTGGTGTAGAACCGCACGCCCTCGGGGCCGTACATGGCGGTGTCGCTGAAGATGGAGTCCTTCCAACCGCCGAACGAGTGGTACGCCACCGGCACCGGGATCGGCACGTTGATGCCGACCATGCCGACCGGCGCCTCCTCGGTGAACTGGCGGGCGGCGCCGCCGTCGCGAGTGAAGATCGCGGTGCCGTTGCCGTACGGATTTGCCTCGAGCAGCTTGATCGCGTCGTCGAACGTGGGCACCCGAACCACGCCGAGCAGCGGGCCGAAGACCTCGTCCTGGTACACGGTCATGTCGGGGGTGACGTCGTCGAGCAGGGTGCAGCCCAGGAAGTAGCCATCACCGTCGAAGCTGGCATCACGGCCGTCGAGCACCACCTTCGCGCCGGCGTCGGCACCGGCGGCGATGTAGGACTCGACTCGGTCGCGGGCCTCGCGTGTGACGAGCGGTCCCATCTCCGAGGCGGGATCCATGCCGTCGCCGATGGTGAGCGCACGGGTGCGCTCGGCGATCGCGTCGACCAGCGGGTCGGCGGCGTCGCCCACGGCGACGACGACCGAGATCGCCATGCACCGTTCGCCGGCCGAACCAAAGGCGGCCGACACGGCGGCGTCGGCGGCGAGGCCGATGTCGGCGTCGGGCAGCACCAGCATGTGGTTCTTGGCGCCGCCGAGGGCCTGCACCCGCTTGCCGTGCTCGCTGGCGGTGCGGTGGATGTACTGGGCGATCGGCGTGGAGCCGACGAAGCTCACGGCCTTGATGTCGGGGTGCTGCAGGATCGCGTCGACGGCCGTCTTGTCGCCGTTCACGACATTGAACGCACCGTCGGGGAAGCCGGCCTCGTGGATCAGCTCGGCGAGGAACATGGCCGACGTCGGATCCTTCTCGCTGGGCTTGAGGATGAAGGCGTTGCCGCAGCCGAGGGCGTTGGGGATCATCCACAGCGGCACCATCGCCGGGAAGTTGAACGGCGTGATGCCGGCGACGACACCGAGCGGGCGGCGGATGGTGGTGACGTCGACCCCGGTCGACACCTGGTTCGAGTGAGTGCCCTTGAGCATCTCGCCGATATTGCAGGCGAACTCGATGTTCTCGAGGCCACGGGCGACCTCGCCCATCGCGTCGCTGTGGACCTTGCCGTGCTCGGCGGTGATCTTGGCGGCGAGTTCGCTGGCGTTGGTCTTCACCAGGTTGCGCAGGTTGAACATCGCCTCGGTGCGCTTGGCCACGCTGGCGTGGCGCCACTCCTGGAACGCGGCGTAGGCGGTCGCGACCGCCGCATCGAGTTCGGCGACGGATGCGAGCGCGACGGAGCCGGTCTGGCGGCCGGTGGCGGGGTTGTACACCGGGCTGGTCTTGCCCGACGTGCCGGCCACCATGCGGCCGCCGACGAAGTGTCCGAGTTCGGTGATGTCACTCATGATCGTGTGTCTCTCTTCGGGGCGGTCAGCGGTTGGCGTTGATGTCGTCGATGGCGGCGAGCATGGCGGTGATGGCGTCGTCCATCTCGGTGTCGGTGACGTTCAGCATCGGGGCGATGCGGATGACGTTGCCATAGAGGCCGCCCTTGCCAACGAGCAGGCCGTGGTCGCGGCAGCGCTCGAGGAACTCGGCGGCCGTCGCCGCGTCGGCCTCGTTGGAGCCGCTGTGCACGAACTCGAGGGCCTGCATCAGGCCCTTGCCGCGCAGCTCGGCGATCCAATCGTTGGCCTCGACCGCCGCGGCGAGGCCGGCCGCGAGTTGGCGGCCGCGGACAAGGGCGTTGGCCTGCATGTCCTCGTCCTCGAGCGCCTGGAGGGTGGCGTTGCCGGCGGCGGCGGAGAGCGGATTGCCGCCGAAGGTCGAGAACGACGCGACCTCGATCGTGTCCATGATCTCGGCGCGGGCCACGACGCCGGCGAGGGCGGCGCCGTTGCCCACCCCCTTGGCGAAGGTCAACATGTCGGGAACGGTGTCGTGGGCCTGGTAGCCCCAGAAGTGCTCACCCGTACGACCCCACCCGGTCTGGACCTCGTCGGAGATGAGCAGGATGCCGCGGGCGTCGAGCTCCTTCTTGAACGCACCGAAGAAGCCGTCGGGCGGAGTGGCGAATCCACCGACCCCCTGGATCGGCTCGGCGATCAGGCAGGCGACATCGCCGGCCGACACCATGTCGAGCATCTGCGCGAGATCTTCGACGCAGGCCTCGGTGAAGGCGGCGTCGTCGAGTTCGCGGAACGGGCTGCGGAGCCGATAGCCGCCCTGGACGAAGTGCACGTCGAGCCCGGAGACGGCGGTCGACGACCACGAACTGTGCGAGGTGATCGCCTGGGTGGTGAAGGATCGGCCGTGATAGCTGTTGCGCATCGCCAGCACCTGATTGCTCTTGCGGTAGCTGGTGGCGAGCAGGAGGGCGGTGTCGTTTGCCTCAGAGCCCGACGCGGTGAAGAACACCCGGGCGTCGGGGATGCCCGACAGCCCGCAGATGCGCTCGGCGAGCTCGATCATCGGCTCGTTGAGGTAGAGCGTCGACGTGTGCATCACCTTGGCCGCCTGGGCCTGCACCGCCGCGGTGACCTTCGGATGGTTGTGCCCGATCATGGTGGTGAGCACACCGCCGAAGAAGTCGAGGTAGCGATCACCGCCGACGGAGAAGACGTAGCTGCCCTCGCCGTGATCGATCGAGATCGGCTCGGCGAGCATCGGCTTCACGAAGGACGGAAGCACATTGCGGTAGCGCTCGAGCAGCGCCGCATCGACGGACGTCGGGTCGAGGGTGGTCGTTTCCATGGCTGCGATTCTGCAGCGCACTTTGATTGCGCACAAGCGTCTGTTTGTTCTATACAAAGAATCGTGAGCGATCTCGCTGCCCCCAGCAGCACCGACCTGGCGGCGGCCGTCGAGGGCCGCACCGCCGAGGAGATCGCCTCGTCGATCGCCCGCCACATCCGGCAGGTCCCACTCCCCGCCGGCACGCCCCTGCCGACCGTGCGGAGCCTGGCCACCGAGTTGGGCGTGAGCGCCAGCACGGTAAGCGACTCGTGGCGGATCTTGCGCTCCCGGGGAGTCATCCACACCGACCGCCGGCGGGGGACGACCGTGCGGCCCGACCGCGCCGGCACGGGCGAGCGGGCATGGCACGTCCCGGTCGAACCCGGTGCCCTCGCCGTCGACCTGTCGACCGGCACGCCCGACCCGGCGCTGCTCCCCGACCTCGGCGACGCGCTCCTGCAGGCAACCGATCAGCATCAGGTGACCAGCTATCTCGACCGGCCCGTCATCCCCGCGCTCGAGGTGGAACTCCGTCGCCGGTGGCCCTTCGATGCCGGGCGCATCACCCTCCTCGACGGCGCCCAGGACGCCCTCGATCGCCTGATCGACACCACCGTCGCCTACGGCGACCGGGTGATCGTGGAGAACCCGACCTTCCCGCCGATCCTCGACATGCTCGAACTCGCCGGCGCCGACGTCATCGGTGTGCCGGTCGACGACGAGGGCCCCGACGTCGACGCCGTCGTGGCGGCACTGGCCCACGAGCCCACCGTCGCGATCTTCCAACCGCGTGCGCACAACCCGACCGGCGTCGCGATCAGCGAAGCCCGAGCCGCCCGACTCGCCGAACTGCTCGCCGAGGCCGGTGTGCTCGTGATCGAAGACGACCACTCCGGGATGGTCGCCGGTGCGCCGTTGCACAGCCTCGGCGTGCACCGACCCGACTCGACCGTTCACGTCCACAGCTTCTCCAAGTCCCACGGACCCGACCTGCGACTCGCTGCCGTGGGAGGGCCCGTCGAGATCATCGACGCCATGGTCCGACGGCGACAGCTCGGCCCGTCGTGGACCTCTCGCCTCCTCCAGCGGGTCCTGCTCGGCCTCCTGACCGACCCGGCCGCCGACGCTTCCGTCGAGCAGGCGGAGTCCGCCTATCTCCGACGCCGCAACGCCTTTGTCGACGAGCTCCGATCCGCCGGCGTCGAGGTCGACGCGGGACGATCCGGACTCAACGTGTGGGTCCCGGTCGACGACGAACGCGACGCCGTCGTGGCGCTCGCGGCCGCGGGCATCGGCGCCGCACCGGGCGAACCGTTCGTCGTCGGCCGCGCCGACGACGCGCACATCCGCCTCACGATCAGCCGGGTCGACGACCCGAGGGTGGCGGCCCACGCCGTGGCCCGAGCCGCTCGTCGCGGAGGCGGCACGGCCGGCCGCTGACGCATCGGGCCGACCGTCAGGCGGTGATCGCCCGGTAGAGCCGACCGAGGAACGCCGCCATCTGCTCGCGGCTGACCTCGGCCCCCGGCGAGTAGGTCGTGGCCGAGGTGCCGTTGGTGATCCCCAAGGCGACGAGGCACTCGACGTCGGTTCGGGCGAACGACCAGCCGGCGACGTCGTCGAACGTCGAGGTCGACGGTGCGCACGCCTCCCCGGTGATCTCGCGGTACAGCCGGGCGAGGAACGCCGCCATCTGTTCCCGGGTCACCGACACGCCCGGGGAGTAGGTCGTGGCCGAGGTGCCGTTGGTGATGCCGAGCTCGCGCAAGCATTCGACGTCGGCCCGGGCGAACGAGGTCGATGCGAGATCGGCGAACGACGAGCCGTCGGGGGCGCAGAGGTCGCCGGACACCTGCCGATACAGGCGGGCGAGAAACGCCGCCATCTGCTCGCGGGTGACCCGCTCCCCTGGCGAGTAGGTCGTCGACGACGTGCCGTTGGTGATGCCGAGCACCCGAAGGCACTCGACGTCGGCGACTGCGAACGACGTCGCCGGGAGGTCGACGAACGACGAGCTGGCGACGGTGGCCTCGCATCGGATGTGGTCGGGCTCGGGGACGACCGCGCCCCCGGAACCCGGTGCACTCGATCCGACGGCGTTCACCGCCCAAACGAACACCTCGTAGCTGTCACCGTTCACCAGCCCCTCGATCACGCAGGTCGTGTCGGTCGTGACGCAACCGAGTCCGCTGGGAGCGATGAGCACTTCGTAGCCCGTGACGGGCGTCCCGCCGTCGTCGAGGGGTGGGGCCCACGAGATCGATACCGACTCGTCGCCACCGACCGCGGTGATGGCCTGGGGAATGCCCGGCGTGGTGACCGGGACGACCGGTTCCGACGCCGCCGACGCAGAGCTGGCGCCCGCGGTGTTGTGCGCGACGACCGACACCGTGTACTCGATGCCGTTGCCCACGCCGAAGATCAGGCACGAGGTACCGGTGGCGACGCAGGAGGCGCCGCCCGGCGAGGCGGTCGCGGTGTAGCCGTCGATGTCGGCCCCACCATCGTCCTCGGGTGAGGTCCACGACACGCCGATCAGGCTGTCGCCGGCCTCGACCTGCACGGCGAGCGGAGCCGACGGAGCGCCCGCGACGACCGAGATCACCCGCGTGTCGACGTTCCAGTTCCCCGAGCCGTCGGTCACCTCGGCCCGGATCCGGATCCGAGTCGGCTCGGACACCGTGATGGCGAAGTCCGCACCGGTGGCCATCGCTGCGCCGTCGAATGCGCCGTCGAGCGACTCGACGTACCACACGACGTCGTCACCGAGGTCGCCGCCGTCGACGTCTTCGGCCTCCACGGCCAGGGCGATGGGCGTCCCGATCAGCGCGCTCGCCTCGGTTGCGTCGATGTCGATCGACGGAGCCGTCGGTTGCGCGGCGAGGACCGCTCGGCCCGCGTCGAGATGGCCACCAGAGCGGGTCGTGCCGATGATCGAGGCGTCGTCCCAGCGCGATGTGCGCTCGATCAGGTCGATCACCTCGACGGGGGTCACCGTCGGATCGATGCCGACGATCAGCGCGGCGACGCCGGCGACATGGGGTGTCGCCATCGACGTGCCGGACTTCCAGCCGTATCGGTCGTCGGGCAGCGTCGAGTAGATCGACCGTCCGGGGGCGGACACGTCGACGAGCGTGAGGCCGTGGTTGGAGAAGGACGAGCGGTCAGCGTCGGAGTCGTGCGAGGCGACACTCAAGATGTTCGAGGCCGAGTAGCCGGCGGGGTACCGCGGGCCGACGTCGAGGTCGAGCGCGGAGTTGCCGGCCGCGGCGACGAAGAGATGGTCGGTGGCCCCGCCGATCAGGTTGGAGAGGGTCCAGCTGTAGCTGCCGCCACCCCACGAGTTGTTGGTGATGACGACGTCGTGGTCGAGGGCGTAGGTCAGCGCGGCGATCGCGTCCGAGGTGTAGCCGCTCCCCTGGGCGTTGAGGAAGCGGAGCGCCATGATCTCGACGTTGGTCGCCACGCCGGCGACCCCGAGGGCGTTGCCCTGCACTGCGCCGATCGTGCCGGCGACGTGGGTGCCGTGACCGTTCGGGTCGCCCGGGTCGGCGTCGTCATCGACCCAGTCCCAGCCGTGTACGTCGTCGATCTTGCCGTTGGCGTCGTCGTCGATGCCGTTGTCGGGGATCTCGCCCGGGTTGGTCCACATCACCGAGGCGAGGTCGGGATGGTCGGTCTGCACGCCGGAGTCGATGACACCGACGACGACCGTGGTGGCGTCGACGCTGTCGGCCCACGCCGACTCGATCCCGACGCCCGCGGATCCGTCGAGTCCCCAGAGCCGCCCGATGTGGGTGTCGTCGGTGAGGGCGTCGACCACCACGACCCGGTCGGGTTCGGCCGCGACGACGAACGGGCTCCGTCGGAGGTGTAGCAGGGCAGCGTCGATGCCCGCTCGCGTCTCGACGACGTGCACGGTCGCACCGTCGTCGACGACGTGAGCGTCGACCACCCGACCCGCGATCGGCGCCAGGGTCGCATCGACGAGATCGCCGTCGGCGTCGGGGGCGAACCGCACGAGCACGGCGAACGGGTTCTCGCTGAGTTCGGGCTCGGCGAGCAACATCGAATCGGCCACGCCGGCCGACCACACCGCCGCGTGGAGTTCGATCGGGGCCGGCTCCGTCGATCCGGCGGTCGCCGTACCGGCGGCGAACGCGGCTCCGAGGGCGATCAGCCCGATCCCTGCCCGTCCGATTGCTCGTGGTACCCGCACCCAGAGGTCATCGGTGCGCCAGGGTCGCCGGCTGACCGGGTTGGTCCATTCGACCCAGGCACCCCGGGACCGTCCCGGGGAGCCCTACCAATCAGCGGCGAGTTACTGCGTCTCGCAGAACTCGAAGATGCCCTCGTGGGCGCCTTCTCGGCCGAGACCCGACTGCTTCATGCCCCCGAACGGTGCGGCCGGATCCGACATCGCACCCCGGTTGATGCCGACCATGCCGGCGTGGATCCGCTCGCCCACACCCAGCGCTCGCCCGACATCGCGGGAGAACACGTACGCCGCGAGCCCCATCTCGGTGTCGTTGGCCCAGTCGATCATCTGGTCGGTGTCGGTGAAGGGGATGACGGGTGCGACCGGACCGAAGATCTCCTCCCGGGTGATGGGCGAACCCATCGTGACGTCGCCGAGCACGGTCGGGGCGTAGAAGAAGCCGGGGCCGTCGACGGGTGCACCGCCGACGGCCGTCGAGGCGCCATCGGCGACGGCGCTCTTCACCAGCCCGTCGATCGACTCGATCGCCTCAGCGTTGATCATCGGCCCGCAGGTGACCCCGTCGTCCATGCCGTTGCCGACCGTCACGGCGCCCATCGCCTGGGCGAGGCGATCGGTGAACTCGTCGGCGACATCGGCGTGGACGAACATGCGGTTGGCGGCGGTGCACACCTCGGCCGAGTGCCGCATCTTGGCGATCATGGCCCCCTCGACGGCCAGGTCGAGATCCGCGTCGTCGAACACGACGAGCGGCGCATTGCCGCCGAGCTCCATGCCGACCTTCAGCACCCGATCGGCGCAGCGCTTGAGCAGGATCTTGCCCACGGCGGTCGAGCCGGTGAACGACACCATCCGGGTGGCTCGATGCTCGGTGGCGGCGTCGAACCACTCGCCCGGCGTGCTGGAGGGCACGACGTTGACGAGACCGGCCGGCACGCCAGCTTCCTCGAGCAGTTCGGCGACCCGCAGCGCGGTGAGCGGGGTTTCGGCCGGCGGCTTGACGACGCACGCGTTGCCGGCGGCGAGCGCCGGGGCGACCTTGCGGGTGATCATCGCGGCCGGGAAGTTCCACGGCGTGACCATGACGACGACACCGACCGGCGGGTGGTGCACGATGATCTTGTTGGCCTCACCAGGAGCGGTCTTGATGATGCCGTCGATGCGGACGGCCTCTTCGCTGTTCCAGCGGAAGAACTCGGCTGCGTAGGCGATCTCACCCTTGGCGTCGGCCAGCGGCTTGCCGTGCTCGAGGGTGATCAGGGTGGCGAGTTCGTCGGTGTGGGCGATCAGCGTCTCCCAACACGACCGCAGGATCTCGGCCCGCACCCGCGGGGCGGTCGCGGCCCACGACCGCTGGGCCCGATCGGCGGCGTCGACCGCTGCGGTCGCCTCGGCCGGACCACCACCGGCGACGACGGCGATCTCCTCGCCGGTCGCGGGATTGTGCACGGCGATCTGCTCGGTCCCGTCGGACCACATGCCACCGATCAACATCTGGGTCTGCATCGGGTCACGTTGCCATGACGCACGCACGCTGCCAACCGTCGATCGTCGCCGAGCGAACCCTGTGCTCGGGAACCTCATGGGATCTGCCATCGTTGTGATCACATGCCGCTCGGTCGACTCTTCGCCATCGCCATCCTCGTCGCCGGCCTCGCCGCCGTCCTCGTCACTGCGCTCGGGGGTGACGACGACACCACCGAGTCGGTGCTCGCCACCGAACCGACGAACGACACGGCGGCGGACGAGCCCCGCGCACCGCTCCCCGTGCTCGGCCAGGCGGGCAACCTGACCGACCTCGACGGCTGGCTCAACACCGAGGACACCACCTTCGAGCAGATCCTCGCCGACAACGAGGTCGTGGTCGTCCAGTTCTGGACCTTCGCGTGCCGCAACTGCAAGAACACGCTCGACGCGATGGGCGAGCTGTACGAGGAGTACCGCGACCAGGGCGTCGAGTTCATCGGCGTCCACGCGCCCGAGTTCGCGTTCGAGGCCGAGATCCCGAACATCATCGAAGCCGCGGACGAACTCGGCGTCGTGTGGCCGATCGCCCTCGACACCGGAAAGGAGAACTTCCACGAGTGGCAGGAGGGCCGCTGGGGGTACTGGCCCCGCGCCTACCTGATCGACTCCGAGGGTCAGATCCGCCAGAACGAACGTGGCGACGGCCTCGCCGGCTACCGCGAACTCGGCGAGAACATCCAGCGCCTGCTCGACGGCGACGCCTGACCATGGCGACCTTCCTCGAGGGTGTGAGCGCCATCACGATGGCGTGCACGCTTGTGATCGGGTTGCCCACCCTCGCACTCGCCTGCGCCGCCCGCGGTCGTGCCGCGCTCGTCGTGGCCGGCTCGGTGGTGGCCACCGCACTCGTCATGTGGGCGCGGGCCGCCGGCCACTGGAACCTCGCCAACGACGGCTTGATGGTGGTGCCGATCGCCGTGGCCATCGCCGGGGCATTCGCCCTTGCGTGGCGCTCGGAGCGCCTGCCCTGGTTCGGCGCCCTCGGCGTCGGCGTGGTCGGCGGTGGCGTCGCCGGCTGGCTGTGGCAGCCCTGCGTCGGCGAGCAGCTGGCGAAGATCGTGAACGATGCCGACTCGTCGCCGTTCACCACTGCGCCACTCATGATCGTGTACACGACCGGGGCGTTGCTTCCGGTCATCTTGCTCGCTGCGCTCCCCCACGCCTGGCCGGCGATCAAGGACGCGCTCACCCACCGCAACCTGGGGCGCGCCGGGGCGGCCGTCGGTGGGCTCTACGCCCTCAGCGTGGCGTCGGGCCGCTACAACGATCTCGTCGGCGAACTCTTCCGGATCTCATCCACCTGAGTCGGCCGGGGCCCGGTCGAACCAGGGCAGCATCCACTGCACGGCCGGGCCGATCGCCACGACCGCCCACACGCTGCCCCACCCGATCGCGCCGCCGAGGATCCAGCCGACGGTGAACGCCGTGAGCTCGATCAGGAAGCGGGCGGTGCGGATCGACACGCCGCGCCGGTTGAGGCCGGTCATGAGTCCGTCGCGTGGCCCAGGGCCCCAGTGCACGCCGAGGTAGAGGCTGCTGCCGAAGGCGATCACGAACGGCGACGAGAGCGTGAGCAGCACCCGCAACACGCTGCTGCCGGGTTCGTCGAGCAGCCAGAGCGTCGTGTCGGTGGCGGGACCGATGATCGCGATGTTGAGCAGGGTGCCCAGCCCGATGCGTTCGCGCATGACGAGCACGAGGACGAGGATGACGAGCCCGGTGAGCACGGTGGCGCCGCCGATCGACAGCGGCGTGTGCTGGGAGAGCCCGTCGTGGAAGACGGTCCACGCCCCCTGGCCGTTCGCGCCCCGCACCACGAAGGCGAGGCCCACGCCGAAGAGCCAGAGCCCGACGACGATCTGGACCGTGGTGCGCAGCGTCGGGCGCGGATGGTCGACGAACATCGGCGCAGGCTACTGCCGGCGCGGATGGCCGATTCAGGAGTTCCCGAACCCGGAGAGCTCGTCGAGGATCTCGTCCGCGATGACCTCGACCGTGCCGTCGCCAGCGGTGAGATCGATGGTGAAGCTCGTGACCTGCCCGATCGCGTGTCGAACTTCGAACTCCAGGTGCTGCCACTGGCTGACCGGGTCGTCGCCGTAGGCGCCGGCGGCGTCCTCGGCGTACGGCACACCGATGGTCGACTTGAGCGACTTGACGAGCGGAAGGACTCGGATCTGGAGCGTCTCGAGATCACCGTTCGACGCGCTGACGGTGTCGCGGGCCTGTGCCGTCACGGTGTGGCAGCGGTCGTAGAGCCCGAGGGTACGCTGCACGTCGCTTCGCCCATGGCGGATATCGAGCTTGCGCTTCACTCGCCGGATCACTCGACCAGCGAGGCCAGCTTCTCGATCGCCGGCGGCGTTGGCCTTCGGGAACGTGTAGGCGGGCGTCGGCAGTCCCAGGAAGTCGCAGAGCGGCCCCCACGAGAGGCCCTCGGCCATGTCGATGACGAGGAGATCGGCGGGGCGATCGGCGAAGTGGGCTTCCACACCAGCGTGGTGTGCGTCGTAGCGATCGAGGAACACCTGCGGGTCGTCGACACTGTTCTTGTCATCGAACATCCAGCGATCCCACTCGTTGGAGCGGCGCCCGAAGTGGGTCTGCACGCTGCTGAGCCACTTCTCGCGTTCGCGGACGGTCAAGATGAACCGGCTGCCCGGAAACGCCTCGTCGATCTCGCGGTAGAACTCCCACCACGGCGAGTCCTGCGCCGCATCGGCCTGTTCGAGGTCGGCCTGGAGCCGTGTCCACACCTCGGCGCGCGCCGTGGCGGGATCGAGCGAGCGAAGGCGGCCGAAGTCGTAGCCGGGACCCATCGCGCCATGGCCGGTCACCTCGTAGCCGAGCGTGAACAGTGCGGCCGCCAGCGATGACGTGCCGGACTTGTGCAAGCCGATACCGATCACCTTGGGCGAGGTCATGATCTTCGAGGGTAGGCGACGGTCGTGGCTCCCTGCTTGGGTCGTTCAGCCCATCCGTTCGACGTCGCCGCCGTACCCGTCGGTGCCCGACGCACCGGCCGCGGAGCCGAGGCGCTCCATCGGCACCGTGTTCAGCGACGGGGTCGGGGTGAACGCCACCGGCAGCTTCTTCACGCCACCGATGAAGTTGGAGCGGAGATAGGCGATCTCGCCGTCGAGGCGGATGTCGGGGAGGCGCTTGGCGATCTCGCGGAACATCAGCTTGATCTCCATGCGGGCGAGGTTCGCGCCCAGGCAGAAGTGCGGCCCGCCACCACCGAAGCCGACATGGTCGTTCGGCGTGCGTTCGATGTCGAAGGTCCAGGGATCGTCGAACGCCCGGGGGTCGCGGTTGGCCGCCATGTGCCACAGCACGACCTTGTCCCCCGCCTTCATCTGCACGCCGTTGAGTTCGTAGTCCTGCATGCACTGGCGGCGGAAGTGCAGCACCGGCGTAGCCCATCGCACGACCTCGTCGACCATGGTGTCTTCGTACCGGGCCGGGTCGCGGCGGTACGTCTCCCACTGGTCGGGGAAGTCGAAGAAGCCCATCATCCCGCGGGTGATGGAGTTGCGAGTCGTCTCGTTGCCCGCCACCGAGAGCAGCAGGAAGAACATGTCGAACTCGTCCTCGGTGAGGGCGGCGCCGTCGACGTCGGCCGAGAGCAGGGTGGTGATGATGTCGTCACCTGGCTGGTCGCGCCGTTCCATCTGCAGACCGCGGCTGTAGGCGAACAGCTCAGCTGCGGCGCCGGTGGCGTCGTCGGCATCGACGGCGAAGTCCGGATCGTTGCCGCCGATCATGCGGTTGGTCCAGTCGAAGATCTTGCTGCGGTCCTCGATCGGAATGCCGACCATCTCGGCGATCGCCTGGAGCGGCAGTTCCGAGGAGAGATCCTCGACGAACTCGGCGTGCCCCTGCTCACACACCTTGTCGATGATCGCGTCGGTGCGGTTCTGGAGGTAGTCCTCGAGGAGGTTGATCATGCGGGGGGTGAAGCCGCGCGACACGATGCGCCGGAAGCGGGTGTGCTTCGGCGCGTCGAGTTCGATCATCAGGCCCTGGTTCATGGCCTGGGTCATCGGATTGTCGAAGTCGGGCTCGGTCATCTGGGTGCCGCGGGCGTTCGACGAGAAGATGTCGGCTTGACGGTTGACCTCTTTGAGGTGGGCCTGACGGGTGATGGCCCAGTAGCCGGGGCCGGTGTCGCCTTCGTCGACCCAGTGCACGCCCGGGTCGGTGTCGCGCAGCTCGGCCAGCATGTCGTGGTGCTCCTGACGCTGGAATGCGTCGTGATCCCACAGGTCGACGTCGATGGTCATGGCAGTCCCCCGCAACGATGGCTTCCTGGGAAGCAATGCTAGACGAGGGACCGCCGCCGGTCAGATCACCCGTCAGACGGCGAGGGTTCCCGGCACCGGCTCGGGGCCGGTGTAGGTCGCGCTGGGGCGGATGATCTTGCCGACGCCGACCTGCTCGATCACGTGCGCCGACCAGCCGATCGATCGGCTCACCGAGAACGTCGGTGTGAACATCGCCCGGGGCAGGTCCGCGAGTTCGAGCACGACGCTCGCCCAGAATTCGACGTTGGTGACGATGCGCTGGCCGGGCTTCCAGGCCGCGAGAACGGCGAGGATCTCCCGCTCGATGCCGATGGCTCGCTCGATCAATCCGGTCTCGTCTTCGGCGGTCATCGTCTCGGCCGCGGCGCGCAGCACGATGCCACGGGGATCCTCGGCCCGGTAGACCGCGTGACCGAAGCCCATGATCTTGTCGCCGCTGTCGAGTGCGTTGCGCACCCAGTCGGCGGCCCGCTCGGGCGTCTCGATCTCGTCGATCATCTCGATGCAGCGGCTCGGCGCTCCGCCGTGGAGCGGCCCGGTGAGCGCACCGATCGCGGCGACGAGGGAGCCGGCCATGTCGGCGCCCGTGCTGGCGGCGACGCGACCGGTGAAGGTCGAGGCGTTGAAGCCGTGGTCCACCGTGGCCACCAGGTACTGCTCGACCGCACGGGCCGCCGCCGGCGACGGCACGACGCCGGTGCCCTCGTCGCC
>JBCBYI010000060.1:0-18690 GCA_039815945.1 Actinomycetota bacterium | reverse complement strand
GACGACACTCGCCCTCGACGGCGACTCGCTCGTCCTCGTCGACGGCGTCGACCGAGCCGGCATCGTCGCCGAGTTGGAGGCCGACGCGCTCTCGGATCTGCTCCAGGATCGGCAGTCCCCGATGGGGCTCGCCATGACCGCTCGTGTCCAGATCATCGACGGTTCACTCGACGACTGGATCCACTGGGAACCCGTGCTGCGGGCGCTGTGCGAAGGGCGGCCGGTGCACGAGCCCGGCGACGTGGTTCTTCGCGACCTCGACGGGGATCCGCTCGATCTCGATCGGCGCTTCACGCTCGATGACGACCCCGAGGAGATGGGTCATTTCCTCGCCGAGGCCGGCTTCCTCCATCTCGGCGGGGTCTTCGATCCGTCGGAGATGGCGGCGATCGAGGCCGACATCGACACGTCGATCGCCGCAGCCCGCGACGCCGACCCGGAGTACTGGTGGTGCACCGGCGCCGACGGCATCGAGGTCGCCGTACGGTCGCTGAACTTCCAGGAGAAGTCCGCGGCGGTGCGGGCGACGCTCGCCGATGAGCGCCTCACTCGGCTCGCCGACCTCACCGGCGACGGGCACGTCGTCCCGACCACCTGCGAGGGGCTCGTGAAGCCGCTCGACATTGTCGCCGGACTCTCCGACCTGCCCTGGCACAAGGACTGTGGGCAGGGCCTGCACAGCTACATGTGCAACAGCCTCACCGTCGGGATCTCGGTCACCGGCGCCGACCGCGTCAGCGGCGCGCTCGGTGTCGTCGCGGGCTCTCACCGGGCCAACACCACTGCGTCGGTTCGCGACAGGCGACTCGATCTCCCGGCCCGGCTGCTGGAGACCACCACCGGTGATCTCACCGTGCACTGCAGCGACACGCTGCATCGGGCCTACCCGCCGTCGGCGCATCCGCGCAAGGTCGTCTACACCAGCTGCAAGCTGCCGCCGCTTCCGGGCGACGAGATCGCGCCGAATCCGCGCTACAGCCGGGAGGCCCGCAGCGAACTCAGCGACGTGCAGGATCGCATCGCCGCCTCGGACAACCCCGATGCCGCCAATCGGTACGTCCCCAGCAGCGGCTGATTTCTCGTCCCGGCGCGACGGAGCACGAACCACTCGCTCGTTGGACCGGTTGTATGGCTGCGATGCAGAACCGACCGGACGCTGATCCCGCCCGGCTCGCCGATCTCTATGACGACGCCGTTGTCGAGGTGTTCCGCTATCTGCGGGGCCGGTGCGGATCCGACGGGCTGGCCGAGGAACTGACGTCGGCGACCTTCGTGCAAGCCGCGCTCGAGGTCGCCAAGGGATTGGCGCCGGACCTCTCCGTCGCCTGGCTGATCACGGTGGCCCGCAACAAGCTGATCGACCATTGGCGCCGACAGGCGATGGCCGAACGCAAGCTCGTGCTGCTCGACGGTGGCCGAGTCGAGACGGTCGACCCGTGGAACGAAGTCCTCGACGAGGCCCGCGCCGAGCAGGTGCTGCACGCACTCGCCCTCGACCATCGGGCCGCGCTGACACTGCGCTACCTCGACGACCTCTCCGTCCCCGAGTGCGCGGCGCAGCTCGGCCGCACCGTCCACGCCACCGAGAGCCTGCTCGCTCGGGCTCGCAACGCCTTTCGAACCGCCTACGAGCAGACCGGAGGTCACGATGACTGATCCGCTCGTCAACCTCTCGCCGTCCGCCGGAGTGGCCCCGTCGCCCGACTTCGTCGAGCGACTCCGGGCGCGGGTCGAACACATCGAGGCACGGCCGGTTGGTCGCGGCTGGCATCTCGCCCAGCTCAACCTCGGCGTGTTCGTCGCCCCGCTCGACGCACCGGAGATGGCGCCCTTCGCGAACGCGCTCGATCGCATCAACGCGATCGCCGACGACTCGCCTGGCTTCGTATGGCGGCTCACCGACGACGACGGCGGCCCGTCGAGCAATGTCGAGGTCCCCGGTGCCACCGACGAGTTGCTCGCCTCGAACCTGTCGGTGTGGACCGACTACGAGTCGCTGCGGGAATTCATGTTCCGCACCGACCACGCCGCCTACCTCCGCCGTCGTCGGGAGTGGTTCGTGCCCGAATCCGAGCCGATGGTCGTCGGCTGGTGGATTCCCGCAGGCACCCTCCCGACCCTCGAGGACGCCATCGAGCGCCTTGAGATGCTCCGCCGCGACGGCCCCTCCGCCGAGGCGTTCCCGCTCCGCCGAACCATCCCCGATCCCCCTGAAGAGGAGGCCCCCATGGGTCAGGTCCTGATCCCGTACCTCACCGTCGGCGACAGCCGAGCTGCGCTGGCGTTCTATGCTGAGGTCTTCGGTGCCGAACGCACCGGCGAGCTGTTCGAGATGGACGACGGTGCGATCGGCCACGCGGAGATGACCATCGACGGTCAGCTCTTCTACCTGGCCGACGAGTTCGCCGGAATGAACCTCCAGAGCCCGGCCACGCAAGGCGGCAACTCCGTCTCGATCGTGATCAACGTCACCGACGCCGATGCCACCTTCGACCACGCGCTGCTGGCGGGGGCGACGGGGGAGCGGCCGGTCGCCGATCAGCACGGCTTCCGCAGCGGCTGGTTCGTCGACCCGTGGGGTCACCGCTGGTCGCCCACCAGCGCCGCCACGGGCACCTGAGCCGGGTCAGAACATCGGGTCGCCCGGGAGGGCGAGCGCCTGGCGGATCCAGTCGCGCAGCTGGGCCTCGTCGAGCTCGTCGGCCTCGCCGTGGTCGGAGTAGCGCACGGCCTCGTGCTTGGAGTCCTTGGGTGGGAGCGGCTCGAGCGAACCGCCGTTGAGCCAGGTCACCCGCACGGCGCGGGTCAGGCAGTGGATGCTGAGGAACCAGCCGTCGCCCTCGACGCCGTAGAACGGTGAGTTCCAGCGGACGGCCATCGCGACCCCGGGCGCCTCCTCCAGCACGAGCTCGTGGAGGCGGCGGCCGATCTCGCCCTTCCATCCCGGCATCGCCCCGAGATAGGCGTGCACGGGCTCGGGGCCGTCCCCCTTGGGGATCTGCGGGTTCCCGCCGGCGAGCAGCTTCACCTCACCCACGTCGACGCCGCTCAGTCCGCCGCTTCGACCGCGGCCTTGATGGCCTCGCAGGTCGCCTGCATGTTCGTGCGGATCTGCTTGCGGCGACCATTGATCACGGCCGCCGGATTGTCCGACGCCTCGGCGATGCCGATGGTCAGGTTGTTCTCGGTGCCGATCTCCATCGAGAAGCGCAGCCGGCTGCCCACGCCCTGATCGAGGATCTCGAAGCGCCAGCGGCCACCCGGGCTCGCCGGATCGACGGTGCCCCACTCGAACACCCGTCCCTCGACATAGTCGGTGACGTGGTTCTCGAGCGACCACTCCATGTCGCCGAGCTTGTTGTGCCCCCTGAACGTGGCCCCGAGGCCCCGCTCGTCGCCGTTCCACTCCACTCCCTGGAGTTCTTCGCTGGCGGCGACGGGGACGGTGATGTCGCTGACGACGGGCCAGACCTTGCGGGGCGACGCCTCGATATCGACCTCTGCCACGACCCCGAGACCGTCTTCGAAGTTCACGCCGCCGTCAGCGGACGCCCGGGCCTTGGTGAAGCCCCACCGGTCGAAGTAGGTGATCTGCTCGGCGGGGCGACGCTCGGCCGGCGTGAACTCGGTGCCCTTGGTGTAGGCGACCGGGAAGGTCACGATCGTCGTGATGCCGTCGGGAATGCCGAGGATGCCGGCGAGTTCGTCGACGCTCATGTTGAGCAGAGTGGTCCAAGTGCTGCCGAGGCCTCGCGAACGCAGGGCCAGGTTGAAGCTCCACGCCGACTGGATCACCGAGTCGAACAGGCCGGGCCGGCCGGAGTTGTCGTGGATGCCCCAGATCGCGGCGATCACGAGCGCGGGGGCCTTGGCGAAGTTCTCCACGAGGTACGCACTGGAGTTGAAGACCTTCTCCTTGCCGTGCCCGCTGCCTTCGAGCCGGTCGGCGACGTTGATCATGAACTCGCCGTTGCGGGCGTAGATCTCGCCGAGCCGATTCTTCGTCGCCTCGTCCTTGATCACGATCCACCGGCGGCTGGCGTCGTTGCCGCCGCTCGGGGCCTGCTCCGCGAGGTCGATGCAGTCGAAGATCACCTGGTCGGGTACGTCGCGGTCGAAGTCGAGGCGCTTGCGGACCGAGCGGGTCGTGGTGAGAAGGCGGTCGATCTGGTCGAGGTCGAAACCGGCGTCGTTGAGGTCGGAGGTGTCAGGCATGGCGATCTCTTTCTGCGTCACCCGTGATGGGCTCGAGCGGCCTTGGCGAGGTTGCGGAGTTCGGCTCGTTCGTCGTCGGTCAAGACGTCGAGGTCGGCCGCGTGCAGCCGGTCGGTCAGCGCTTCGGCCTCCTCGCGCTGCTCGGCCAGGCCGGTGACGTCGGGATACGGCGTCGCCCACCCGAACATCTTCGCGTTCCACTCGCCGGCCGGTCCGCTGAGGATCGCTTCGAGGGGGCCGAGTCCTGTCGCCTGGACGGCGACGGCGTGGCGGCTGAACCGCAGCTCCCGCATGACCTGGGCGAGCTGGAACGTGCGGGCCGGACCGGGTTCGTCGGGGAGGGGCATGTCGCGCCATCCCACGAACATCGGCGCACCGAGCGGTGATGCCGACTCGACGACCGTCTCGAGAATCTCGCCGAGTCGTTCGACGCCGTCGAGCCCGGCAAGCTTCTCGGCGCCCCACTCCTGGCAGATCGTCGTGTAGACCGCTGCACCCTCGAGGGGGGCCATGGCGGCCCGTCCCTGCTCGACCATCGTGCGCATCGTGTCGGGCTCCCAGAAGTAGGCGGCACCGACGACACTGTCGACGGGGACGTCACCGAGCACCCCGAGGCGACCGACCGCATAGCCACCCAAGCCCTCCGCGGAGAGGCCGAGCTCGGTCGCTCGCGTCGTGGTCCAGTCGTCGAGGAGCCAGCGCATCGCCAACATACCGATCGAACCTCGGAGGCTGCGGGCGACGGAGAGACTGTCCATCGCCCCATCGTGGTGCGTCGGGCCGATCGCCGTCCACTGCATGGGCGTGTGCGGGCTCGATCGGTGCGCTAGAAGAGCCGGGTGTCGGTGAGGCTTCGTCGGATCGTGTCGCTGGTGTCGTTCGGGCTGGCGTTCGTCGTCGCCCTCGCCGCGGCCCCGGTGCTCTACGTCTCGACCGTGCTCGAAGACGAGGACGCCTTCGTCTCGCTCACCGACGACATCATCGAGCACCCCGACGTCCGCGCCGAGGTCGCCCAGCTCGCCACCGAGCTGACGTTCGACGTCGTCGAGGCCGACGAGGTCGTGGCCGATCTCCTCCCCGAGCAGACCCGCGCCCTCGCCGTCCCACTGACGCGCATCGCGAGCACCCAGGTCACCGAGGCCGCCTTCGCCGTGCTCGACACGTCGCAAGGGGTTGCGGCCCGACAGTCAGCGACCCGGGAGCTCCACCGCCAGTTCCGCGCCGACAGCGACGCGCTCGTCATCGACCTGCGAGCCGTGCTCGTCCGCACCGCCCGTGACCTGGGCGGCCCCGCGGTGGGCGCGGGCGCCGCCAAGCTGGTGGCCGACACCGACACCGGGCGCATCGTCGTCGTCGAGCAGGGGTCGGGCGAGAGCGAGCTCCTCGCGCTCGTCGACGCCATCCCGGTGCTCGGCTTCGGCCTCTTCGTCATCGCCATCCTGCTCTGGTCGATCGGGGTGCTCGTCGCACCCGACCGTCGCCTGGCCCTGGTCCGGGCAGGGATCCTGAGCGCGGTGGCCTACGTCGTGGCGATCGGTCTGGTCGCCGTGGTCCTCAACGTCACGCTCGCGATCGTCGCCGACGGCTCGCCGACGGCGATGGCGGTCGCCGAGGTGGTCACCCAGGACTTCACCCGTCTGCAGTTCGGCGCGATCCTCGCCAGCCTCGGCATCGCGCTCGTCGCGATGCTGCTGGGCGACCGACCAGCGGCCCGGAGCCTGCGCCGGCTCCCCGCCCAGCTCTGGCACCGCTCTCCCGAGCGCTGGAACACCATCGCCGACGTCGTCGGCGACAACCCGGCGGCGGCCCGGATCGTCGCGTGGGTCCTCGGCGCGCTCACCCTCGCCGCGTGGAGTTCGCCGACCATCCGGGTGGTCGTCACCGTCATCTCCCTCACCGTGCTGACCCACGGGGTGATCTGGTTGCTCACCGCCGACAGCGGCCTGGCCGCGCGATTCCGGCGGCGGTGGTCGGTCCCCGCCGACTTCGTCGATCCCGGCACCGATCGGGCTCGCCGGGCCCGACTCAACATCGTCGGCACCGCGGTGATCGTGCTGCTCATCTGGCCCGGCTGGACCCGCGGTGTCGTCATCGCGATGTTCGTCGCCGTCGCATCGCTGTTCGTGCTCGTCGACGCCCGCACCGCATGGATCACCGCCCGTCGCAACGCACCGGTCGAGCCGGTCGACGAACCCGGCTGGTCGAGGGGGCGGAGCCTTGCGTTCGCGTTCGGTGCGGTGCTTCTCCTCGCCGTCGTCGGCGGCGTGTTCGTCGGCTCGGCCGATGAGCGGGTGGCCGCGGGGACCGGCTGCAACGGCGCCGTCGAGCTGTGCGAACGGCGTCTCGACGAGGTCGTGTTCGCGGGTTCACACAACGCGATGTCGTCGACCGACCTGGGTTGGGACCTGGCGATGCAGACCGGCGACATGGTGGCGCAGCTCGACCACGGCGTCCGTGCTCTGCTCATCGACGCGCTCTACTGGAGGGCCGAAGGCTTCTTCGAAGGGGGTGACGACGGCGCCGCCTCGGCGGTGATCGACGCGGCGCTCTCCGGCGACGAGCCGCGGTCGGGCACCTGGTTGTGCCACGGCTTCTGTGCGCTCGGGGCCACCGACCTCACCGCAGGACTCGCCGACATCTCCCTTTGGCTCGACGCGAACCCCCGCGAGGTGCTCCTGATCCTCGTGCAGGACGAGATCAGCCCCGACGACCTGATCGCGGCGTTCGAGCGCAGCGGCCTGATCGAACGCGTGCACACGCACGAGCCGGGCACGCCGTGGCCGGCCCTTGGTGAGCTCATCGACCTCGACGAACGCATCGTCGTGTGGGGCGAGAACAACGGCACGCCCGACAGCTGGTTCCAGAACATGTGGGACACGTCGTTCACCGAGACCCCCTTCGCGTTCGCGCTCCGGAGCGACTTCTCCTGTGCGCCCAACCGGGGCGACGACGCCAACGACCTCTTCTTGATCAACCACTGGCTCACCACCGGCATCCCGGTGCAGGAGGTGGCGGCGTCGATCAACAGCCGCGATGCACTGCTGGAGCGGGTCGCCGCATGCGAGGCCGAACGGGGGCGTCGACCCACGATCCTCGCCGTCGACTTCGTCGAGACCGGGGATCTGGTCGACACGGTGGCCGAGCTGAACGGCGTCCCCACCGGCTGAGCCTTCCACCCGGATCCGTGAGATGCCTGTCTCACGCGACTACGGTGGGTGGCGGTTCGGGGGCTGGCGGCTCCTCGGACGACGACGAGGGGAGCGGTGCCGGATGACCTCGGGCATCGAGGTTCCGCCGAGCGGAACCATCGGACAGGACGAACTCGAGGCGATCACCCTCGGCGCGTCGGTCTTCGCGTCCGGCGGAGTGGCCCTCGAAGCCGGATCCCAGCTGGCCGACGAGCTCGCCGCCCGCCTCGGTACCGGCGCCGTCGGCGTGGTCGCGCTCGACCAGATCCCCGACGGTGCCGCGGTCGCTGCGCCGACCACCCATCCCCGGATTCGCGCCCGCCCGTCGATCGACTCGGCCGCCACCGCGTTCCGTGAGCTCGGTCGGTGCACGGTCGGCGAACTCGACGCAGTGCTCCCGACCAGCCTCGATCCGCGCGATCTGCTCGTCGCGATCGGCGTGGCGCTCGAGTGCGACGTCCCCCTCGTCGACGCAGCCGGCAGTGCGCGCTCGGTGCCCCGGTTGACGATGACCTCGTGGGCGGCGGCCGGCATCACCCCCGGCCTGCTCGCGTTCGCCGACGGGATCGAGACGACCACGATCGGCACCGACTCGCTGGTGAGTGCCGATCACGCGGCTGAGGCGCTGCTCGCCGGCGGGTCGATGACCGGGTCGATCGGCTCGGCGGCCTGGGCGATGTCGGGTCCCGCCGGACGGCGAGCGTCGATCCCCGCCGCGGTCTCGTCGGCCTGGCAGCTCGGAAGCGAGATCCTCGCCGCCCGAGCCGACGGCCGTGACCCGGTCGAACGGGCGCTCGCCGTCGCCGACGGTGCGATCGTCATCGGCCGCGGGTCACTGCGTCGAACGGTCGTGGCGCTCGGCGACGACGACCGACTCGAAGCCGAGATCGACACGCCGCTCGGCCCGATCGACGTCATCGCGCTCGACGCCAATCTCCGCGTCGTCCGCCGCGACGCCACCGTCGTCGCCGCACCCGATCTGATCACGGTGCTCGGGCCCGACGGTGCCCCTCGGACGCTTCGAGAACTGACCAGCGACGATGCGATCGGCACACTGCTGACCGTCATCGCCATGCCCGCGCCCGCCGCCTTCGAGGCGCCGATCGTGCTCGATGCGTTCGGCGAGCTCCAACGCCGGTCGGGCGGCTCTGGCGAACGGGTGCCGTTCCCCGAATCCTCGGCCTGAGCCGACGCCTCGGCCTAGGGTCGCAGGGTGTTCGAACCGCTCGTCTCGGCCCGACTCCGCATTCGCCCGGTCGTCGCATCCGACGCCGCGCCGTTGGCCGAACGGCGGAGTGAACCGAGCTCGGCGGCGATGCAATCGTGGACGGCACCCTTCCCCCTCTCGGATGCGGAGGCACTGGTGGCCGGCGCCATGGCCCACGACGAGCCACCGATCGACGACTGGTGGATGCTCACGGTCGAACGACTCGACGACGCGACGGTGATCGGGGATCTCGCACTCCGTCTGTCGTGGGGTGGCCGGGCGGCCGAGATCGGCTACACGCTCGCGTTCGACGCCTGGGGTGAGGGGTTCGCGACCGAAGCGGTCGACGCGCTCGTCGCCCACCTGTGGACCCGGCCCGACCTCACCCGCATCGCCGCGCAGCTCCATCCCGACAACCATCGCTCGGCGAGAGTGCTCGAGAACGTCGGCTTCCTGCACGAAGGCCGCACTCGACTCTCGTTCTGGGTGGGCGAGGACAACAGCGACGATCTCCTCTACGGCATGACTCGCGCCGATCACGACGACTGGCGTGGGCGTCCTGTCGACCGCCCCTCGGAGGTCCGGCTCGTCGAGGTCACCCCCGACAACCTGCGGGACGTGTGTCGACTCGTCACCCACAAGAGTCAGGAACGCTTCGTCGGTCCGAATCTCTCGTCGTTCACCGCTGCGCAGGTGCCCGAGATCGTCGACGGTGCCCCGGTGGTGCCGTGGTACCGGGCGGTCGAGGCCGACGGCGAACTGGTCGGGTTCGTCATGCTGGCCGAGATCACCGCCGCCCATCCCGAGCCGTACCTCTGGCGCCTCCTGATCGACCGTCGGCACCAGCGCCGGCGGATCGGCGACGCCGTGCTCGATCTCGTCATCGAGCAGTGTCGGGCCTGGCAGGCGCCGAGCATCCTCGTGTCGTGGGTCGACGGCGTCGGTGGTCCTCGCCCGTTCTACGAACGTCGAGGGTTCGTCCCGACCGGCGACATCGTCGACGGTGAGATCGAAGCCCGCCTGATGCTCGCGTGACCGCCGTCGACGAAACGACCGCCGTCTCGAGCCGACGCATCGTCACCACGTCCGTCGTGGCGACGGTCGGCTGTGTCTACCCGGGCTTTTTGATCGGGGCGATCACGGTCCAGGTCCGCGACGAGTTCGACGTCAGTGCCGCCATGTACGGGTGGGCGATGGGCACCTACTTCCTCGCCGCGACCGTCGCGTCGATCCTCGGTGGTCGGCTGGTGCAGCGCATCGGGCCGCGGCGCCAACTCATCGGTTGCCTCGTCACGACCATGGTCGCGCAGGGGCTGATCGCGGCGATCGGTGATTCGTTCGGCGTCATCGTCGCCCTTCTCGCCGTGTGCGGCGTGGTCAACGCCGCGAACCAGACCGCGGTGAACCTCGCCCTCACGCGCGCCCGCCTGCCCCGACTCGGACTCGCGATCGCGATCAAGCAGTCGGGCATGCCCTCAGCGGCGATGATCAGCGGTGCCACCGTCCCGCTCCTGGCGCTCACACTCGGCTGGCGCTCGGCGTTCGTCCTGGGCGTCGCCATCGCCGCTGTCGCCCTCGTCCTCGTGGTGCTCGTCATCGAGCCGGGCGGGGTCGAGACCCTGCGCACCGCTCGCCCCGTGTCCACCCGTCGGGCCCTGTACTGGTCGATGGTCGGCGGTGCCTTCCTCTCCTTCAGCGCCGGCGGTCTGACGTCGTGGCTGGTGGCGTCCGGCGTCGACGCCGGCCTCGGCGAGGGCGCCGCCGGCTGGATGCTCAGCATCGGTGCCGCGTTCGGTGTCGGCGTCCGACTGTTCTGGGGGCTGCGGATGGATGCGATGCGGGCGTTGCCGTACTCGATGGCGGCGCTCATGGCCGGCGTCGGCGCCTTCGGCATGCTCGGCCTCGCCCCGCGGATCACCACGCTCCACGTGGTCGTGACCTTCCTCGCCTTCGGTGCCGGTTGGTCGTGGCCGGTCTTCACGAACTTCGGCATCATGCGCGCCAACGGCGACGCGGCCGGGGCGGCCAGTGGTGTCACCCAGATGGGCATCTATCTCGGCGTGTTCCTCGGCCCGCTGGTGACGGGTTGGACCATCGACGAGTTCGGCTACCCGGCCATGTGGGCGGTCGTCGCCGCCTGTATGTCGATCGGTGCAGTGATCACCTACGGCGTCCGCGAGGAGTTCGCCTAGCCGTCCGCCGCTCGGATCGCCGCTCGTTGCTCGTCGAGGCGGGCGAAGATCTCCTCGATCGGCGCTGTCTGGTTGACCCAGTCGACCATCGCCTGCCAGTACGGCCCGGCCACGTCGCCCGCCTCGGTTCCCACCCAGCCGGTGAAACCTTCTGGCAGTAGCGCGCTCGCCTCGAAACGCCAGTCGTCTCGCCGGATCGCCGCCAGGGTCGCGTCCTGGATGACGGTCCGCTCGGCGGCGGCCTCGGCGGACTGGGGCTGGTAGTCGATCGTCCGGGCGTCGAAGCTGCTGTTGATCGAGGTGAACGACTCTTGCCCGTCGCCGCCGATGCCCGCCCAGCTGGTGCCGAACGACCCACTCGCAATGAACGACATCACTGCTCGGACCTCGGGGCGATCGTTCGAGGCGAATGCCATCGAACCACCCAAGACCATCGTCGCCGGCTCGTCCTCGAGCGAGGGCAAGACAAATGCTCCGACATCACTGCCGAGAACCGCCCGTGGTCGCAACGACGTGGACGGGCCCAACTGCCCGGCAAAGGACGACGGTGCGAGCGTGAACCAGCAGCTGGGGCCCGCGGACCCCGTGACCGGATGGACGTCGAGGAGTTCGTAGAGGCCGGTGGAGTAGGAGCGGTTGGCGATCGCGTTCGGGCCGCCGTTGACGAAACCGTCGGTGAAGAGCAGGCGCTCGGCCTGGCGGGCGGCCTCGAGCACTTCGGGGCTGGCGAAGCTGAGATCACCACGAACCCAGCGGTCGTAGTCGTCTACACCGGCGCTGCGGGCGACCAGTGCCTCCAAGAGGTCGGTGCCGCGCCATCCGCTGAAGGTCGAGCCAGCGTCCCAGTGGAAGCACCAGGGGGTGTCGCCGGCTGCGGCGACCTCTTCTGAGATCGCGACCAGTTCATCGAACGTCGTCGGGATCTCGTACCCCGCCGCCTGGAACGATGGCTTGGCGTAGTAGACGACGTCTCGCGGGCCGAGGTTCACCGGAATGAGGCGCAGTTCGGGTCCGTCCGGTCCGCCCACGCTCAGCAGATCGGTGATCCGATTCCCGAAGTCGGCGCGGAAGCCGCCGGGGTCGATGAAGTCCCCGAGGTCGAGCGATCGGCCGCCGGTCCATTCCGGGAGCGACGGTGAGAACTGGACCGAGATGTCGGGTGGCGCCGTGACGAGCCCCTCGGCCAGGGCGATCGCCACCCTGCCGTCGGCTTCCTGGATGATGTTGATGTCGATCCCGGTTGCCGCGGTGATCTTCGCCGTCTCCGTGCGGAGTCCCGCGATGTCGAGCGAAGTGCTCACGGCGATGGTCACGGTCGTGCCGCTGAGGAGGCCGCCACCGATCCCGGTGAGCGGGTCCATCACTTCGGCTCGATATCGAGCCTCGCCGGATCGGAGCGGCAGCCACGACGGGATGGTCCGGTCGACACGGCACGGTCGCCCGCTGATCGCTGTGCACTCGTCATCGCTGAGTCTTCGGTCCGTGGTGGTGTCAGCCAGCGCACCCAGCTCTGCCGGCGACAGGATGTACACACCCGTCAGTCCAGATGGGCCCGCCCGCACGGTGACGTCGGGGTCGGGCCCCATCTCGAAGTGGACGCCGAGTTGCTGGAGCGCCCAGTGGGTCTGATCGACTGCTTCCTCGGTCGCGAAGCCGAGGTCGATCGTTGCTCGCAACGCTTCTGAGGCATAGAGCAGGGCGAGTTCCGGGTCCTCGGCGAGGGCTGCCTCCGCCGCAACGGCGAACTCCTCTGCTGTGACGAGGCTGTCGCGTTCGCTGCGCAGCTGTTCAGCGATGAACTGAGAGGTCTCGGCGGCTGCTTGTTGGGCCTCGGCGGCGGCTCGTTGGAGTTCCGCGATCTGGCGTTCCTCGTCGGCGGTGTCGCGTGCGTCGTCGGCGGCAATCCATTGGGAGATGGCGAGGACGGCGAGGATGGCGACGAGGACACCGACGGCGGTGGCGATGCGGAGTTGGCGTGATCGTTGGCGGGCGGCGGTTTCAGCATCGGCGGTTCGGCGCTCCTGTTCCGCGAGCTCGTCGGCGGCGCGGTCGCGGTCGGTGATGCTGGCGTCGAGGTACGCCTGTTCGGGCGCAGCGAGTCGGAGGCTCGTGGTGATGGCCCAGCCGTGGAGTTGTTCGAGACGGCCGCCCCGCAGCAGGTAGGCGTCGTCGCGGTCGGCGGCGTCCCATTCGGCCATCGAGTCGGCGAGTCGTCGTTGGTTGCGGACGTCGTGGCGGGCTGCGTCGACCCAGCTGTGCAGGACGTTCCATTCCGGGAGCAGTGCTTCGTGGCTGATCTCGACGGTCGGGCTGCGGGTGACGGGATCACGGTCGAAGCTGAGCAGGCGGTGTCGGCCGAAGGTGTCGAGGACGCTTTCGACGGTTCGCCGGTCGACGGGGAGCTGTTCGAGTTCGGCTCGCAGTACTCGGCGTCGGGTGTCCTCGGCGCCTTCGCCGAGGGTGACGAGCCGGAGGAACACCTGACGAGCCGCTTCGGTTGCGTCGTCGCCGAGCCGTGCGAGCAGCCCGTCGGCGCGAGCGACGAGCGCACCCGACACACCCCCTATCGCCCGGTAGTCGTCGATCCGGATGCGGTTGTCCGACCGCCCTTCGAACAGTTCGGTGAGGGTGTACTGCAGCAGCGGGAGCGCGCCGTTGCGGTCGATCACGTCGTGCACCAACTCCGCAACGAGGCCCGGCTCGAAGTGGATCGAGGTCTCCTCGAGTGGCCCGGTGATCGCCCGTTCGAGCTCGTCGGGAGTCATCGGCGTGATGACCTCGGTGCCCTCGCGCAACAACTCACCGAGCCCACGGTGACGAAGCGGCCGGTCATAGAAGTCGGCCCGCAGCGTGATGACGACACGCAGTCGGCTCTGTTCTCCACTCACCGCCTCGACCAGGGCCTCGACGAAGTCGTTCGAGGTCACCGGATCGACCTGGGTGAAGAGCTCCTCGAACTGGTCGACGAGGACGACGACCTGGGATCCGTCGTCGGGTAGAATCCGGTCGAGTGTCCGCTGGATGCCGTCCGGGCCGAGCAAGGTCTCGATCATCGACGTCGGCGGATCGATCGCGATCGAGCGGAGCGCACCCTCCAGTGCTTCGAAGGGATGCGGGGCGGGGGTCATCTCGACGCCGAACCAGTGCTCGGAGTCAGGCGCGGCCCCGGCGCGCAGTGCCGGGAGGAGCCCGGCCCGGGCGACGCTCGACTTGCCGCTCCCACTGGGACCGACGATCGCGATGAGGCGGCCGGCCTGACGAGGCATCGAGATCCTGTTGATCAGCCGTTCGACCAGACGCTCCCGCCCCCGGAAATCGTCGCGGTCGACCGCGGTGAAGGCCCGCAGCCCCTTGTAGGGGTTCTCGACCTCGGTGCGGATCTCGGCCGGATCGTCGACGCCGAGTGCGAGCGCCTGTCGCAGCGCTCGGGTGAAGTCGCCGATGTCCGGCCCGCTCGATGCGGGTGACGCGATCGCGTCGTCGACAACCGTCCGCACCCCCGAGGGAAGTGCCCCGCGGATCTGTTCGAGGTCGCCCGACAGGCCGGTCAGCGCTTGGGCGGCGACGGTCGCCAGCCCGACGAGATCGGCGAGCCGATCGTCGGTGTCGGCGGCGGATGCCAGCCGACCGAGGCCCTGGAGGTAAGCGTTGCCGTCGTCGTCGATCAGCACCGATCGAGTCGTGAGATCGCAATGGGTGACCCCGACTCGATGCGCTGCTGCGAGGGCCTGACCGATCTGGGCGATGGTGCGTTCGGCATCTTCCGCCGGCAGCGCACCTCGTTCGAGCCGGGCGGCCAGATCGCCCGCTGGCAGAAGTCGGGTCACGAGGTACGCAGCGCCTGGTTCGCGCCAAAAGTCGTAGAGCGGCACGAGATGGGGGCTGTCGATCGTCGCGGTCGCCTGCGCGGAAGCCTCGAAACGTCGGATGTAGTCGGGGTCGTCGGCGAGGGCGGCCGGGAGCACGGTGACGAGGACCTCTCGCCCGACCGCCGGCTGGTACGCCCGGTAGCCGTCACCGAGCTCTCCCGAGCGCAGAAGCTCGCGAAGCTCATAGCCACGCACGGCGAGTCCCGGTTGCGGCCCGACGCCGACCGCATTGGCTGGGGAATCGGCCGACGCCTGGCCGGTGATGATGTCGGATTCGAGGCGCTGCAGTCCGGCGGACGGTTCGAGCCCGAGTTCCTCGCCCAGCCGCGTCGCGAGGTGCTGGTACGTCCGCAGCGACTCGGCCTGGCGCCCGGAACGGAAGAGGGCCGTCATCAGCTGTCCGGTGAACGCCTCCCGCAGCGGGTGTTCGCGAACGAGCGATTCGAGTTCCGACACGAGCTCACGAGCGAGCCCTCGGTCGAGGTCGGCCTCGATGCGGGCCTCGACCGCCTCCAACCGAAGCTCGGTGAGGCGGGCGATCTCGGACTGAGCGAAGGACTCGTAGGTGAACTCCTCGTAGGGACGGCCGCGCCACAGCGCGAGGGCCTCACCGAGCACGATCGAGGCCGCGTTCGGATCGGTCGTCGCGAGAAGGCGACCCTCGGCCACCATGTGCTCGAAGCGGACGCTGTCGATCGAGTTGAGATCGATCCCGAGGGCGTAGCCGGGCGGGCGGGTGAGCAGCACCGTGCCGTCGCTGCGTTTCTCCCGGTCGGGATCGAGTGCCTTGCGCAGACCGGAGACATAGACCCAGACCGAGTTCTGGCGATCCGGGCCGCTCGTCTCGCCCCAGAGCGAGTCGATGATCGCGTCGGTGGAGAACACGGTGCCGGGCGCGGTGAGGAGCAGTGCGAGCAGCGCTCGCTGGCGATACGCACCGATGTCGACCACCTCGCCCGCCCGCTCGACCTCGAGTTCGCCGAGAACCCGGAACTCCATCTTGCCACCTCCCCGCCGGCGCCGACCCTAGTGATCGCCCCAGACGTGGCGAAAGCGTGCGAGACGCGCCTTAATCCGACCTTAAAGCGCCTTCTAAGGCGTGATTCAGCCGTTCATGACGGCCCTGAAGTCCGGAATCGGACCGTGCCCGCATGGCACGTTCACTCCGATTCCTTCCGATCCTCATCGCCGTCTTCGCCCTGTTCCCCGGGTCGACGGGCACCACCGACGAGGCCGCGACGTTCGTCCCAGCCGAACTCGCTCCGTACCAGACCCCCTCGCCCGCCAAGGAGGCCCTCGTCGACGACGTGCTCGCCCGTTTCGCGGATCATGACATGGCCATCGCTTCGCCCCCACTCGTCAGCTTCCACGACGAACTGGACGCCTGTGGCGGCAACCTCGCCTACTGGCGCAACGAAGAGGATGTCGACCATGTACGGATCTGCTGGACCCATGAGGATCCCGGTGTCGAGGCGATCGTGCAGACGCAGGCGCTGACCCACGAGTTCGGCCATGCCTGGGTCTACGAGAACACCGACGCACAGACTCGTGCGGCGTTCGTCGACCGGACCGGATCGACCTCGTGGGCCGACCCCGCCGACGACTGGAACGACCGAGCGACCGAGCGCGCCGCCGACCTGATCGTCTGGGCGATCCTGGATCCCGGGGCGCTGTTCGTCGACTTCAGCGTCGAACCGTGCACGACCTGGATCGATGCCTTCGAGTTGTTGACCGGCCGGAGCGCTCCGGCGTCGATCACCGACTGCTCGGCGGGGCGCTGATCGCGTACGCCGAGTAGCGGCGCATCAGCTGGGCCTGAAGCTCCTGGGAGTCGACGGAGTCGCCGGCCAGTTCCTCGGGCTGGTCGCTCGCCGCCAGGTCGGTGCCGAGCCGCTCGATCGCCTCGTCGATGGTGAGGCCGAAACCGGCGTCGGCGTCGGCCCGCTCGGCGTCGTCGCGGTAGAGCTTCGCCTTCCACGACAGCGACAGCCGCACGGCGTCGTCGGGGTAGGTGCCGAGCACTGAGCCCCGATCGGTGATGTGCCAGTCGGTGCCGTCGTATTCGAGTTCGGACGAGAGCGTCATGCCCTCGGGCTTCACCGAACCGCGGGGGCCGACCCGTTGCACCTCGTGGGGCATGAAGTCGTTGTCGCCGACGATCGCAGTGTTCCAGGTGTCGTCGTGAAGCAACGACGGCCCGTCGACCCCTTCGGGCCAGTACCGGAAGCCGCCGGCCTCGCCGAGGTAGAACCAGGCGACCGCGGTGACGATGTGGATCCGCTCGGCTTCGAACAGCCGGCTGACCCCCATCGAGGTCAGCAGCCAGGCGGGAGCGTTGCGGCGATCGACGCCGCGGAACTCGGGGATGTCGGTGTGGCTGAATCCCTGTCGGCCGATCGGGGTCGTGAGGTTGACGTAGACCTGCTCGGGAACGATCACGTCCCAGCCGTACATGCGCCGGGCGGCCTCGTGGAAGCCCTCGTGGTGGAGCAGTGCCTCGGCGCCGTCGACGTGGGGTTCGCCGAACGCCCACTGGCCCCGGAAGGTCGGGCCGACCATCGCGTTGGCGAAGTCGGACTCGTCGTCGTCGCCGTCGTTGTCGGCCACGGCGGCCGCCGCCTTCGACGACGCGATCGTGCGGCCGGGCTGCCAGTACGGCCCGTTGTCACGGGCCAGCTGTCGAATCGACTCGGGGTCGTCGACCACCTGGTCGAGCACGATCGGGGCCTTGGGAGGACGGACGAGCGACGCCATGACGACGACCGTAGCGGTCGGTGGCGACGCGTAGAATTCGACGATGAGCGAGCTGCGTTACGTCGACGAGATCCCCGGACCCGACGAATTCCGAGCGCTGCGGGAGCGGGCCGGCATGTCGCCCCGCACCGCCGAGGCGGCGGCTCGCGGTCTGCCGAACTCGCTCTACGGCGTCTGCGTCCGCGACGGTGAACGGCTCGTCGGCATGGGCCGGATCGTCGGTGACGGTGGACTCAACTTCGAGATCGTCGACATCGCGGTCGATCCCGACCATCAGCGCAAGGGCGTCGGCGTGGCGGTGATGGAGAATCTGATGCGGCGATTGCGGGCCGATGCCCCCGAGTCGGCCTACGTGAGCCTCATCGCCGACGACCACAGCCCGAAGCTGTACGCGAAGTTCGGATTCGAGCCGGTCGCGCCGCAGTCGATCGGGATGTGGACCCGGATCTGATTCGGTTCAGCTGCGCCCGATCGAGCGGAGGAACCGCAGCTGCGGGTCGGCGTCGGTCGCAGCGTCGACCGCCATCGTGAAGTGTGCGGAGGCGTCGAGCATCTCGCGCTCGAGGTCACACACCGCCAAGGCGATGTCGATTGCGGCTGCGTCGAGGTCGATGTCGTCGCCGAGCGCGTGGGCGACGTCCCACGTGTGGCCGAGTTGATCGAGCACCCGGAATCCGATGAAGCGCCGAGCGGGGAGGGGGCCGATCGGATGATCGACGGTGACGTCGAGTGGTCGGGCGAAGCCGGCCCGGGCTGCGGCGGCGGCCTCGGCCAGGTTGCCCACCGGATCGTCGCCGACATGGTCGACCCCGAGGACGGCGTCGGCCGCATCCCCCAGGGAGCGGCCGTCGAGGGCGAGGGCGGCGAAGCGGTCGCCGGCGATGATGTGGTCGACGACGTCGCGGACCGACCAACCCGGACACATCGACGGTGTGGCGAGGTCGTCGGAGCCGAGCCCAGCCACCACCTCGGCGAATCCTCGCATCGCGGCCGCCAGCGCAGTGCGGAGTTCGTCGTCGGTCGACATGGCGCCGACGCTAGCCGTCGAGAAGAGCGCCGACGGCGGGGGAGTGCGCCACCCGGAATTCGTTGATGTACGCCTCGTGGTTCTCGGCCAGCTGGGCGGGATCGTAGAGATAGTTGACCAGCAGCCCGAACGATTCGGCGTCGCCCTTGGGCGACGGGTCGCCGCCGACGTTGATCTGCTCGAGGCGGGCGCCGTTGCGCAGATGGAAGCGGGCGACCGGATCGCGCGGCTCGTCGCC
>JBCBYI010000005.1:0-40586 GCA_039815945.1 Actinomycetota bacterium | reverse complement strand
GGGCTACCGCACCACCGACATGCTCACCCTCGCCGGCGTCGACCCCGAGAGCCGAGGTCAGTGAGCCGGGGCCTCAGTCGGTCGGCCGCTCGACCTGGTGGTCGGTCGGCTGAGGGGTGATCGTCATCACCTTCACGCCCTCGGGCGTGTGGAACCGGTGCCAGGTGCCCCGGGGAACGATCACGAACTGGCCGGCCGTCATCTCGTGGGTGAGTTCGGCTCCGTCGACGATCATGGTCATCTCGGTGGCACCCTCGACGACCGAGACGTACTCGTCGCCGGCGCGGTGGCGCTCCCACTGGGAGTCACCGGCGTAGTGGGCGATGAAGACCGCGCCGGCATCGGTGTCGGCCAGGCGAGCGAACGCCCCGGCGATCTCGGCGTCGGGCGAGGTCGGGGTGCGGTCGGGGACGAACGTGAGCTGCTCGAACGCCGCGTCGACGTCGATCGGCTCGGGCGTGTCCACGACTCAGATGGCGCGGAGGTTGGCGACGGTGTTGACCGCCGCGTCCGCGGCCTCTCGGCCCTTCTTGACGAGATGGTCGTAGAAGAAGGCGTGGTGCACGTCGTGCTCGTGGAACTGCTGCGGGGTGAGCACGGCCGACATGATCGGGATGTCGGTTTCGAGCATGACGTTCATCATCCCCTGGAGCACGGCGTGGGCCACGAAGCGGTGCTCGTAGATACCCCCGTCGACCACCAGGGCGGCGGTGACGATCACGTCGTAGTTGCCGGTCTGGGCCAGCTTCTTGCAGTGCAGCGGGAACTCCAGCGCACCCGGCAGCTTGTGCACGTCGATGCTGTCCTCGCCGTGGCCGAGCTCGGCCATGCGTTCGAAGAACCCCAGCTTGGTGCGGTCGACCAGGTCGTCGTGCCAGGTCGCCATCACGAAGGCCACACGGATGTCACTCATGACCGCACCCTATCGGCGTCTCAGGATGTGGGAGAGATCGGATCGGGGTGATGTCCGGCACGTGCGCGGCGGCGCTCGCGGACCCGTCGGATCAGCGCTTCGGCCTCGGCCGGCACCGGTGACTCGATCCGGGTGTAGGCGGATCCGTCGGCCGTCCGGTCGACCCGCCCCAGCCCGACGAGCATCCGCCGGATCGTTGCCGGGTCGCCGAAGTGGTGCTCGGCCGAGAAGCGGTCACTGATCTCGGCCTCGGTGAGCGACTCGCCGACCTCGAGGTCGGCCCAGAACGCCCAGACGACGAGTTTCTGGATCGCGTTCTTCGTGGGCCAGCGGAGAAGCCGGCCCGCGGCGTCGAAGTGGTTGATCGCCCGTTCCACGCGCCGGTGATCGACGACCGGCGCCGGCGCGGTTGGCGTGTCGAGCCGATTGCGGGCGGAGGCGTCGGCGCGTAGGTGTTGGAAGTTCCGGTAGCCCGCCGATCTCGCCAGCATGTTCATCAAGCTGAGGTGCGACGGGGCGGCGTCGCCGAGTTCGGCGGCGAGGGCGCGTGCGAAGCGCGAGAGGTCGTCGGTGTGCAGGGGCACGGTGTCACGGGGCATGGCGTTCTCTCTTCCGTGCAGACGAGGTCGCGGGTCGCTGACTTGGCGACGAGCACGGTGGAGAAGCTCGTGATGCCTGAGGTGAAGGGCAGGGTTTAGCGAGTCCTGAGGACCAGCGACGCCTCGGTTCCTGCCAACCGTCGGCCCAGTGTGCCACGAGCGCAGGCGGGCGTCGCTCGATTAGAACTGCCGGCGTGATCCGCCACCACGTGTTCGTCCGCTTCCCGTCCGAGCTCGCCACCGCCGACATCGACGAGCTGCTCGCCGACGTGCACGACGTGTGCGCGCCGCTCGACGGCGTGCTCGACGTGCGGATCGGCGTCAACGTCAGCCCAGAGGAGCCCGTCGTGCACGGGTTCCGCCACGGCTTCGTGATCGACTTCGCAACCGACGCCGATCGCGACGCCTACCTCGTCGACGAGCAGCACGGAGCCTTCGGTGGGCGTCTCGTCGCCGCGGCCGAGGGTGGCACCGACGGCATCCTCGTGTTCGACCTCGAGGTCGCCTGAGTTCGAGCAGGTCTGCGTCAGAGCACGTCGACCAGCCCGCGCCGGTGGCTGGTGTGCAACGCCAGTTGGGTCTGGCTGTGGCGCACCGGCGGCAGTGCCGTGATCGCCAGCACGATCTCGTGGAGGTGGTCGTTGGAGCGGGCGACCACCTTGCAGAGCAGATCGACGTCGCCGGTGATCGTGTGGATCTCGAGCACCTCGTCGATCTCGGCGAGTGCACCGATCGTCTCGTCGTGGGCGCCCTGCGCGATCTGCAACGACACGAAGGCGACGACGTCGTACCCGGCGGCCCGAGTGTCGAGCTCGGGTCCCCATCCCACGATCACCCGGTCGCGCTCCATGCGCTCGAGCCGGGCATAGAGGGTGCCTCGGGCGAGGCCGGCCCGGCGGGCGATCTCGGTGATGCTTGCACGCGGGTGCTGCCGGAGCGTCCGCAGGATCGTGCGATCGGTGTCGTCGAGGGGCTGGGCCATCTGTTCACTCCGGAGCCGTCGTCGTGGGCGAAACCGGTCGATCCGACGGCCGCCGGCGGACGTTTCGCCTGATCTGTCCACACTACTTGAAGCAGATCGTCCAGGAATTGTACAACGGAAGCACCCAATCGTTCACCCCGGAGGTTCCCGATGCCCTCGATGCTCAAGAAGGTCGATCACATCACCTACGCCTGTGCGCATGGTCAGATCGAGAAGTGGGCTTGGTTCCACATCGAGGTCGAGGGCGGCACCCTCATCAACCGTATCGACGACGTGCGGCCCGACGATCCGGGTTCGTCGATGAAGATCTGGTGCATCGACTACGGCGACTTCGGCGTCGCCCTCATCGAGGGCATCGACCGGGCCGAGAAGAGCCAGGTCACCGCCTTCACCGACCGTCACGGCGACCACAGCGTCCAGCACGTCGCCTACGACACCCACGACCTCGAGAAGTTCATCGAGCACCTCCAGGCAATGGGCGGCGACCCCCGCGGCGAGATGCTCGTGCGCAACGACGGCTTCGGCGTGCTCAAGCAGCTCTTCGCCCGCGGCTACGAAGAAGGCGACGCCGGCGAGGCGACCTTCCCCGAGTACTGCCAGCGGCCCGAACGCACCGACTCCCCCGAAGAGATCGCCATCACCTTCGCCGAGGAGACCGGTAAGGGTTTCTACGACCAGGTGCAGGACGCCATCGACTCCGGCGACACCGCCCCCTTCTTCGACTTCGCCTACATGCCCGACGACTGGCAGGTCCCCGACGCGACCCCGATCGAGGGCTTCGTTGCCTGATGGCGCGCCGTCTCGGCGTGCGACGATGACCGCCATGGCGATCTCGATGTCCCCGGACTGGCTCGGCTCGTACACAGAGGAGCCCGTCGACCCCGATCGTCCGATCGTCGACCCCCACCACCACCTCTGGCCACCCGGCCTTCCGCTCACCTACGGCGTCGACGAGCTCGTCGCCGACACGAGCGCCGGGCACAACGTCGTGAAGACGGTGTTCGTCGAGTGCGGTGCCAGCTACTCGCACCGCGATCCCGATCCGATGGCACCGGTGGGCGAAACCCGGTTCGTCGCCGAGGCTGCCGCCGACCTCCTCGAGCGACACCCGGACCGAGCGCCGATCGCCGGCATCGTCGCCACCGCCGATCTCCGGTCGCCGATCCTCGACGACGTGCTCGATGCGCACGCCGAAGCGGGGACCGGCCTCTTCCGAGGTATCCGCCACGCCCTGTCGTCGCCGATCGCGCCGGAGGAACTCTCGATCGCGGGCCGCTCGCCCGCCGGTCTCGCCGACGATCCGGCATTCCAGGGCGGTGTGCGCCGCCTCGGTGAACGGGGCCTCACCTACGACTCCTGGCACTACCACCACCAGAACCAGGAGTTCCTCACCGTCGCCCGCGCCGCGCCCGAGACGACGATGGTGCTCGACCACTTCGGCACCCCGCTCGGCGTCGGCCGCTTCGCCGGCACCCACGACGAGATCTTCCCGACCTGGTGCGACGACATGCGCGAGATCGCCGAGTGCCAGAACGTCGTCGCCAAGCTCGGTGGTCTCGCCATGCCCGACAACGGGTTCGGCTATCACGAGGGCGAGCGGCCGCCGTCGAGCGACCGGCTGCTCGCCGATCAGCGCCGCTGGCACGAGCACATGATCGAGTGCTTCGGCCCCGACCGCTGCATGTTCGAGAGCAACTTCCCGGTCGACAAGATTTCAGCGTCCATCACGGTCGTGTGGAACATGTTCCAGAAGCTCGTGGCCGATCTCGGCGAGGACGAGCAGACCGCGCTGTTCAGCGGCACGGCGACACGCGTGTACCGACTCTGAGTAGGGGATCGATCCAAAGCCCTCACGCTGTGCGTTCGACCAGTCACGAAACATAGTTCACTTCCCGGCCGAGACGCCTGCCTGTCGCCTACCATCGGTGAGACGCCACCGAGCAAGAAATGAGGGTGTGATGTTGGGCGTGGACGTGAAATTCGACGACGACGACGTGTACGAGCGGCTGGTGCTGCTCGGCCCCGACGGCTGGGACCGAGCCGAGTTCGGGGTGATCGAGCTGGACGCAGAGCTTGTCTGTACCGGCTACAGCACGACCGAGGCCGATTTCGCCGGCCTCGACAAGGAGCGGGTGATCGGCAAGGAGTTCTTCGCCCGGGTAGGCGTGTGCATGAACAACTTCCTCGTCTCCAGCCGGTACGAGGAAGGCCAACTCGACGAGGTCATCCCGTACACCTTGACGGTGATGATGGAGCCGACCCCCGTTCGCCTGCGCATGCTGGCCCCCGCCGGCGACGGACCTCGCTACCTCCTGGTCGACCGCACCATCGACTGATGCCCGGGTCCGAGGTCGAGCAGCGGCTCCTTCGCTTTCTCTATCTCGCACCGGTCGGATTGATCGAGGCGCACCGGAACGGCACGGTCATCAACGTCAACCCGATGGCCGACAACGTCATGATCTTGCTGAGCGGGAGTCCTGACATCTCCAACGCGTTCCGGTGCTTCGCCGGTCCCTTTCCCGATCTGCTCGATCGGCTCGAGGCATTCGATGACGTCGGCGTGGTGATCGACAACGAACGATTCGAGCTCGATCCGGCGACCGGCGACACGCGCAACTTCGCCTTGACCGTGCACGCCATCGAGGACGCTCGCGTGGCGCTCGTCATCACCGACGTGACCGCGCTCGTCGCCAAGGAGCGCGAAGTCGTCGCACGCGAGACCGAACTCCGCACGATCGTCGACGCGGTGCAGACCCACATGATCGTGTCGGTCGACGACGACGGGTGCATCCTCAACCACAACACGTCCATCGGACGACTCACCGGCTTCGGGCCGGAGATCGTCGGGCAACCGGTCACCGCCCTCTTCTCCGACGACCGCGACGTCCGCGCCATGAACGAGCAGGCCGAAGACGACGACTGGACGGAGATGGAAGCCAGCATGGTGGGCCCGGACGGCACGACGTGGTGGGGCTCGGCGGTCTACACCCGGCTCGCCGGCGACGCCGGGACGCCCAACGGATTCGCCCTCGTCGTGCGAGAGGCGACCGAACGTCACGCCCGCGAGGCCCTCCTCGAGGAGTGGGCCTACACCGACCAGCTGACCGGACTCGCCACGCGCCGGGTCTTCGACACCGAGGTCAGCCGATCGCTCGAGCTCGCCCGGCACGAATCCAAGCCGGTGTCGTTCGCCCTGCTCGACGTCGACCGGTTCAAGCGGGTCAACGACGAGCACGGGCATCAGGTCGGCGACGCCGTGCTCGTCGAACTCGCCAAGCGCCTCGTCGCCACCGTCCGACCCGGCGACGTCGTGGTGCGCATGGGTGGCGAGGAGTTCGGCGTGCTGCTCGTCGACGCCGACGCCGACGAAGCCGTCGGCATCGCCGAGCGGCTTCGGCTCGTCGTGTCGGCCACCCCGTTCGCCACCATCGGCGGCGAACTGCAGATCACGATCAGCGGTGGCGTCGCGTCGTGGAACGGCGACAGCAGCCCGTTCGCCCAAGTCTACGCGGTCGCCGACGAAGCGTTGCTCGGCGCCAAGCGAAACGGTCGCGATCGGATCGTCGCCGGCTGAGTCCCGGCGGGTCGGAAGCAAAAGGGACCATTGTCACCACTGTCGGTCGTCGTCCTTGACCGACCCTGCGCCGGTGCCGATCGTGAGAACAACCCTGCGGCCAGCAACACCGACCGAAAGGCCCACGCATGACCATCATCGCCGTCGATCTCGACTTCGAGGACCCCGACCTCCACGCCAAGCTCGACGAGCTCGGGCCCGAGGGCTACGACCACACCTCATTCGGCGTGGTCGCGCTCGACAACGATCTCGTGTGCGTCGCCTACAACGCCACCGAGCAGGAGTACGCCGGGCTCGACCCCGAACGGGTGATCGGCCGCCACTTCTTCGAAGAGGTGGCGCCGTGCATGAACAATTTCCTCGTCTCGGACAAGTTCCGTGACGACGGCCGCAACGACGAGACCATCCCGTACACGCTCTCGGTCCGGTTGGCGCCGACCCAGTGCCGGCTCCGCATGCTCGTGCAGCCCGGCGATGGCCCCAACTACCTTGTCGTCGACTGGTCCTCGGTGTCGTGACCAGCGAATCGGAGCAGCAGCTGCTGCAGTTCATGTACCTGGCGCCGGTCGGGTTGGTCGAGGCCCACCGTGACGGCTCGGTCATCAATCTCAACCCGCTCGCGACGCAGACCATGATCCTGCTCAGCGGCAACCCCGATCTCTCCAACGCCTTCACGTCCTTCGAGGGCGCCTTCCCCGATCTCCGCGAGCTGGTCGACGCCAAGGATGGCCGCGGCGTGGTCATGGAGAACGCCCGGTTCGAACACGACGCTCGCGCCGGCGACACCCGAAACTTCTCGCTCTCGGTCCACATCATCGCCGACGATCGGATCGGGTTCGTCATCAACGACATCACCACGCTCGTCGCCCAGGAGCGCGAGATCCGCCGACGGGAAGTCGAGCTGCGGACCATCGTGGATTCCGTCCACACTCACATGATCGTGTCGGTCGACGCCGACGGCTGCGTGCAGAGCCACAACGCCTCGATCGAGCGCCTCACCGGATGCGGTCCCGACATCGTCGGCCAGTCGATCAGCGAGTTCTTCCTCGCCGACCTCGATCTCGACAGCCTCACCGAGGGGGCGCAGGCCAACGGGTGGGTCGAGGCCGGAGCCGACATGATCGGTCCTGACAACACCCGCTGGTGGGGTGCCGCGGTCTACACCCACATCGTCGACGAGATGGAACGCACCGCCGGGTACGCGCTCGTCGTGCGTGAGGACACCGAGCGGCACGAACGCGAAGAGCAGCTCACGAAGTGGGCGACCGAGGACACACTGACCGGTCTCTCCACTCGCCGTGCCTTCGAGGACGGCCTCGACGATGCCGTGGCGGCTGCCGAGGCCAAGAGCCAGCCGATCGCCTTTGTGCTGATGGACATCGACCACTTCAAGTCGGTCAACGACACCCACGGCCATCAGGCCGGCGACGACGTTCTCGTCGAGTTGGCCGAGCGCCTCCGCGGTGTCGTGCGACCCCACGATCTCGTCGTCCGGATGGGCGGCGAGGAGTTCGGCGTGCTGCTCGTCGGCGTCGACGTCGAACAGGCCGAACGGATCGCCGAACGGATTCGCTCGACCGTGGCCTCGACGCCGTTCGACACGTCGGTCGGACCGCTCGACATCACCATCTCCGGTGGCGTGTGCCAGTGGCGCCACGGCCAGTCGAAGTTCTCGACGGTGTACAAGCAGGCCGACGACGCGCTCTACGAAGCCAAGGAGACCGGCCGCAACCGGTTCATCCTCACCTGATCCTTCCCGAGACCGGGTGGATCAGCGCCACGCGAAGACCGGCTGGTCGTAGCCGTCGACGCGCTCGTCACGGCCCTCGTAGGCGACCGCCCGGAACTGGTACATGACCGCGCCGGTGGGCGCGTGGATCAAATCGCCGCCGACCGGCACCTGGATGACCGGCCGGTCGCTTTCGGGGATGTCGACGAAGCGTGGCGAGTTGGGGCGCAGGAGTTCGGTGATCGCGATGCGGTGGATCGAGGCCACCTCGCCGGGGTTGGCGACGGGGTCGGCATCGGCTCCCGCCCAGAACACGAACGGGGTGATGACGTAGCCCGACCGTGTCGGATAGTCGTCGAGCCGGCCCAGCAGATCGAGCCCGGACAGGCCGACCTCCTCCTCGATCTCTCGACGCGCCGCCTCCTCCGGCGTCTCGCCGTCGTCGATGCGACCGCCGGGGAACGCCCACTGGCCGGCGTGGGTGCTCATCTTCTGGGCCCGGCGGGTCAGCATGAATGCGGCGCCGCCGGCAGTGCCGTCCACCGAACCGCTAAGTCCGTGATCGAGCGGGAGCCCGGGGACCATGTCGAGGCGGTTGCCGCGTTCTTCTTCGGGCAAGGCCCACCAGGTCGTGTCGACGCCGTGGATCTCGGCATCGGAGTCGAGCACGACCACGCTCACCGCCGCGTGCCGGCGCCCGTCGAGAGCGTGGGTGCGGGGTTCGAACGCGGCGAGGTTGGCCCGGAGGCGCTCGCGTAGTTCGTGGTCGTAGGGGATCATCTGCTACTCGATCGCAGCCAGGCGGGCGTGGAGCTTCATCGCCGCCTCGGCCGCCTTGGCTCGGATCTCGTCGCCGTCGACGAGCGTCGGTTCGCCGTCCCATACGATCTCGCCGTCGATCTCGACCTCGAGCGGGGACGCTCCCGGGGTGAAGGCGAGATGCCACGGGTCGACCGACTCGGCGGCCCAGTAGACACGGTCGTCGAGGGCGGCGGGCATGAGATCCCAGCCGGTCTGCAGCCAGCCCCACGCCTGGTCGGGCGATGCGGCGACGTTGTCGGCTCGCGACGCGACATAGGCGAGCCGGAACTCCTCGAGCATGTCGGCGCCGATGCCGTCGGTGCCGAGCGCGACCGGCAGATCGAATCGGGCCGGGCGGGCGTACCCGACGCTGTTGTTCATGTTGGAGCGCGGGTTGTGGACGAGGGTCCCCCGCAGGCCGTGATCATCGGGGAGGTGCACACCGTGCACGATGAGCCACTCGTCGTCGCTGTGTTCGACGAGACGCTCCCAGGTGTCGCCGTCGCCCTCGGCGACGTGGACGTGGACGCCGACGTCGTGCTTGGCGGCCATCTCCGCGGCGGCCGAGATCGTGTCGTCGGAGCAGGTGAAGGCGGCGTGGAGACCGACGTACCCCTCGCGTTCGCCGTCGCCGAGGAACCGGTCGTTCTCGGCGAGGCCGGCCGCCGCGCCCTCAGGGCCGTGCCGGTCGGTCACGCCGTACGCACAGGAGATCCGAACCCCGACTTCTTGGCAGGCGTCGGCGATGACCGACAACGATCCCTCGATCGCGTTGGGGGATTCGTGGTGATCGATGATCGCCGTGGTGCCGCGCTCGAGGGCTTCGAGCGCGCCGAGCTTGGCCGACCACTCGATCGTCTCGAGGTCGAGGGCGAGGTCGAGCCGCCACCAGACCAGCTCGAGGATCTCGCGGAAGCCACCCGGCGTCCGCGGCGGCGCCGGCATCCCGCGAGCGAGTGCGCTGTACAGATGGTGATGCGCACACACCAGGCCCGGCGTCGAGACCGTCATGGACGGATCATCGCACTTCTCAGTGCCAGGCGCTCGACCGTTCGCGGTTGCGCGCGGTGCGCATCGGCAACTCGTCGCGCCAGTCGCCGTCGTGGGCGTGCAGTGCCGCCGCGACCGCACCGGCTGTGGGGACGAGGCCGATCTCGCCCACACCCTTGATGCCGTAGGGCGAGTTGGGGTCGGGCGACTCGACGAGGATCACCTCGGTCGGTGGCATGTCCTTGGGGCGGATGATGTCGAGCGAGCGCAACGTCTCGTTGAGCGGCTTGCCGTTCTCGTCGCACGGGAAGCCTTCGGTCAGCGCGTAGCCGAGGCCCATGTGCACCGCACCCTCGATCTGGCCCTCGCACAGCAGCGGGTTCACCGCGCGGCCGACATCGTGGGCGGCGACGACCTTGGCGATGTCGCCGGTCTCGGGATCGAGTTCGACGAGCTGGGCGGCGTAGCCGAAGGTCGAGTGGATCACCGGATTCTCGAGGCCGTCGTTGATCGAGTTGGTCCAATCAACGACGTAGACGCCGTCGTACTCGACGCCCTCTTCGCAACCTCCGGCCATGGCGTTGCGACACGCATCGGCCACCGAGCCCGCGCCCATGACGGTGCCGCGGCTGCCGGTGGTCTGGCCCGCACCGAGCTCGCGGGTGGTGTCGACCACGACCCGGATGCGGTCGGGTTCAACCCCGAGCTCCTCGACCGCAACCTGGCGGGCGACGGTGTGGATGCCCTGGCCCATCTCGGTCCAGCAATGGCGAACCTCGATCGTGCCGTCGGGGTCGAAGCGCACGGTCGAGCGGCTGACCTCGTTGGCACCGTTACCGAGACCGGAGTTCTTCAGGCCGAGGCCCATGCCGACCGGGTTGCCGGCGGCGACAGCTGCGTCCCATGAGGGCTTCACCGCGTCGAGGCAGGCGCGAGCGCCGAGGCAGCCGTCGTCCATGATCTGGCCCGGACCCCACACGACGCCGGGCTCGACGACGTTGCGGCTGCGGATCTCCCACCCCGAGATGCCGGCCATCTCCGCGAGGCGATCCATCATCCCTTCCATCGCGAACTGGGCCTGGTTGGCGCCGAAGCCGCGGAAGGCGCCACACACCGAGTTGTTGGTGCGCACGGCGATCGCGTCGATGTCGATTGTCTCGGTGACGTACGGGCCACTGGCGTGACCGGCCGCCCGCTCGAGCACCTTCATGCCGACCGACGCATACGGGCCGGAGTCGCCGATCATCCGGGAGCGGACGGCCAGGAGCTTGCCGTCGGCGTCGCAGCCGACCTCGTACTCCATGCGGATCGGATGCCGCTTGGTGTGCACGAGGAAGGACTCCTCGCGCGAGAAGGTCGTCTTCACCGGGCGACCGAGGAGCCACGCGGCGAGCGCGGTCTGGCCCTGGTTCGACATGTCCTCCTTGCCGCCGAACGCGCCACCGTTGGAGACGAGCTCGACGGTGACCTGGTCGGTGGGGACGTCGAGCATGCGGGCGATGTCGTTGCGGTCGTCCCAGACGCCCTGGCCGCCGGAGTACACGTAGAGCGATTCGGTGGAGCCGTCGGCGCCGGCCGTCGGCACGGCCAGGGTCGACTCCGGCTCGAGGAAGGCGTGGTCGATGCGCTGGGTCTGGAAGGTCTGGCGGGCGACGTGGGCGGAGCGGGCGAGTGCGTCGTCGACGTCGCCGCGGGCGTACGTCGACCGGCTGAGCATGTTGCCGTCGAGGGTCCACACCGCGTCCTCGTCGGAGGCGAGCGCCGCGGCCGGATCGGTGAGCGGCTCGAGCACGCCGTACTCGACGGCGACCGCCGAGGTCGCGGCGCGGGCCTGGGCGCGGGTGTCGGCCACGACGAGGGCGAGCACGTCGCCGAGATACGACGTGCGCCCGCCGACCGGGATGAAGGCCGGCCAATCCTTGTGGATCAGGCCGCTGCGGAGTTCGCCGGGCACGTCGTCGGCGGTGAGCACCGCCACAACGCCGGGCATCGCCAGCGCGGCGGCCGGGTCGATGGCGAGGATGTCGGCGCGGGCGTGCTCGCTCAGCACGACGGCGCCGTGCAGGCAGCCGCCGGGTGTCATGTCGTCGATGAAGCCCCGGTCGCCGAGGGTGAGGGCCTGGCCCTCGTACTTGGTGCCGCGGCCGCCGACCCCACCGTCGGTGATCGCGACGGGCGTCTCGCCGGCGGCGAGCGACTCGACCGCGTCGAGGATCTTCACATAGCCGGTGCACCGGCAGAGGTGGGCGCCGAGGTGACGGGCTGCGTCGCTGCGGGTGGTCTCCTTGTCGCGCCCGAGCAGGGCGACGGTGCGCATCACGATGCCGGGCGTGCAGAAGCCACACTGCAGCGCACCGTGAGCGGCGAAGGCGTCGGCCATGCGCTGGCGTTCGGCCTCGTCGACGCCTTCGAGGGTGGTGATCTCCGAACCGGTGGCCTTCTCCAGCGAGGTCTGGCACGAGATGCGGGCCTTGCCGTCGATCAGCACCGTGCAGCAGCCGCACTGCCCCGACGGCGAGCAACCGTCCTTGGGTGAGGTGATCTGCAGCTCGTCTCGCAGCGCCGCGAGCAGATGGTCGTGGTGGTCGCCGACCGAGACGGTCTGGCCGTTGACGGTGAACTCAGCCATGGCTGGACTCCGGTGGGGGTGGGGGAGTGGCGCCCTTCTGGGCGGTGATCGGGCCGTAGGTGTCGGGACGCCGGTACCGCTCGAAGTCGAACAGCGTCTCCTTGTATTTGGTGGTGAGGCTCAGATCGATCTCGGCGGTGATGACCTCGTCGGCCTCGGTGCGACAGTCGAGGATGATCTGGCCACTCGGCGCGATGATGCAGCTCTCGGCCAGCGACGGCACGCCTTCTTCGAGCCCGCCCTTGCCGGTACCGATCACGTAGCAGCCGTTCTGGTAGGCGCCGGCCTGCATGACAAGGCGATGGTGGAAGCCCTGCAGCGGGTTCTGGCTGGGGTCGGGGGCGTAGTGCTTGGGCGTGTTGTAGCCGATGAGGATCAGCTCGGCGCCCTTGAGCGCGAGCACGCGATAGGTCTCGGGCCAGCGACGGTCGTTGCAGGTGGCCATGCCGACGACACCGCCGAATGCGTTCCACGTGTCGAACGATTCGCCCGGCTCGAAGTAACGCCGCTCGAGGTGCTGGAACTCCCGCCACGGCTCGTGCTCTCGATGACCGGGCAGATGGACCTTGTGGTACTTGCCGACGATCGTGCCGTCGCGCTCGACGAGAATCTGGGTGTTGTAGCGGCGGCCGTCGGGCGTGAGTTCGGCGTAACCGAGACAGAAGCCGACCTCGAGCTCCTGGGCCCGCTCGAAGAGTCGCTTCGTCTCCGGCCCCGGCATCTCCGTCTCGTAGAACGAGTCGAGATCCATCTCCGGATTGCCTTCGACGTACCAGCGGGGGAAGAAGGTGGTGAGGGCGAGCTCGGGGAAGGCGATCAGCTCGGCGCCCTCGCTGTGGGCCTTCTCGAGCAGTCGGATCAGCCGGTTGACCACCGACTCGCGCCGCTCGTTGCGGTGGATCGGCCCGAGCTGGCCGGCCGAGACGACCAGAGGTCGTGGGGGTGGCAGCTCGTGGGCGCCACCGGCGGCGGCGTCGTGGTCGGTGGGGGTCGCGCTCATGTCGCCGCCAATTCGAGCATGACCTGGAGCACGACGTTGGTACCCGCCTCGAGATCGGCCGCGCTCGTGAACTCGGCCGGGTTGTGGCTGAGGCCGTTCACCGACGGGACGAAGACCATGCCCGTCGGGCAGACCCGGGCGAGCATCTGTGCGTCGTGGCCCGCGCCGGACGGCATTCGACACACGGTGTGGCCGTGGCCGGCAGCCGCCCGCTCGACGCACGCGATGACCGACTCGTCGAACTCGACCGGTTCGAATCGGGCGAGGCTGCGGGTCTCGACGGTGCAGCCCTCGGCCGCAGCGGTGGCGCTGATGAACTCGTGAGTGCGTCGCTCGGCGTCGAGCAGTACCTGTTCGTCGGTGTGGCGCAGGTCGATCGTGAAGTCCGCCGACGCGGGCACGACGTTGACGAGATTGGGATGCAGGTGCATGCGGCCGACGGTGGCGACCTGGGGCGCGCCGAGCTCTTCGGCCAGGTCGCGCACGAAGGCAGCCGTGCGGAACGCCACGACACCCGGATCTTTGCGGAGCGCCATCGGGGTGGTGCCGGCGTGGTTGGACTGGCCCCGAACCGAGACCTCGGTCCAGCTGATGCCCTGCACGCTCGTGACCGCACCGATCGTGATCCCCTCGGCTTCGAGCACCGGACCCTGCTCGACGTGGAGCTCGACGAAGGCGTGCGGCGCCGGCGCGGGCAGTGGCGCACCACCGAGGTAGCCGATGCGTTCGAGTTCACCGCCGATGGTGGTGCCGTCGATGCCCTCGATCGCGTGGGCCTCCTCGACGCTCATTCCGCCGACGTAGACGAGGCTGCCCAGCATGTCGGGCGGGAAGCGGGCGCCCTCCTCGTCGGTGAAGAAGGCGACAGCGAGATCGCGCGGTGGCGTGACACCCGCCGACTGGAGGGTCTCGACGATCTCGAGCCCGGCCAGCACGCCCAGATTGCCGTCGTAGCGGCCGCCGGTTCGGACGGTGTCGATGTGTGAGCCGGTCATGACCGGGGGGCCGTCGTGGATGCCGTCCATGACCCCGACCACGTTGCCGATGCCGTCGACGGTGATCTCGAGGCCGAGGTCGCGCATCCACGAGACGACGAGATCGCGGCCCGCCTTGTCCTCATCGGTGAGGGCGAGCCGGGCGCAGCCTTCGGTGCCTGCGATCGCGCCGATCTCGGCCAGCGCGGCGAGCCGTCCGACGAGCCGGTCGATGTCGATGGTGAGATCCGTCGAGAGGCTTGCCATGAGGGAGCGAAGTTAACAAACTGTCAAAGCCATGGCCACCAGCGATACCGCCGAAATCCGGGCCGAGTTCCTGGTCGAGCCCTTCCTCGAAGGCGCCCCCGGCCACCATGTCCGCATGGCACTCGAGGCGTGTCGCTCCCATGGCTTCGAGCCCGAGATGGGTCCGTTCGCCACCGTGATCGTCGGCCCGGCTGACACGGTCACCGCGGCGGTCGAATCGATGAGCCGCGTTGCGCTCGAACACGGCGCCACCGCCGTGCAGGTCCGGCTCGGTGAGAGCCCCGCCACCGCTCGATTCGGCGATCTCCACGACGCCCTCGGCCAGATGGTCGCCGCAGTGGAGGAACAGCTCGGTGCGCCGCTCGCGGAACTCTCCCGAGAGCAGAAGCAGGCGGCGGTCCGGATCCTCGATCAGCGGGGTGCGTTCTTGCTTCGCAAGGCCGTGGAGTCGGTCGGCGAGATCATGGGCGTCAGCCGCATCACCATCTACAACTATCTCAACGCGATCCAGAGCGACGATGACTGACCTCCTGATTCGGAATGCGGCCCTCGTCGCCACCGTCGACGACGCCCGACGGGAGCTGCCCGGTGGTTGGGTGGCGATCACCGACGGCCTGGTGTCCGGCGTCGGCTCGTCCACCGATCCGATGCCCGATGCGGACCGCATCATCGATGCCGACGGCTGCCTCGTCACCCCCGGACTGGTGAACACCCATCACCACCTGTTCCAGAACCTCACGCGGGCCTACCCGCCGATGACGAGCGCACCGCTCTTCGGCTGGCTCCAGTCGCTCTACCCGCTGTGGACGGCCGCAATCGACGAGGAGGCCGAGTACCTCGCCGCGTGGGTCGGGCTTGCCGAGCTCGCCCTGTCGGGCTGCACGACCTCGTCGGATCATCACTATCTCCACCCGCTGCGGGCCGGCGATCTGCTCGGTGCGGAGATCCAGGCCGCCGTCGATCTCGGGATGCGCTTCCACCCGACGTACGCATCGATGTCGGTCGGGGAGAGCGACGGCGGCCTGCCGCCCGACGACGCCGTGCGAGACGAGGACGACATCCTCGCCGAGTCGCAACGGGCGGTGGAGCGCCACCACGACCGCAGCCACGGGGCGATGGTGCGCATCGCGCTCGCTCCCTGCTCGCCGTTCACGGTGAGCGAGAATTTGATGGTCGAGACCGCCCAACTCGCCGAGCGACTCGACGTCCGTCTGCACACACACCTCGCCGAGAACGGCGAGGACGACGAGTACGCCATCGCCACGTTCGGCATGCGGCCCGTCGACTACTACGAGCACTGTGGCTGGCTGTCCGACCGCAGCTGGGGCGCCCACGTGGTGATGCCCAATCCCGACGAGGTCGCTCGCCTCGGCGCGGCCGGCGTCGGCATCGCCCACTGCCCGAGCTCGAACATGATCCTCTCGTCGGGCATCGCGCCCGTCGTCGACCTGCGCCACGCTGGCTGCCACGTCGGCCTCGGGTGCGACGGTTCGTCGTCGGCCGACTCGGCGTCGCTGTGGCAGGAGGCCCGCCTCTCGATGCTGCAGGGCAAGTTGAAGAGCGGGGCTGAGGCGATGGATGCCCGCACCGCGCTCGAGATCTCGACCCGTGGCGGCGCTGGCTGCCTCGGTCGTATCGGTGAGATCGGCGAGCTGTCGGTCGGTGCGGTCGGCGATGTCGCCGTCTGGAAGCTCGACGGTCCGATCTTCGCCGGTGTGCTCGACGACCTCATCGAGGGCTGGCTGCGCACCGGTCCCCATTCGGCCTGGCACACGATCGTGGCCGGCCGCCCGGTCGTGGAGTCCGGTCTGCTCGTCGCCCCCGACCTCGACGAGAAGCTCGCTGCACACGCGGCGGCCGCTCGGCGCTTCCAGCCGGCGGGCTGACGTCGTTGCTTGCCTCACCTTGTCGCGACGCGTCACGAGCGCGTCGCGAAAAGGCGAGGCAGATCAACCCAGTGCGGCGAGCACGTCGTCGGGGCTGAGACTCGTCTCGGTCCGCGCCGGGAAGCCGCCCGACTCGACGTCGGCCTTCCAGGCCGACAGCGCCGACACCCGTTCGTCTCGGATCTGCTGGTGGAGCCCGGCGACGTCGCCGTAGCTGCGCGCGTGCCGGGGTGGGCGCGGGCTCTCGCCGCAGACGTCGTTCTGGAAGAGGAAGAGCACGTCGGCGCTCGGCCCCGATCCCAACGAGATGGTCACGAGGCCGATGCGTTGTTGGATCGCCGCCATCAGGTTCGCGGTGATCAGCTCGCACTCGACCGCCGTGGCCCCGGCGTCCTCGAGGCGTCGGAAGTCGTCGAGCAGGGCGGTGGCCTCGTCGATCGTGTGGCCGATCGTGCGGACGCCGCCGTACAGCGTCGACTTCTTGGGGACGAAGCCGAGATGCCCCATCACCGGCAAGTCCTCCGACGCCAGCAACTCGACACACGCCAAACCACGAGCGGTGATGATCATGTCGGCGCCGGCTTCGAGCGCAGCGAACGCGTCGCCGAGGAGATCGTCGGCGGTCACCGCGCCGTTGAAGTCGATCGCGGCGCTGACGAAGAGCCGCTGGGTGCCGTTGCGTACGTCGGGGACTGCTTGGCCGAGACAGGCCAGCATGTCGATGCCGGCGGCTTCGGCGGCCTCGGCCTCCTCAGCCGTGCCGGCGGTGGTTTGCACGAGCCGTTCACCGCTCGCCCGGAGGAATCGGAGATCGGCGACCGTCGTCGTGCGTTCGCGTTCGGTGCCGGTGTAGTCGAGGATCCGCGCCATGACGCCACGGTAGTCAGCGGGTTGGAGGGCTACCGTCGCCCCATGCCCGTGAAGACCGAACGCCACGGCGGCGTGCTCGTCGTTCGCCTCGACCGTGACAAGAAGCGCAATGCCATCAACGGTGAGATGACCGAGTCGATCAGCGCTGCGCTCGACGAGGGCGAGGACGATCCGTCGGTCCGGGCGATCGTGGTGGCCGGCGGCGACGCCGTGTTCTGCGCGGGCACCGACATCGCCGAAGGGTCCGGCACCCTGACCGAGCGGGGCGGTGAATACGGCATCATCCGGCGGCGCTCGAGCACGCCGATCATCGCGGCGGTCGAGGGGTCGGCCTTCGGTGGTGGGTTCGAGATCGCGCTGGCGTGTCACCTGATCGTGGCGTCGACCTCGGCGACGTTTGGTCTGCCCGAGGTGCGCCGTGGACTCGTCGCCACGAGTGCCGGTCTGTTCCGGGTGCCGCGAGCGCTGCCGCTCAACGTCGCTCGGGAGATGTTGCTCACCGGGGATCCCGTTCCCGCACAGCGCCTGGCCGAGTTCGGTGTGGTCAACCGCATCGTCGAGCCAGGCACGGCGGTCGCCGAGGCCATCGCGCTCGCTGCGCGGATCGAGCTCAATGCGCCGACGTCCATCCGGGCGACGCTGACCGCACTCGACACGATCAACGAGGACGGCGACGCGGTCGGCTGGGCCGCCACCGAGGCTGCGATGCAGACGATTCTGGAGAGCGACGACCGCACGGAGGGCATCGCCGCCTTCTTCGAACGCCGCCCGCCCGAATGGCCGGGGCGCTGAGGGCTACGTCGTTTCGGGCCTGGCCTCTGCGGCTCGCAGCCCTGCCAGCACCCGGCTCGGCGTGAGCGGGAACGTGTCGAACCAGACGCCGGTGGCGTCGTGCACCGCCGCGGTGAGTGCCGGCGCGTAGGTGATGAACGGCATCTCGGCGACGCCGCGTGCGCCGAACGGGCCGAGCGGATCGGCGAGCTCGAGAATCTGGCTGTCGACGTGGACGGGGATGTCGCCGATGCCGGGGATGAGGTAGCCGGAGAAGCGCGGGTTGGTGATGAAGCCGTCGCGCAGCTGGAGGTCCTCGCTCATCGCGTAGCCGTGGGCCTGCACGACGCCGCCCTCGATCTGGCCGCGTACGAGCGCCGGGTTGATCGCCTTGCCGACGTCATGCGTGGAGGTCACCCGGTCGACCCGGATGTGGCCGGTGTCGACGTCGACGGTGACCTCGATGCACTGCGCCATGTAGCCGACGCAGAAGTTCGGCACGCCGGCGCCGGTCTCGGGATCGAGTGCCTCGGTCGGCGGCGGGACGTAGCGGAAGAAGCCGCGGGCTGGTCGCTCCCCCTCCCGCCAGGCCTTCTCGGCCTCCTCGGCCGCACCGAGGATCGAGTTGCCCGACATGAACGTGAGGCGACTGGCCGACGCCGAACCTGGGTCGCCGGAGGTGGCCGTGTCGGAGAAGTGGCCGCGCACGTCGTCGAGGGGCACGCCGGTGGCGTCGGCGGCCATCTGGCGCATGGCCTGATGGATGCCTTGCCCGACCTCGGCACCACCGTGGTAGAGGTCGGCGCTGGTCGGCGTGTCGTCATCGGCGTCGCCGTGCAGGACGATCTCGGCCTCGCATCGCTCGGGGAAACCGAACGAGAAGCCGACGTTCTTGAACCCGGCGGCGAAGCCGCGGCCCTTGCGGAGCGACGTGGTGGCCGACGGCAATGACGCAATGGGGGAGAACGGCTCGGGATCGGCGAGCGGCTCATCGAGCTCGGCCTGCATCGAACACGCCGTGATCACTTCGCGAGCGCTGACCCCCTCGGGCATGACGGTCTGGGTGATGCCGTCGTCGCCGTCGACGAGTGCGTTGCGCAGCCGCATCTCGACCGGATCGATGCCGAGTTCGACTGCGAGCTTGTTCATCGCGGACTCGATTGCGAAGTGGCCCTGCGGTCCGCCGAAGCCGCGGAACGCGCCGCCGGGCACCGTGGTCGTGTAGATCGCCCGGCTGTCGATGCGGGCGTTCGGCACGCGGTACGCGCCAGCGACCGAGAGATGGGCGTTCCCCAGCACCTTGTTGGAGGTGTAGTTGTAGGACCCGGCGTCGAGATCGACATCGGCTTCGAGGGCAGTGATCGTGCCGTCGTGAGTGGCGCCGAGTCGGATGTGAATCCGGCCGCGATGGCGTTTGTGGTGGCCGACGATCGACTCCTCGCGCGACCACCGGCAGTGGATCGGCCGATGCTCGCCCCGCTCGGCGAGGCGCATCGCCGCGAGCCCGAGCGCGATCTGGATCGACATGTCCTCCTTCCCGCCGAACGCGCCACCGATCGCCTTGTAGATGATCCGCACGCGCTCGTCGGGCAAGCCGAGCACGTGCGCCACCTGTTCACGATCCTCGGAGGTCCACTGGCCGCCGACCTCGATCGTCACCCGGCCCTCGTCGTCGAGGTAGGCCGTTCCCGCTTCCGGCTGGAGGTAGGCGTGCTCTTGGTGGGGCACCTCGTAGGTGTCCTCGACGACGGCGTAGGCGAGGGCGAAGCCGAAGTCGACGTCGCCCTTGCGGATCTTCAGGTGGTGGTACGCGTTGGTGTCGAGCCCGTTCTCGGGATGTACGAGGGGAGCGTCGACTGCGAGTGCCGCGTCGATGTCGGCGACGATCGGCAGGTCCTCCCACTCGACCTCGAGCGCCGCAGCGCCGGCGGTGGCGGCCGCTCGGTCCTCGGCGACCACGACGGCGATCTGGTCGGCCTCCCATCGGCTGACCGCTCCGTCGACGGCCGCGACGCCGGTGTGGTCGACGCCGACGAGCGCCGGCTGATCGCGCATCGTCAGGCCGTACTCGTTGACCGGCACATCGGCGGCGGTGATGACGTCGACCACGCCCGGGACCGCTCGAGCGGCCTCGACCGACATCGAGCGCATGCGGGCGTGCGCCTTGCCGGAGAACACGACGACGGCGTGGAGCGCATCGGCGGGAACCGAGTCGCCCGCGTAGTCGATCGACCCGTCGGCCTTGGCGGCGGCGTCGTGGCGGGGGGCGGACGAACCGACACTCATCGGAAGTCGCTCTCGTCGAGTTCGACCGGCACGACGCTGGCGCGCCGGACGGCCTGCATGATCGGGTAGTAGCCGGTGCAGCGACACAGGTTGCCCGACAGGCCGAGGCGGATGTCGTCGTCGGTCGGGTCGTGGATCTCGCCGAGCAGGCTGGCCGACGCAACGATGAAGCCGGGGATGCAGAAACCGCACTGCACGGCGAATTCGTCGACGAACGCCTGCTGGATCGCGTGTGGGGTGCCGTCGGGGGCGGCCATGCCTTCGACGGTGGCGACGCTGTGGCCGTCGACCTGCGCGGCCGGCACGAGACAACTCATCACCGCGTCGCCATCGAGCTGCACGGTGCAGGCGCCACACTCGCCTTCGGCACAGCCCTCCTTGGTGCCGGTGAGGCCGGCCTCGTCGCGGAGCCAATCGAGGAGCGTCACCGACGCGGCGTTGCGACCGCTCACCGGTGCCCCGTTCAGCATCACGTGGATCTCGCTGTTGTCGTCGACCGCGCGGCGCTCACTGGTGCCGGCGGGCATATCGCCGATGAGGCACGGCACCCGCCCCGGCCATTGCCGATCGGTGGCGCCGGTGCGGATCGCGTCGAGCGACCGACGCACCAGGGTGGGGATCAGTGCGCTGCGGTACTCGGCGGTGGCCCGGACGTCGTCGAGCGGGGCGACCGCAGCGCCCGCCGCAGCCGCACACGCGTCGATCGCGGCGCCGTCGAACGGACGACCGATCAGCGCTTCCGCGGCCTCGTGCAGCACTTCGACCCGAGCGGCGACCGAACCGATGGCGATGCGGGCATCGCGGACGACGCCGTCGTCGGCCCGATCGACCACGACACCGAGGTGCACGACCGAGATCGCCTGGGCGGCCCGGTTGCCGAGCTTGGCCCAGATCCCCGACTCGGAATCGCCAAGTGTCGGGAATTCGATCGCAGTGATCAGCTCGCCCGGCTGAAGGACGGTGGACCGGAAACCGGTGAAGAAGTCGTCGAGGCGCACCATGCGCACGGCGCCGTTGCTCGAGATCTCGACCATCGCGTCGAGGGCCAACAGTGCCGAGATGGTGTCGTTGGCCGGACTGGCGGTGGCGAGGTTGCCGGCGATCGTCGCCCGGTTGCGCAGCTGCGGCGAGCCGATCTCGAGGCACGCCTGCGCAAGCGGAAGCGCGACGACGGGAAGCTCCGGGTGCCCGGCGACGTCGTTGTGGGTCGTGAGCGCGCCGAGCCGCACGACGCCGTTGGCGATCGAGATGCCTCGCAGCTCTCGGATCGGGGTCAGATCGAGCAACGTGACCGGTGCTCCGGGGCCGCCCCGGTGCAGGTCGAGCAACAGGTCGCTGCCCCCGGCGACCGGCAGGATCGACGGATCGTTCGCGAGCGCGACGAGCGCCTCGGAGAGGGTCGGAAACCGCAAAACGAGTTCGACGTGACGTCCCGGGCGTTGCACGGGATGGAGGGTCTCGGCCGCCATCGGCAGAGTGTAAACCCGGCCCCGGGCGCGAGGCGCAGGCGGCCGCCGACGTGTTCAGGTCACCGGTAGTTCGGCGCCGACCCACGCCAGCGCATCGTCGAGCGTCGTGAACGAGGCCGCGTCGATCGCGACGTTGAGCGAGCGGCAGAGGTCCAGGAAGTCGGCGACCCGCGCTGCGGTGATCGGAGAGACCACGATGGCGATCTGATACTCCGCCGGCAGCGGAAGATCCCGCACGATCCGCACCAGATGATGCAGGCCCGACAGTTCCTCGTCTCGGCTCAAGATCTCGGGCGCGGTGGACGCGGAGACGTCGACGACGAGGTGTCGCCAGTGAGGATTCGCGAAGACGGTCTCGAGGACCTCGATGCCGTCGTCCTTGGTCACGTACTGGGATCCGATGACCATCCCGCCAGAGTTGGTCAACCGAGTCTCGAAAGGCATCCCGCAGCCCCTTTCAAGTCGATGACCCAACGATACGCCCTCGCTGACTGCTGTGTGAAGAACTTCCTCCACCGCGCCGGTTGCCGCTAACCGTCGGCCTCGTGGCACCATCCCCGCATGCGTTTGCGCCGAGTGCTCGTCTCGTTGTTCGTCCTGGCCGTCGTGGCCGCCGCCTGCGGGGGTGACGACGACACGGCCGACACCGATGCGGCCAACATCGAGGCCGATGCGGCGGCCGACGACGGGGCCGTCAGCGGCGAGGCCGACGTCGACGAGAGCCCGACGACGACGTCACCGCCGCAGACGACCACCACCACGACGACCGAGCCGCCGCTCCCGGCGATCGAGCCGATCGGCGACGGTCCGTACGCAGTCGGTGTGCAGACGATCACCGTCGCCGCTGACCACCGCGACTTCGACCTCACCGTCGACGTGTGGTTCCCGCTGGTCGAGGGTGCGACGGGTGATGCCGCCCGTTACGCGTTCGTCACCGGTGACTACTACGACTCGCCGCGGGCCCTCGCGGTCGGCCTCGACCAGGCGTCCGACGCTGGGCCGTTCCCGATGGTCGTGTACTCCCACGGCTCGGGCGGGATCCGTTTCATCCACTCCGACTACACCGAGACCATCGCCAGCCACGGGTATGTCGTGGTCGCCCCCGACCATGCAGGCAACACCGCGGTCGAGCGGGTGCTGGGCAACGCCGATCCCTTCGACCTGATCTCCTACAACCGGCCGCTGGACGTGATCTCGGTGATCGACGGTGTGCTTGCGAACGGTGCCGTCGCGCCGCTGATCGACGCCGAGTCGATCGCCGTCACCGGCCACAGCTTCGGCGGGTTCACGTCATACGCCGTCGCCTCGGGGGCCGACAACCCGATCGGTGCGACCCCGGCCGACCCCCGCGTCGATGCGCTCATCCCCCTCGCACCGGCCCTCGCCCTGCTCACCGAGGATGACCTCGCCCGCATCGACATCCCCACCCTGATCCTCGTCGGAACCGACGACACCACGACCCCCGTCGAACCGAACGTGGAAACACCGTGGGCCGTGAGCCCGGCGAGCCCCCACTACCGGGTCGAGTTGGTCGCCGGCGAGCACCAGTCGTTCACCGACCTCTGCGACTATCTCGAGGTCGTCCCCGACCGCGAGGGGGCGAATCCGCTCGTGGTCGATGTCATCACCGACATGGGCGTGGAGGGCTGCTCGGCCGACGACATGCCGATCGAGCGGGTGAAGGAACTCACCAACACGTTCGCGGTCACCTTCCTCGAGTCGGTCTTCCGCGGCGGCGAGATGATCACCGATGAGACGAACTCGATCCCCGACGACGTCATCTACGACGACAAGTAGCGGCGATTCCCGGTTCGGCCGAGCGATCGCGAAATCCACAGGCCCGCGCGCTGGGCAAACAGGTGTTCGTGCGCGATGGTGGGCCGATGGCGGAGCTTCGTTCCCTCTGCGCGGGTCTGGCGGCCTTCGACGAAGGCGGTATCACCACCGCGCTCGCCCACGACGAACCCGTCGCGACCTTCCGTCCCGAGCCGTCGGCGGTGATCCGCGTCGCGCTCGTCCTCCCGACCGGGCGGGCACAGAGTGTGTCGCTGCAGCCACGCACGATCGGTCGGCGACTGCGGGCCGAGGCGGCCCGCCACCGAGTCGACGCCGACCGTTGGTGTGACGCCCTGGCCGAGCACCTCGTCGCCCGCTACCCCGATGCGGCCATGCACGGCCGCCGGCTCGACGAGGTGTGCGCCCTGCTGTCGTTCCCTCTGGTCCGGCAACTGGCGGTGATCGGCGTGGGCACCCCGCCGACCGTTCCGGCCTGGGCGGCGTCGGCACTGCGCTGCGAGACCTTCGATGCGGGCCTCGCCGTGCTGTTCGGCGAGCGGATCACCCGCGGGCTGCGCCGAGCCGCACGCGATGGGCTCACGTCCGGAGAGACCCACGACCCGGTCGATCTCGGCCCCGTCGGGCTTGCGTCGACCCTTCCCCGCTCGTGGCCGATCGATCATGTCGCCACGATCGCGGCCGGCTCGGGCTGGCAGCCGCCCGTCGCCTGGCCGACCGTCGAACATCGCACCGAACTGCGACGGATCTGGCCGTCGGTCCCCGAAGCGGTCGGCGTCCGCCTCTGCCGGGATGCCTTGGCGTCGCCCGGCGGGGTGGCCGAGCTGTGGTCGGCCCTGCGCCTGTGTGAGAGCGTCATCGCGAACGGGCACCCCGTGCCGACGACCGTCGACGGTCTCCACGACCTCGCGTCGTCGGAGGCGGAACGAGCCGGCGTGCCGATCCCGCCGAACGACGCGCCTCGGCGTGGCCCCCAGCCGGCGGCCGAGGCGGCGCCGGCCGGAGCGTGGCAGTACCCGGTGACCATCGAACTCGTCGACGGCTACCGCCACGCTGGGATTCGATTCGTCCTTCCCCGCAACGCCACCGAGCTGCGTCGATGGGGTGCCGAGCTCGGCAATTGCATCGCCGACTATGTCGAGGACGTGCGCGTCGGCCGGACGTACGTGATCGCGCTCGCCGAGGGCGAACGTCTCGTCGGCGCCCTCGAGCTCGGCCACGACCTCCTCGTCCGCCAGCTCGAGGGTCCCCGCAATCAGGCCGCTGCCGAGCCGCTGCGAGCAGCGTGCCGCCACATGCTCGACGATCTCGGCATCCGCCGGCCGTGACCGCCGCAGGTGTGGGCGCGCGGGCGCAGGCCGGTACCGTCGCCGAGATGGACCTGTCTGGCGCTCGTGTGCTCATCACCGGTGCGTCTCGGGGAATCGGGCTCGAGATCGCCCGGATGCTCCACGCGAAGGGGGCGACGATCATCGGCACCGCTCGCAGCGAGGCGTCGATCGCGGCGGCGGTCGACGAACTCGGGCTGATCCCGATCGTCGGTGATCTCAACGACTCGGTCGTCGCCGACCGGATGATCGGTGGCGCCCTCGAGCTCGGCCCGATCGACGTGCTCGTCAACAACGCCGGCATCGAGATCGTCGGTCAGGTCGCCGAGCAGAACCCCGACGACCTTCGAGCCGTGATCGGGGTGAACCTCGGCGTGCCGATCACACTCGCCCACCACGTGCTGCCCCACATGCTCAAGCGGGGGAGTGGCCGCATCGTGAACATCTCGTCGATGGCGTCGGTCGTCAGCTCGCCCGGCTGGGCGACCTACTCCGCCTCGAAGGCCGGGCTGTCGTCGTTCTCGCGTTCGCTGAAGGGCGAATTGGCCGGCAGCGGCGTGGGCGTGACCACCGTCGAGATCGGTTTCGTGCAGACCGACATGCTCGACGATCTGCGCAGCAACGACTTCGTGAAGGCCAGCTTCGACCGCTACAAGAGCCTCGGTCTCGCCCGGATCATGGAGGTCGACGAGGTCGCCGCCGCGATCGTCAAGGCGATCGAGAAGGACCGCGATCACGTGCGGCTGCCGAAGCGCAGCATCGGGATGGCCATGATCGCCAACGCGCCTCGCAGCTTCGCCGAACTCGTCCAGCGCGGCATCCCCACCAGGTAGGCGAATCGCCGGTCGTTCGTTCGCCGCCTACAGTGGGCGGCGCACCACCTCGAGGAGGATCCCATGGAACCCACCGAACTCATCGACGAAACCCCGGTCGACACCGTGGAGACCGACGAGGCCGAACTCGTCGAGGAAGAACTGCTCGTCGAGGAGATCTCCATCGACGGCATGTGCGGCGTCTACTAGTCCGGCGTTCGTGACCTTGTCGGCCTTCGACGCCGATCGGGCGTACCGTCTGCACGAGCAGGTGGCGTTGCGCCCCGAACCCTTCGGCGCTCTCGCCTATCACTACGGCAATCGGCGCCTGAACTTCCTGCGCGCCAAGGAACTCGTCACCCTCGTCGAGTCGCTCGACGATCACGAGTCCGTGCGGGCCGCCTTCGACGCGGCCGAGATCAACCCCCGCCGCTGGCCCAGCTTCGAAAAGGCGCTCGCCTCGCTGGCCGCATCCGACTTCCTCGTCCCTGAAGAGAGCGTGGCCGCATGACCCTCACCTCCGGACTCCAGATCACCGAACCCCGTCCCGACAACCTTGTGTTGTCGCCGGTCAAGCAGTCCGGCCTGGCCAACCAGATGAAGGCCGGGCTCGACGCCCCCATCTGTCTCACGTGGGAGCTCACGTACGCCTGCAATCTGCAGTGCGTGCACTGCCTGTCGTCGTCGGGCCGGCGCGATCCTCGCGAGCTCACGACCGAAGAGTGCGAGGCCGTTATCGACGAGCTGCAGCGGATGCAGGTCTTCTACATCAACATCGGCGGCGGCGAACCGACGATCCGCAAGGACTTCTGGCATCTCGTCGACTACGCCGTCAGCCACGGCGTCGGCGTGAAGTTCTCCACGAACGGCTCGGGCATCGACGCCGCCGTCGCGAAGCAGCTCGCCGAGTCCGACTATGTCGACGTGCAGATCTCGATCGACGGTGCCGACGCAGAGACCAACGACCATGTGCGCGGCGAGGGTTCGTTCGCCACCGCCGTCCAGGCGATGGAACACCTCAAGGACGCCGGCTTCGAGGGCTTCAAGATCTCCGTGGTGATGACCCGCCACAACATCCCGCAGGTCGACGAGTTCAAGGCGATGGCCGACCGCTATGGCGCCCAACTGCGACTCACCCGCTTCCGCCCGTCGGGCCGCGGCGCCGACTCGTGGGAAGAGCTGCACCCCACCGATCAGCAGCAGCGCGAGCTCTACCACTGGCTGATGGATCGCCCCGACGTGCTCACCGGCGATTCGTTCTTCCATCTCTCTGCCCTCGGCGAAGCGCTGCCGGGCCTCAACCTCTGCGGTGCCGGTCGTGTCGTGTGCCTGATCGATCCGGTCGGCGATGTCTACGCCTGCCCGTTCGTGCTGCACGACGAGTTCCTCGCCGGTTCGGTCCGCGACGAGGGTGGTTTCCAGAAGGTGTGGCAGGAGAGCGAGCTCTTCACCGAACTTCGTGAGCCGCAGTCGGCCGGGGCGTGTGCGAGCTGTGGCCACTTCGACGCCTGTCAGGGCGGGTGCATGGCGGCCAAGTTCTTCACCGGCATCCCGCTCGACGGACCCGATCCGGAGTGTGTGCTCGGCCATGGTGAGGAGGCGATGGATTCCGTCGCCCGCGCCTCGGTCAGCACCGATCACAGCCGCACCAAGGTCGTGCTCGGCGCCAAGCCGGTCACCTGAGCAGCACCCGCCGAGGCTCCGCTCCTCGACGCCTCTAGATTCTCGCCGTGCGCCACCCACGTCTGCTCCTCCTGCTCGTGCTCGCCCTCGTCCTGTTCGCGGCTGCCTGCGGCAGCGACGGCGACGGAGACCCGTCGGCCTCGACCGACGCCGGGACGGAGTCGTCGAGCACGACGCAGGCCCCGGCCACCTCGGCCGCGCCGACGACGACGGCACCGACCGGGCCGCCGATCGCGACCTTCGCGGGCATCTCGGTCACCGCCTCACAGATCGAGTCGTTCGCCGAGCAGATCGGGCAGAGTCCTTCCGCCACCCTCGAGATCTGGCTGCTGACCACCGGTCTCGAGGCCGTGCTCGCCGAAGGCGGCCGCACGATCAGCGAGATCGACCTGGTCGAGGCCGATCTGTCGCTCGCCACCATCGAAGGCGAGGTCGATCCGCTCCTGCGCCGCGCCAACGCCGTGTTCGTCGCTGCGCGCAACGTCGCCGAGGAGGAGGTCGCTGCACTCGCCGACACGTTGCCGACGCCCGAGGTCGTGTGCTCGAGCCACATCCTGCTCGAGACCGAGGAGGAGGCGATTGAGGTCGCGGCACTGGCCCAGGGCGGCGGTGATTTCGCAGCGTTGGCGATGGAGTACTCGACCGGGCCGTCCGGTCCCCGCGGTGGCGACCTCGGCTGCGCTGCCACTGCCGCCTACGTTGCCGAGTACGGCGACGGGGCGAGGGCCAACGGGGTCGGCATCACCAATCCGGTCCAGTCCCAGTTCGGCTGGCACGTCATCCAGGTCCGGTCGATCGGCGAGGGCACCACTGACGTCCACGCCGAGCTCACGCAGGAAGAGGCCGATGCCTTCCTGCTCGACGCGGCCAACAACGAAGTCACGGCCTACCTCAACGGCCTGAGTTCGGTCGCCAGCGAGGTCGTCGGCCGGGATGCGGCGATCGACGCGGCCTACGGCGTCTGGAACGTCGACCTCGCCCGCCTCGAGGGCTGACGCCTGGGAGAGAGCGGTCGTAGGCTCCCGGCCATGAAGGCTCACGGGCTCAACCCGCGCATCAAGAAGTCGCCGTTCTTCGACAAGGCCGTCGAGTACGGCGCCAACGAGTTCCATCCCTACAACGGGATGTGGATGCCGGTCGGCTACGACTCTCCGGTCAAGGAATACTGGAACGTGCTCGAGCGGGCGTCGCTGTGGGACGTCGGCGTGCAGAAGTGTGTCGAGATCGCCGGCCCCGACGCCGAGGCGTTCATGCAGCTGCTGACGCCGCGCGACATCACCACGATCGAACCCGGCCGCTGCGCATATGTGTTCCTCACCAACCAGGACGGTGGCGTGCTGAACGATCCCGTCATGCTGCGCATGGCCGAGGATCGCTTCTGGCTCTCGACCGCCGACTCCGACATGTACCTGTGGGCCAAGGGCGTGTCGGCGTTCGCCGGCTACGACGTCGAGGTCGACACGCCGCACGTGTACCCGATGCAGCTGCAGGGTCCGAAGTCGGCCGAGATCATGGTCGACGTGTTCGGCGAGGAGATTCTCGACCTGCGCTACTACCGGTGGATGCGGGGCTCGGTCGACGGCATCGACGTCGTGATCTCACGCACCGGCTACAGCTCCGAACTCGGCTTCGAGGTGTACCTGCTCGGTCAGGAGCGCGGTGGCGAGCTCTGGGAGATCCTGATGAAGGCTGGCGAGCCGTACGGCATCTCGCCCGGCTCACCCAACCGCATCCGCCGCATCGAAGGGGGTGTGCTCGACTACGCGTCGGACATCACCCCCGACGAGAACCCCCTCGAGCTCGGCCTCGACCGCCTGATCGCGTGGGACACCGAATTCCTCGGCAAGGCCGCCCTCGAGAAGGTCCGGGACGAGGGCGTGCGCCGGCGGCTCATCGGCATCTTCCTCGACGGTCCCGCCCTGTTGAAGAACAATGAGCATCGCTGGCCCGTCATGAGCGGGGGCGAGCAGGTCGGCTATGTCACCAACTCGGTGCACTCGCCTCGCCTCGACCGCAACATCGCGTTCGCGATGGTCGACGTGCCGTTCGACGCCGACGGCGCCCCGCTCACCGTCGAGACGGTCGAAGGGGTGCGCAACGCCGAGCGCACGACGCTGCCGTTCATCGCCTCGCCGCCGGAGAAGACCAAGAAGTTGCGCTGAGTCGTCGAACCCCGCCAGGATATGTCAGTCGTCGTGACAAAACATTTCCCCGAGGAGCGACCATGCCCAGCTACGGAACCGTCGACCACGAGTACGGCCTGAAGCTTGCCACCACCGACCCGGCCGACGATGGCCCGGTGTGGATGGTCAACCTGATGAAGTACAAGGACGTCGCCGATTACGGCGACGGGGCCGACAGTGGCCGCTCCGGACGTGACGCCGACGACGAGTACACGCCCACCGGCCCGCTCAAGGCGGTCGGTGCCGAGATCGTCTACGCGGCCGAGGTCGACGCCACACCGCTCGGCGACGGCACCCAGTGGGATCGCGTCGCCATCGTGAAGTACCCGACCCGTCGCTCGTTCATCGAGATGCAGGAGCGCAAGGACTTCCAGGACAAGCACGTCCACAAGGAAGCCGGCATGGACAAGACCTTCGTCATCGGCTGCCAGCCCATGGATCTCGAACGGCACGACGAGATGCTCAAGGGCAGCCTGTCCTGGGACGAGGTCGAGCACCCGCCGAACGACGAGGACGGTGTGCTGCACGTTCTGCACGTGATCAAGTGGAACGAGGGTGGCCGCGAAACGATGGAGGGCTACCACGACGCCGCGTTCGACGTTGCCCGTGAGCATGGTGGTCGCGTCGCCAAGTGGTTCGACGCTGAGGGAACGATCGTCGGCGATGGCCGCATGTGGGATGAGGTGCGGTTCAACGAGTTCCCCAGCCTGCGCGAGTTCATGGAAGTCGTGAACGATCCGCGCCGACTCGCCGGCCAGAAGGACCATCGGGAACCCGCGATGGCCGACACCTACACGCTGTTCTGCCGTCCGATCATCGACGAGCTCCGCGAGGACTGACCCTCGCTGCCGACAGCCCCTCGGCGCTCGCTACATTCGGTTCGTGGTCTTCCGACGCCGAGAGGCGCCATCCCCCGGTCCACGAGATCCCCGCTTGGCCCAGGCGCACTCGACGATCGTCGATCACGGCGCCGACCCGAGCGCGCTCGAGCTGATCGTTCAGATCGACGAGGCGGTGTCGACCGCTCGCGACGATCGTCACAAGCTCGAGGCCTCCCTCGTCGCGCTCGATCCGGAACACGAGAGGATCGAACCAGTGGCGGCGGCGACGAGTCCCATACCGGTGACCCGGAATCCCGAACTCATCGCGAGCAGGTAGTCGCTGAAGCCGAGGTCGAGGAACTCGGACTCGTCCTGGAGACTCACGAGGGTCGCGAACGCCGTGACCACACCGATGGCGACGGGAGTCCAGCCGAGGAAGGCGATGAGGCCCCCGGCCGATGCGTTGCCCGCCGCAGGAGTTGACGACAGGTCGGGCTTCGGGTGATCGGACGTGATGCGGGGCTCCGATGCTTCGGCGGTCTGCGGAGCTGCCGGAGCGAAGCCCGGTGGCGGAGACGGCGGTTTGCTCAGAATCACCGGCTCCGTCGTCTCCGCCTCTGGCGCAGTGTCGGTGTCGTCCGCTGTGGGCGGGGGATTCGGATACCAGCGGCCGTCGCTGGCCTGCCAATGGTCGGGAAGGGGTACGAGGTCGGGTTACGGTCGGTCTCGTGGGGTCGAGCGCCGAGGTCAGCGGCGGGCGAGGGCCGATTCGATCCGCCGCACCAGAACCCGACCCCGGCCGGCGGCCTTGGCTTCGTAGAGCGCCTCGTCGGCGGTCTGCAGCATGGTGTTGACCGACTCGCGCCCGTCGTCGAGGGCGATGCCGATCGTGGCGTTGATCTCGACCGAGATCTCGTCGACGACGTAGCGCCCGGCGATGGTCTGACGGATGCGTTCACCGGCCTTCTCGGCGCTGTCCGCCGAGGTGATGTCGATCGCGACGATGAACTCGTCGCCGCCGAAGCGGATCAGTGCGGCGTCGCCCCGGACCCCGTGTCGCAGCCGCTCGGCCACGAGCGCCAGGACGCGGTCGCCGACGAGATGGCCGTGATCGTCGTTGACCGCCTTGAACCGGTCGAGATCGATGCTCAGCACCGCGCGGAACCGGTTGCTGCGGGCTGCGGTCGTCCCCACACTCCCGATTCCCTGGAGCAGGGTTCGCCGGTTGGCGAGGCCGGTCAGTGGATCGTTGGCAGCCTCCGCGGCGAGGCTGCGGTTGAGGCCGTCGTTCTCGAAGAGCAAGGCGAGCACCCGCAGACCGAGCGAGGTGATGAGCGCGATCGCCAGCGGTTGGTCGGTCGAGTGGTCGAGTTGCAGCAGGACGTAGGCAGCCGGGACCAACGGGCCGACGGTGAGTCCGGCGTTCCACCAGAGGCCGCGCTGCTTGAAGGCCAGCGGGTGTTGGCCGGCCAGGAGGGCGCCGACCGTGAGGCTGCCGATGCCCGCGGTCCAGAGGTAGTCGAACGCCGACCCGAACCGGAGCGTGCCGCCGTAGAAGAAGCGGATGTGGAGCACGCCTGCGACCGACACCATCGCGCCACCCGCACCGAGGAACCACAGAACGATGCGGCCACCACCCTGGACGTTGGGGAGCACCACGAGGATCGACAGGGTCAAGAAGAGGGTCGTGCCGACGAACCCGAGGTGGGCGACCCGTTCCCACTCGCTTCGTCCGGCGATGTCGATGACCGGTTCCACCATCGGCTGCCAGAACACGACGAACAGCGCAGTGCCGAGCCAGAGCACGTCGGTGAGGGTGCGGACGGTGGCGACGTTCGGCAAGACCGGCACGCAGAGGGCGAGCACTGCGATGAAGAACGCGAGCGATGGGAGGACCGCGACATCCAGCGCGATGGTGAGATCGCCGTCGGGCTCCTGAGGATCGAGACCGAAGAGGATCGCCGTCGCAGAGAACGAGACGACGATGAGGGCCCAGCCAACGCGCTGCGGGCCGGAGGTCGAGCGAATCGCGAGCCCGACCGCGGCGATCGCCCAGACCATCATGACGGTGAACGACAGATTCGACGCGGCGTCGTTGACGTCCTGATCGAGCGGTAGGGCGTAGGCGACCGCCGTCACCACAGCGGTCAGCGCCGAGAGACCTGCGATGCGAGCGCGCCAAGGAGTGCGGAGATGGCGCACCACTGGTGCGAACTCCTCGACCCTCCCCTTGAACATCTGCCGCTCCTGATCGTGGACGCTCGATGGCTCCATCGGCAATCGTGGCCGCGATCTGAGGCGGATGCCCGAGCCATCACCGCCCGTGGGCGAGATGTGTCACCGAGCTGTCAGTTGACGCCGTTCAGGCCTGGGGGCCCTCGTCGCGAACGCGTTTCACGGCCTCGACGGCCTCGCCGAGCTCGGCGATCCAGTCGCCTTCGTGCTGGCCGACGAGGCGGACACACCACGCCAGGGCCTCGCTGCGAGAACGGGCGATCCCGCCGGCGATGAGCGAGTCGAGGACGAGGCGCTCGTCGAGCCGGAGGCGAGTCATGGCCGGGGCGTTGACGGTCGTGAAGAGCACCTGTTCGTCGCCGCACTCGACACCCCAACTGACCCGACGCTGGAACTGCGTCTGGGCCCGGTCGGCGATCTCCATTCGCTGATCCCGAGTGGCCTCGCGGAAGGCGACGATCTGCTGGTCGTGGTCGAGGCCGGCGCCGGGCTGGCCGAGGTCGCCGGTGACGAGGATCTCGTCACTGTCGTGGCGGATGTGGGGCGTGGTGGCGAACCAGCCCTCAGGGCAGGCGTCGGCGAACCAGGCGGCGAGTTCGGCGTCGGAGGTGGCGGGGATGGAGGCGGTTTTCGAGCGCATGGGAATAGCCGTAAGCGTACGACGTTGTAATGCTGTAATCAAGAGTCTCCTAGTGCGCGTAAGCGTGGAGGTCCCCCAATGAGCACCAAGTCGAGTTCTTCCCCGAGCGATGCCGGTCGATCCAGTGCCGGCCGATCGAGTGCCGATCAGCCGGTCGTCGAGCGAGCACCACTCCTCCCCACCTCGGGCATCGTGCTACCCGAGATGGTCGTCACCATCCGCCTCGAGAGCGACGAGGCGAAGGTCGCGGTGAAGGCCGCGACGGACCAGCACGTCGTGTTGGTCCCCAAGCATCCCGACGCCAGCCAGAGCGTCGGGGTCCTCACCCGTATCGAGCAGCGCGGCGCGCTACCGGGTGGCGGTGAAGGTCTGGTGATCCGAGGGATCGAGCGGGTCAAGATCGGTCAGGGCTCCCTCGCCGACAACGGCGCCCTCGTGGTCGAGATCGCCAAGGCCGAGCCGTCCGACACCCTCGCGGGCGACGAGACCGATCAGCTCGTGACCCGCTACCGGGCCGGCGCCGGCCGACTGCTCGAAGCGGTCGGCGGTGGCCGTATGACCCGCCTGCTCGACGACGTCGACGATCCGTCGAATCTGGCCGACACGATCGCCTGGTGGCCCGAGCTCGAGGACACTCAGCGGGTCGAATTGCTCGAGACCCTCGACGTCAACGACCGCCTTCGCCTCGCGATCGAGTGGGCCGAAGGCGCGGCAACCGAGGCCGAAGTCAGCCGCGACATCAGCGACAGCGTCAACGGCGAGTTCGAGGACGCCCAGCGTGAGGCCGTGCTGCGGCGCCAGCTCGCCGCGATCCAGAACGAGCTCGGCGAGGGCGACGACGACGTCATCGGCGAGTACCGCACCCAGCTCGACGCCCTCAAGGATGGTGGGGTGGCCGAGCCGGTCACCGACGCGATCGCCAAGGAGATCCAGCGCCTCGAACGAAGCGGCACGCAGTCGCAGGAGTCGTCGTGGATTCGCACCTGGCTCGACACCATGTTCGAGATCCCGTGGCTCGACCGCACCACCGACGACCTCGATCTCGATCGGGCGCGTGAGGTGCTCGACGCCGACCACACCGGCCTCGACGACGTGAAGGATCGCATCGTCGAGTTCCTCGCGGTGCGCCGCCTCCGCGAGGAGCGAGGCCTTGGCGCGAGGTCCGCCAACGGCGGCAAGAGCACCGCCAAGGGCGGCACCATTCTCGCCCTCGCCGGTCCTCCCGGCGTCGGCAAGACCAGCCTCGGCCGGTCGATCGCCTCGACCCTCGGTCGTGAGTTCGTGCGCATGTCGCTCGGCGGCATCCGCGACGAAGCCGAGATCCGAGGCCACCGACGGACCTACGTCGGCGCCCGTCCGGGCCGCATCGTGCGGGCCCTCACCGAGGCTGGCTCGATGAACCCGGTCGTGTTGCTCGACGAGATCGACAAGGTCGGCGCTGACTGGCGCGGCGACCCGTCGGCTGCGTTGCTCGAGGTCCTCGACCCCGAGCAGAACGACACGTTCCGCGACCACTACCTCGAGGTCGAGCTCGATCTGAGCGACGTCGTCTTCATCGCCACCGCCAACGAGATCGAGCGCCTGCCCGCGCCGCTGCTGGACCGGATGGAGATCATCCCCGTTCGGGGCTACAGCGAGGATGAGAAGGTCGCGATCGCTCGTGATCACCTCCTGCCCCGGCTGTACGAGCAGAACGCGGTCGAGACCGACGAGGTCGTCATCAGCGACGACATCGTCCGCACCGTCGTCGGCGACTACACCCGCGAGGCGGGCGTGCGCGCCCTCGAGCGTCGTCTCGATCGCCTGATCCGCAAGGCCGCCACCCGCATCGCCACCGGCGACACGCCGCCGATCGAGGTGCAGCCCGAGGAGCTCAAGGACGCCCTGGGGCGCCCCGCTCCGAAGGAGAAGCCGGCCGAGCGCACCGTCGACCCGGGCGTGGCCACCGGCCTCGCGGTGACCGGCGCCGGCGGCGACGTGCTGTTCGTCGAGACGGCGATCATGCCGGGCGAGGGGCTGACCCTCACCGGCCAGCTCGGCGACGTCATGCAGGAGAGCGGCACGATTGCGCTCAGCTATCTGCGGGCGAACGCCGAGCGGCTCGGGATCGAGCTGCCCGACGACAAGCGGGTGCACGTGCATTTCCCGGCCGGCGCCGTTCCCAAGGACGGCCCCTCGGCCGGTGTCACCATGACGGTGGCGCTCGTCAGCTTGCTGACCGGTCGCCGGGTCAAGGGCGAGGTCGCCATGACCGGTGAGGTCACCCTGCAGGGCCGGGTGCTGCCGATCGGTGGCGTGAAGGAGAAGGTGCTCGCCGCCCATCGGGCCGGCGTCACCGATGTGATCCTCCCGATCGCCAACGAGGTCGACACCGACGACATCCCCGAGTCGGTGCGTGACGAGGTCACCATCCACCTCGTGTCGACCGTCGGCGAGGCGCTCGAGGTGGCCCTGGCCCCGGCCGCCTGAATCCGAATCCCCCGAGACGCGAAGCGCCCCCGCACCGGTGAACCGGGCGGGGGCGCTTCCGCGTTCAGGTTGCGGCCGACGATCAGTCGCGCATGATGCCGACGAGCTGGAGGATGTACCAGAAGAGGGTCATCACCGAGCTGAAGAGCGCAAGGGCGGCGCCGATGTGGGCGGCGACCGGGAACTCCCGGATGATGGTCTGGGTCTGGTAGAGGATCGCCACGCCGGAGAGCACGATCATGCCGAGCACGAACCACACGCCGAGGCTTAGGCCGAACAGGGCGGCGGCGACGATCAGCACGAGGGCGGCGACGAAGCCGTACATCACGATCGGGCGCAGGAACGAAAGGTCCTTGCGGGTGATGAACGCCACCGCAGTGAGGCCGGTGAAGGCCATCGCCGTGATGAGGCCGGCAGCGGCGACCGAGGTACCGCCGTCGTCGGCGACCCGGAAGAAGTAGTGCATCATCGGCGCAAAGAGCAATGCGTAGAGCGTGGCCGAGCCGAGCAGGGCGCGGTACTGGCGCTGCGGGTTGAGCAGATCCATCGACGCATTGGTGACGATCCACTGGCCGACCATGAAGCCACCCAGGACGAGCAGCCAGGTCATGCCACCGCCACGGGCGACGAAGTTGTAGATGCCTTCGGCGATCGGCGTGTTGAGGAACAGCGCTTCGATGCCTGCGAAGGCGGCGATCGCGCCGAGGAGGTGCTGGTAGACGCGGACGACGAAATCGCCGCGGGTGGTCTCGTCGAGCTGGATCGCCGGACGAAGGTCGACGTCGCTGTACGACATGTGGGGGTGCTCCTTCAGGAACGGTTGGTGTTGCGAAGATTCTACCGACCTCTGACCAGCCAGTGCCTTCACGGGTTACCGAGGGGTAAGGTGCGCGGCACACCCGCCCTCGCGGGCGCAAGGACAAGGAGGGACCCATGGGTCTGTTCGACAAGGCGAAGGGCCTGCTCGGCTCGAACGCAGAGAAGATCGAAGACGCGGTCGAAGACGGCATCGAGAAGGCTGCCGATCTGGCCAAGGACAAGATCGACGGCCACGACGACAAGATCGACATGGCTGCCGAGAAGGCGCAGGATCTCGCCGACAAGATCGACGGCGAGGACGACTGACGTCTCGTCGCCACGACTGACCGAACGACCGGCCTGCGGGCCGGTCGTTCGTGTTTTCGGCCGATTGCGGGGGCGTGGAAGCCGCCCGTTACCCTCGGCATTCGATTCCTCGGAGGTTCCCGTGGCCAACCAGTGGTTCGAGACCGTCGCCATCGCCCAACAACGGGCCAAGAAGCGGCTTCCCGCGTCGTCGTACGGCGCGATCGTCGCCGGCGCCGAGGCCGGGATCACGATGCGCGACAACACGTCCGCATTCGACGAACTCGGGTTTCGGCCCGTCACCGCCGGTCAGCCCGGCGAGCGCCAGATGGACACCACCATTATGGGCCAGCCGTCGTCGATGCCGGTGATGATCTCGCCCACCGGCGCGCAAGGCATCCACCCGCACGGTGAGGTCGGCGTCGCTCGTGCCGCCGCCAACCGGGGCATCCCGATGGGGCTGTCGTCGTTCGCATCGATGCCGATCGAGGATGTCGTCGAGGTCAACGGGCAGACCTTCTTCCAGATCTACTGGGCCGGCGACAAGGATTCCATGGTCGCCCGGATGGAGCGGGCCAAGGCCGCCGGCGCGGTCGGCATGATCCTCACCCTCGACTGGTCGTTCAGCCATGGGCGCGACTGGGGCAGCCCCCAGATCCCACAGGCGTTCACCATCAAGGAACTCCTCCCCCAGGTCCCGGCCGTGATCCGCAAGCCGCGCTTCATGTGGTCGTGGATCCGCTCCGGCTCGATTCCGATGCTCGGGGTGCCCAACTTCGTCACCGACGGCTCGAAGCCGCCGGTCTTCTTCGAGGCCTACGGCGCCTGGATGATGACGCCCCCGCCCACCTGGGACGATGTCGCCTGGCTGCGTTCGCAGTGGGACGGCGAGTTCATGGTCAAGGGCGTCGTGCGCGCCGACGAAGCCCGCCGGGCCGTCGACGCCGGCGTCAACGCCATCTCGGTCTCCAACCACGGCGGCAACAACGTCGACTCCGCGCCTGCCTCGATCCGGGTGTTGCCCGAGATCGTCGCCGCGGTCGGCGACGACATCCAGGTCGTGATGGACGGCGGCATCCGTCGCGGGTCCGACGTGGTGAAGGCGCTGTGCCTCGGCGCCGATGCGGTGTTGATCGGTCGGGCGTACCTGTGGGGCCTCGCCGCCAACGGCACCGCCGGAGTCGAGAACGTGCTCGACGTCATCCGGGGCGGCATCGACGCCACCATGCGCGGCATCGGGGTGGGTTCGATCGACGACCTCACTCCCGAGCACGTGATCGTGCCCGCCGGCTTCTCGCCGCCGCGGATCAGCTGACGCTCAGGTCGCCGCAAGCCACATCAGCACGGCCCGCACCCGGCGATGGGCGTCGGGTTCACTGCCGAGCCCGAGCTTCGAGAAGATCGAGTTGATGTGCTTCGACACCGCACGATCGCCGAGCGAAAGACGCTGGGCGATCGCCGCGTTGTTGAGCCCCTCGGCGATCAGGGCGAGCACGTCGCGCTCGCGGGGCGTGAGCCCGTCGAGACCGGTGCGCTTGGTCGAACGGGCCGACACCAGGACCGACACGAGCGACGGATCGACGACGGAGCCGCCATCGGCCACCGTGTTGACCGCCGAGGTCAACGCCTCGCGCGATGACACGTTCTCCTTGAGCAGGTAGCCGAGTCGGTCGTTGCCGGCCTCGAAGACCGAGAGGACGTACTCCGGTTCGGCGTGCTGGCTGAGCACGACCACCCCGGTGTCGGGTGACGACGCCCGGATCCGGCGGGCCGCCTCGATGCCCTCGTCGGACTGGTTGGGCGGCATCCGGACGTCGGTGACGACCACGTCGGGCCGACACTCGTCGACGAGATCCAGCAACTCCGAGAGCGAGCCGGCCTCGCCGGCGACCTCGATGCCGTCGACCGTGCGGAGCAGCGCTACGACGCCACTACGCAGCAAGACGTCGTCCTCGGCCACGACCACCCGCACCGCACTCACTCGGTCGCCTCCACCGCGGGGAAGGCGGCCGAGATGGTCGTGCCGGTCGGGTCACTGTCGATGGTGAGGGTGCCGCCTTCGGCGGCCGCCCGGTCCCGCATGTTGGCGAGGCCTCCGTTCTCGTCGGTCTGTTCGACGTCGAAACCGGCGCCGTCGTCGGTGACGACGAGGCGCACCTCGTCGTCGATCGTGACGGTGACGTTCACCTCGACGGTCGCCTCGGTGTCGACGTGTTTCGCGACGTTCTGGAGTGCTTCGACAGCGATGAAGTACACCGCTCGAAGGACGCGGTCCGATAACACGATTGGGTCGTCGATCGTGACGGTCACGGTCTGGGGGTTGAGCCGGGCCACGTTCTGGATCGCGTTGCGCAGACCGTGGTCGGCCAGCACCGACGGATAGATACCGCTCGCGAGTTCGCGAAGGTCGGCGACGGCGTCCTGGAGTTCGGCCCGGATCCCGTCGAGCCGCTCCTGGCTCGTGAACTCGCCGGCCTCCGCCTCGAGCGAGGCGAGCTGGAGCTGGAGCGCGGCGGACACGATGCGTTGCTGGGCGCCGTCGTGGATGTCGCGCTCGATCCGGCGGCGTTCGCGTTCGGCGACGTCGACGACGCGTCGGCGAGACGACCGCAGTGCCGCTTCGCTGAGGGCGAGGTCGTCGTTGGCGGCGAGCGCCCGGGCGTAGTTGCGGGCACTGACCTGGTTCGCATCGCGAACCGAGGCGGTGAACATCGCCGTGTGCTCGACCATGAACACGATGATCACGGTGGCGACGATCCAGTCGCTGTACTCGTCAGGGATCTGGAAGACGTCCTGGAAGTACGCCATCGCGCCGAACGCCCCGGCCATCACGATGGCGCTGCCTCGGACGGAACGATGGCCGCTGTTCTCGAGGAACGAGCCCGACACGATCACGGGCGTCACCAGGTTGAACATCATCACCGGGAGGCCGATCGGCAACACGAACAGGATCACCAGGGCCGAGGTCCACATCCCGAAGGCGAAGAGCAGCATCGCCGGGTACATGCGGTCCTGATCGACGTAGCGACGGCCGTGCTGACGGATCCCGAGGCAGGCGACCCCGGAGACGCAGAGCCAGAAGATCGGGGCCTGCTGGAACACGAGGCCCAAGCCGAAGGTGATGACGGTGGCGATCGTGGTGCTGCGAACGTCGGCTCGCATCAGCGAGCGATACCGCTCGCGGGTCTCGGCGTCGATCGTGGTGGTCATGGCGCGGCCCATCTCCTCATGCACGGAAGCGGCGACGAGTTCGACGGCGGCCATGGGGAGAAATGTACGAATCGAACATAACTCTGGGCAAGACGTCATCGGTCACACCGGAATCGGTACCACCGATGCAGCGGTCAGGAGGCATCCGCTGCCCACGTCTCGTGCGCTCGGACCCATCGCACCCCGTTCGGCATGGCCGGGTCGGCGGCGAACACGACCGTGCTGCGACGCTCGTTGTGACGCCCGTCGGGCCAGTCGTGGTGCTCGACGTAGGCGGCCACCATCGTGACGCCGTCGTCGAGCAGGAGTCGATGGTCGGTACACCGGATCGAGAGATCGGTGGCGTGCGCATGGCCCTGCCGCACCATCGCGACCGTCTCGTCGCGGGACGACTCCGCACCGTTCGGCCCCACGATCGTGAACGAGGGGTCGAGCACCTCGGCGAACCGATCGATCTGGTGTGCTGGGATCGTGCCGAGGAAGTACGCCTCGAAGAAGGCGTGCAGCTCGTCGATCTCGGTCTGCCAGTTCACTGTGCCTCCAACGGCTCGGTTGCGATGTCGGCCG
>JBCBYI010000059.1:0-18803 GCA_039815945.1 Actinomycetota bacterium | reverse complement strand
CACGGGTAGCCAGCTGTTGGAGGGCGAAGAGACCAGCGGCGGCGCGGCAGCAGCAGCAGCAGCAGCGGCGGCGGCGGCGGCGACAGTGACGGCCGCAGTCCCCTCGAACGCCTCCTCTTCGGTGGCGTGGGCGAGCACGAACGCGTGCGCCGTCGTGCCGCCGGTGGGGATGCCGTGGCGACGGCCGGCCTCGAGGTTGGACGTCGTGTCGAAGCCGCCGACGAACCCGGCGCGAGCGGCAGCGACGGCCGACTCGGGATCGGTGCGCCGCGAGCCGCCTTCGATCAGCAGTCGGCCACCGGCGGCGTCGGCCATGCGGGCTGCGGCCGAAGCGACGGCGCAGTCGTGGTTGAGCACCGAGAGCATCACCGTCTCGAGCACGACGCACTCGGCGAAGGTGCCGGTGACGGTGAGCACCGGGGAGTACGGGAAGAACAGCTCGCCCTCGGCGTAGCCGGTGATGTCGCCCGAGAAGCGGTAGGCCCGCAGCCAGTCGGTCATCGCGCCCTCGACGACCACACCAGTACGCACGAGGTGGTCGATGGTGGCCTCGTCGAAACGGAACCGGCTCACCGCGTCGAGCACACGGTCGATGCCGGCGACGACGCCATAGGCGCGACCCTTGGGGAGCCGACGGGCGAACACCTCGAACACGGCTCGCCGATCGGCGACACCGGACTCCAGTGCCGAGGCCACCATCGTGAGCTCGTAGTGATCGGTCAGCAGCGCCGACGTGGGGCGTTCCACGTCCCTCACCTTACCGGCGGGCCGTCGCCGGACGGGTCGGAATGTCCCGACGAGGGGTACGTTGAACCTTCCAATGAATGCACCCAGCCCGTTCATGGTGATGCACTCGATGACGACCGACCGGTCGGCTCTCGACGGCAAGGAACTCACCAAGCAGACCCGACGCCGCGTCTTCGCCTTCGCGCGTCCCTATCGGGCTTCGATCGTCGGCTTCCTCGGCACGATCATCGCGTCGACCTTCCTCGGCTTGCTCCCGCCGTTGCTGATCCGCGAGATCTTCGACGACGCGATCGCCGGCGACGATCCGGGCTACCTGAACATCTTGTTCCTCTTCATGGTCGCTGCCGCGCTCGGCGAAGCGGTGCTCAGCTTGGTCGAGCGCTACCTCTCCAGCCGGATCGGCGAGGGCCTCATCTACGACCTGCGGGTGAAGCTGTTCGATCACGTCCAGCGCATGCCGATCGCGTTCTTCACGCGGACCCAGACCGGCACCCTGATCAGCCGCCTCAACAACGACGTGATCGGGGCCCAACGAGCGTTCACCGGCACCCTCGGCACGGTCGTTGGCAACGTCATCACCCTCGGCGGCACCGTCATCGCGATGCTGCTGCTCGAGTGGAAGCTCACCCTCCTCGCGATCGTGATCCTCCCGATCTTCGTGATTCCCGCTCGGCGGGTCGGTGCCGGCCTGAGCGACATCACCCGTGAGGGCATGAACCTCAACGCGTCGATGAACAACACGATGACCGAGCGCTTCAACGTGTCGGGTGCCCTGCTCGTGAAGCTCTTCGGGCGCCATCGTCGTGAGGCGACCGACTTCGGCGACCGGGCCGGCCGGGTGCGCGACATCGGCATCCGCTCGGCGATGTACTCGCGGGTCTTTCTCACCGCGCTGACCCTGGTCGGCGCCATCGGCACCGCCCTCGTCTACTGGTGGGGTGGCCATCAGGTCATCGACGGCGACATCACCCCCGGCACCCTGGTCGCCCTCGGCCTGTACACGGTGCGCATCTACATCCCGTTGACGTCGCTGTCGAACGCACGCGTCGACATCATGACCGCCTTCGTCTCGTTCGAGCGGGTCTTCGAGGTCCTCGACACGCCCAACGCGATCGAGGACGCCGACGATGCCATCGACCTGCCGCCGACCGCCCGTGGTGAGATCCGCTTCGACGATGTCGTCTTCCGGTACCCCGATCCGGTCGAGGGCACCCCCGAGTCGCTCGGCGGTGGCGAGACCACCGCATCGGCCGACGACGTCCTCCGCGGTGTCGACGTCGACATCGCGCCGGGTCAGATGATCGCGATCGTCGGGCCGTCCGGTGCCGGCAAGACCACGATGACCTCGCTCGTTCCCCGGCTCTACGACGTCACGTCGGGCGCCATCACCATCGATGGCCTTGACGTTCGCTCGCTGACCCAGGACTCCCTGCGCCGGTCGATCGGTGTCGTCAGCCAGGACCCCCATCTCTTCCACGAGAAGGTCAGCGAGAACCTTCGCTACGCCCGCCCCGATGCCACCGACGACGAGCTCGTCGCCGCCTGTGAGGCGGCTCGGATCCATCACGTGATCGCCGACCTCCCCGATGGCTACGACACCGTCGTCGGCGAGCGGGGCTACCGGCTCTCCGGCGGCGAGAAGCAGCGCCTGGCGATCGCTCGCATGCTGTTGAAGGATCCCGCGATCGTCATCCTCGACGAAGCCACCAGCCATCTCGACACCGAGAACGAGGCCCACGTCCAGGAGGCACTCGCGGAGGCCCTTCGGGGTCGCACGTCACTGGTGATCGCGCACCGCCTGTCGACCATCACCGACGCCGACCAGATCCTGGTGCTCGACGACGGTCGCATCGTCGAGCGCGGCACCCACGACGAGCTCCGTCACTCCGGCGGTCTCTACGAAGAGCTCTACGAGACCCTCGTCCGCGCCGACCACGGCTGAAACCCAGGTCGTCGACCGCCGCCGGTGCTGAACTGGTGACATGGACGAGCTCAACCTCGGCCACCTCGATTGGATCGCCTCATCATTGGCGCGCCTTGGCGCAACCGCCCGTGGTCCGATCGAGCCATTCAAGATCCGGCCCTGGTCGTCGGTGGCGTTCGTCAACACCGATCGAGGTCGGCTCTGGTTCAAGGCCAACGAGCCGGCGCTCTCGTTCGAGGCCGATTTGTTGGTCGTGTTGTCGCACGCCGCACCCGGCCGAGTGCTGAAGCCGCTCGACCGTGACTCGGCGACCGGCTGGTTCCTCACCGCCGATGGTGGCCCGAAGGGCACCGATGTCGACGTGCCCGTCGTCGACGCGATCGAGGCGATCGTCAACGTGCAGCGGGCGACGTCGGAACGAATCGACGAGGTGCTCCGCGCCAGCACGCCCGATCGACGTCCCGAGGTGCTGCCCGAGGTCCTGGACGAGGCGATCGCACATCCAGATGCAGGGCGCGGCGGGGAACGCTGCGAGGGGCTGCGGGGTCGGTTCGCCGTCGTGTGTGAGCAGCTCGCGACTGACGGGCGACTCGCCGTCGTCAACAGTGATCACAAGCCCGATCACGTCTTCGCCGGCCCGCCGGTGCGGGTCTACGACTGGGGTGACTCGGCGGTGTGTCATCCCCTCGCCGACCTGCCGTTCATCGAGCGAGAGTTCGGGGCTGCGGGCGCCGCCGCAATGGCCGACGGTTGGGGCCACGACCGCCACGACCCGACCGTGGCCGCAGCCGGCGCCGCCGCCGAGCTGATCGAGGCCGACGTCTGGCTCCGCACCTCGCCCGAAGGCCTCGCCCGCCACCCCGACGGCATCGACGTCGCCCTGAGCCGACTCGCCGATCGCCTCGAGGCCATAGGCTGACTAGAGGGCGGCGGCCATCGATTGCACGGCGGTGTCGGCCATGTCTTCGATGGGTTCGCCGTGACCGGCGAGCAAGGTGTTGAACGACAGCTCGGCCAGTCGACGGGCCGAGTCGTTGGCGACCTCGAGGTCGGCGGTGAAGCGTTCGTTCGGGCCCTGGACGCCGCCGTCGAGCGTGTTGATCGCATCGCCGGCCACGAGGAGACCCGCCTCGCGGTCATAGACGGAGATGTGGCCGGCGGTGTGGCCGGGCGTGGCGACGACCTCGAGGCCGAACACGTCGGCGCCATCCGAGGCCACGGAGATCGGATCGAAGCCGATGCTCGCGATGTCGGCCTCACCGGCCCAGGCGGTGGCGCCATCGGCCATCGCCATGACCTCGCCGGTCGAGCCGACGTGGTCGCCGTGGAGATGGGTGAGGATCACGTGACGCACGTCGCCGTAGGTGAGGCCGACGTCGGTGAGCGTCTGCCCGATGTCGTCGGCGCTGCCGTCGACTCCGGTGTCGACGATCGCCGCCTCGGTGCCCCGCACGAGGACGTAGGCGGAGACGAAGCCGAGGTTGGTCCGGGCCCACCGGAGCGCGTTCGGATCGTCGGCGGCCTGGGTCGTCGTGGGCGCGTCGGTGGTCGACGTGGTGCTGGTGGTGGCGGTTTCGTCGCTGTCGCTCGAGCAGGCCGCTGCGACGACGGCCGGCGTCAGCACCGCGAACGCCACCGTGCCCTTGCCGATGTCGCCGAGGAAGGCACGCCGCCGCATCCGGCGAGGCGTCCGGGCGAGCGGCATGAAGATCGGCCGGTCGTCGTGGTGGTGGTGATCGATGGGCGAGCCGTCAGCACTGTGGTTTCCGCACATGCCAGCGACGGTAGATCGGCCTCGATCGCTACTTCGAGAGAGTGTCGTTTTCCCCGCCATTGCAAGCGAAACGGTGTCACACCCCCTCAGTAGGTTGGACCCATGGCGGTCGCCGAACTCACCGATTTGTGCGATGCGATGGACATCGCGTTGAAGGTCGACTTCGGTGCGTGCGAGCCCGGCGAACGGCGTCGCGCGCTGAAGCAACTGGCTCGGCTCGACGCCCAGATGACCGCGCTGAAGGCCGAGGTGATCGGCACCTACGACGGCCGCCGCGATTGGGCCGGCTTCGGCTATCCCTCCCCGGCCACCGGTGTCCGCGAGACGGCGAAGGTTCCGATGGCCACCGCCCGGCAGTGGGTGGGGCTCGGACGGGCCGCCCGTTCGATGCCGAGGGTGGTCGAGGCGCTCGCCGAGGGCACGATCAGCACGGCCCACGCCCAGCGCCTCCGTGCCTCCGCCCGTCGGCCGCAGTTCGCCGACTGGGGTGAGGCGTTCCTACTCGAGAAGGCCGGCGAGCTGCGGTGGAAGGCGTGGCTCACGGTCGTCGACACGTTCGAACAGTGCGCCGACGACGAGAACGCGCCGGAGCCGATGGGCCTCGACGACCTGCCCGATCACGGCACCGCTCACTGGTCGGCCACGCCCGACGGTGGCGTGATCGAGGCCGGGCTCGACAAGGTCGGGTACGAGGCCGTCGAAGAGGTGCTCCACCGCATCGAGCGCGAGCTGTTCCAGCAGGAGTGGAAGCAGCTGATCGACGAGCGAGGACCTGGCGTCTCGACGAGCGAGATGTCGCCGCCACAGCAGCGACGGGCCCGTGCGCTGGTCGAGATGGCGCATCGAGCCGCCACCGCACCGAGCGACGGCAAGCGCCCGCTGCCGTTGGTCACGATCCACACCGATCCCGACACGTTCAACACCGAACTCGCCCGCGTGCTCGGCATCGAGCCTCCGCCCTTGCTCGGCACCGAACGTCGCTGCGAGCTCGATTCGGGCTCGGCGATCGCGCCGTCGGAGATGATCCGCCTGGCGCTGCACGGCACGGTTCGCCGCCTCGTGTACGAGTCGCCCGGCCACGTGCTCGACTACGGCACCGACGTCCGCCTGTTCCGCGGTGCGCTACGCCAGGCGATCATCCACGCCGCTCGCACGTGCGCCGCCGAGGGCTGCGAGGTCAGGGCGTCACGCTGCGAGATCGACCACATCCGCCCCGCCACCGCCGATGGGCCGACCGCCGCTGCGAACGGCCGGCCCCTGTGTCGGGAAGATCACCGCCACCGCACGAGAACCGTTCCGGGCTGAGCCCCGGGGCCGTGCCGCAGGCGCTCAGTCGAAGAAGACCTCAGCCCACACCTCGACCACCCGCGCCGTGTCCGCGACCCGAGCGCGCAAACGGCCCCGTCGGGTACCGACGGGGCCGTTCGCTGGAGGGTCTCGGTGTGGAGGGTCCGAGACGGAGATCAGACGATGTTGCCGCTCTCGACGAGGCTGTCGACGCTGATGTCGAAGGGCCCGTCGCTGTTGCCGCTCACGTCGTTGTTGCGGATCACGGCCGAGCCGGTGCCGTCGTCGGCCTCGTCGAGCAAGATGCCGACACCGTCGAGGTTGCCGCTGATCGTCGACGAGCGGACGTTGCCGGTGAGGTTGCCGCCGTCGAGCTCTTCGGCCTTGAGACCGTCACCGTCGTTGCCGGTGATGGTCGAGGTACGGATCGACACGATCAGGTCACCGTCCTGCTGCTCCTCGAGCTGCACGCCGTCCTGGCTGAGGCTGTTCGTGCTCGACGACTTGCGCATGGTCCACCGCAGCGAACCTTCGCCCTCTTCGTCGGCCTTCATGCCCTCGTCCTCGTTGCCGTCGGCAACGGTGTTGATCACGGTGACGACGACGTCGCCGCCGTCCTCCTCGTCGAAGTCGAGGCCCTCGTCGAAGTTGCCCGACACGGTCGAGCCGGTGACCCGAGCGATCAGGTCGCCCTCGCCGGCCTCATCGATGTCGAAGCCGTCGTCGAGATCGTCGATGGTGTCGCCGTCGAACGGGATGGCGACGGTCTCGCCGTTGCCCGAGAAGGTCGAGCGCTTGACGTTGGCGTTGATGCTGCCGACCTCGGACTCGTCGAGCTCGACGCCGTCGGCCAGGTTGTCGTTGAAGACGCTGTCGAGGATGGCCGCGGTGAGGTCGCCCTTGCCGCCCTCGTCGACCCGAACACCGTCGAAGTCCTGCGGGCAGCCGGTCTCGACGGAGATGTCGTAGTCGTCGGCGAGCGTGCCAGCGCCGGTCACGGTGACGTTCTTCAGCCGCACGTCGAGCGACGAGTTGCCGTCGAACGGGTGGGGATCGACACAGTTCGGATGGATGACGTCGTCGGTGTTGAAGCCCGTCGTCTCCTGCGCGTCGATGAGGATGCCGTGGAACTGGGCGGTCGCGACGGTGACGTTGAGGATGTCGACGTCGACGAGTCGGCCCTGGACCTCCGGTACGAACACGGCGATGCCGTTGTTCGGGCTGTCGGCGAACGTGAGTTCACGGATCGTCAGCTTGAGGGTGAGTCCCGACGAGACGAACAAGCCGCCGTCCCAGGTGTCGGCCGCCTCGGCGGTCGCACCGGAGACCGTCGAACCGTTGCCGTCGATGAGCAGCGACTGCCACCCGGTGAACTCGACATCGTCGCTGAGGGCGATGTTCAGATCCTTGTCAAACACGATCCTCGTGATCGATCGGTCGCCGTTGGCCGCCTCGACGGCGGCCCGGAACGAGCCCTCGCCGCTGTCGGCTTCGCTCGTCACCTTCACGGTGGGGCCCGCCGGGCCACCCGCAGACGCGGGCGCCACCGAAAACAGGCTGCCGACCATCGCGACGGCAGCCGCGATCTTCCAACCCTTCGCCATGGGTCACTCTCCTCTGTTCGCATCGCAGCCGTTCTGGCCACGGCGAGTGGCAACCTAGGGACGGCCGGCGAATGGGCTGCCGACGGCGAGTGACCCAAACGTGGCCTCCGGGTGAACTCCAGCGCCAACCCACACCCTGACGCCATCACACAGCCGCGGCGCATCGGGCAGACTGACCCCATGGCGACGCCCGACGAGCACGACCTCCCGGACGGGCCGCTGCCGACAACCTCACGGATCGTGAAGAGCGGTGGCGGTGGGGTGACGGTGCTCTCCGCCGCGATGCTGGCGGTCGGCGAGATCATCGAGCCCGAGAAGGCCGCGGTCGAGATCGCGGAGACGGCAACCGATCCGGGCGAGGCGCTCGATCTCGAGTTGAGCTTCGGCGACCTGCCGCCGATCGACGAGCTCTAGGCCCGGGAGAACGCGAGGCCGGAACGTCGTTCCGCGATCGCTTCGTGAACGAGGTCGACGGTCGTGTCGACGTTGCGCTCGATACCGAAGCGACGCACGGCATCGGCGCGCGCCTCGATCCGCATGGCGTCGTAGCGGGCGGGATCGGAGAGGAGATCATGCAGGGCGCTGTCGAACGCCCGTTGATCGGCCGGCGGAACGAGCAGGCCGGTGCGGCCGTGGCGGACGATGTCGGATGCGCCGCCGACGTCGCTCTGGATCACCGGGGTCCCGCTGGCGATCGCCTCGATCGACACCAGGCCGAAGCACTCGGCCCGACTCGGCAGCACCGAGACGTGGGCGGTGCGCACGAGTTCATGGAGGCGAGGGTCGTGCTCGCGCAGGCGGTGCACGAACATCCCCGGCACGGGGGTCACGTCGGCCGGGGTGACGAGGTGCAGTTCGAAGCGGGGGTCTTGTTGCGTTCGGAACCACTCGATCAGATCGAGCCCGCCCTTGCGTTCGAGGTCGCCGCCGACGAACACGATGCGGATGCGCTCGTCGTCGGCCCGGGGCGCATCGCCGCTGACCGGCGTCCAGACGTCGAGTTCGACGCCCGGCGGATTCACGACGACCCGCTCGGGGTCTGCGCCGGCGTCGACGAAACCGTCGCGCGACCACGAACTCCACGTCGAGATCCGCGCGGCGGCTCGCACCTTGCGGCGATCCGCCAGGTCGCGGATCCAGGCCGGGCCGCGTCGGCGCATGCCGTACTCGGGCATGTCGTCGAGCTGCGATGGCGTGACGTCGTGGTCCATGACCATCGGCATCGAACGCACTCGATGGAGATTGCCGCGCAGACCCCGCGAGCTGGTGTGGATGGCGTCCCACCGTTCCGAGGTGACGAGCCGGCGATAGCGCAGTGACGGGCGAAGACGCGCCGGGATCGCGCCGAGACCGACCTTCTCGAACGGACCGTCGGGATCCCAGATCGGGATCGGTTCGACACGTGCGTCGAGGTCGGGATGGGCTTCGAGGAGGGGTTTGAGTCGTCGGAGGTTGGCCTCGTGTCCCGCACTGGTCTCCCACAGGAAGAGGACACGTGGCCGTGAATCTGACACCGCCATGACTACGGAGCGTAGTGACAGCCGTCCAGGAACAAAAGACCGGCGGCGTGAACACCACCTGAAAGTCGCCTGACGCTCGCGACGCCGCACCCGGTCCGGTTCGCCGGGCGTTCAGGCTCGGGAGCGCGCCGCAGGGACCGCCCCGACCGGCCGAACGTGCAGGCCTCGGGTCGAGGCCATGAAGGGCGACCGCATCAACACCAAGGCGGCGAGTGCGGAGCCGGCGACGACGAGGTACATGCCGTCGTACCCGGCCGACTCGGCGACGAATCCCAGCACGAGGGTACCGAGGGAGTTGGCGAGATCACCGAACGTGGCGACGGTGGCGACCGCCCTGGAGCGCTCGGCATCGCTTGCGGAGTCGACGGCGATGAGGATCAGCAGCGGGACGTTCCACGCCATGCCGACCGCGATGACGAACGCCGCGAGATACAACTGCGTCACCCCACCCGCGGTGGCGAGCAGGAGCGCACCGACGACGACGGTGCCGTGGGCGAACGTTGCGAGCGTGCGGCGCGGGACGACCGTGAAGACCCGAGTCGAGGCGACCCGCATCCCCATCACGGTGAGTGAGTACGTCAGGAGGATCCAGCGGGCGTCGTCGAGCCCGAACTCCTCGGCGTAGTCAGCGATGAAGGCGTTGAACCCCATGAAGCCGACGAAGACGAGCAGGTTGACCACACCGATGCGGACGGCGGCGGGATGAAAGAGGTCGGCCATCGTCGCCGCGGGGACGGCGTCGGCCGGTCGGGTCTCGGGCAACGTGAGGCTGACGACCGTCGTCGATGCCGCGAACGCGGCCGAGAGCGCGAACGCCCAGCAGAACCCGTGCGCCTGCATCACCATCTCGCCGAAGACCTGGCCGACGGCGAAGCCGACGAGGACGGTGGTCGAGAAGAGCGCGAAGACCCGGTCCCGGTGCTCGGGATTCGGCAACTCCGTCGCGACGGTCGCCTGCGAGAGGTACATCGCCGAACTGGCCGCACCCGTGAGCACCCGAACCACGAGCAAGACCCAGAGTTCGCCGGTGTCGGCCGCCGGGACGTGGAGGAGTTGGAGCACGGCGACACCGAGCGAGCCGCCCAACATGACGGGGCGGCGACCGACGCGGTCGAGCAGCCAGCCGGCGATCGGACGCACGAGCAACATGCCGATCGCGAACACGCCGAACGCGAGCCCGATGTCGGCCTGTGAGCCGCCCAGTTCCTGCTCGACGAGCCGGGGAAGCACCGGAAAGGACAGGCCGGCGACGCTGAAGTAGAGCGCGGTGGCGGCGAAGATCGCGAGCACCCGAGGGGTGTAGACGCCCTCGGTTGCGGCGGGGGAGGTCACCGGCGGCACGGTACCTGTCGATCCGCTGGGTCACGTCATCGCCAAGGCCCTACGATGCAGTGGTGGCCTACGCCGGCGTCTCCCCCAACGCACTCCCCACGACGCTGTCCTATCGGCTCTGGGGCCGACTCTTCCGCTTCGTGAGCCGACTCCTCAGTCGGGTCACGAGCGACCCGCTTCCGGACTTCGGCGAACGGCCGGTGGTGTTCGTCGCCAACCACAGCAGTTTCTCCGACGTCTTCTACGCCGTCGCCGTGCTCAGCGACTGGAAGTACCCGGCCCGGTGCCTCGTGCGCTACTCGTACTTTACGCCGGCGATCGTCGGTCGCTGGCTGCGTTCCCTGCTGTGCGTGCCCGCCGGCGGCGGCGGCACCGACGCGGTGACCGACGGTGTCGAGATCCTCAAGGACGGCTGGCCGATCGCGATCATGGTGGAGGGCCGCATCGTGCCGCCGCACCAGCGCGCCGCGGACGGCATGGGCGAATTCCGCGACGGCTTCGTCACCATCGCCCGCAAGGCCGAGGCCGACCTCGTGCCGATCACGCTCCACAACGCCGACAAGGTGTGGCCGAGCGGCTCGTGGCCCCGCCTCCCGTTCCAGGGCCGGCCGAAGGTGACGGTGAAGGTCGGCACCCCGTTCTCCACCGACGGGCTCGTCGACGGCGAGGTCATGGCCGAGGCCCGCCGCCAGATGGCGGAGATGCTCGCCACTTCGTAACGTCTCCGCTCGTGGCGAACGACAAACGACCGAACCAGCTGCTCATCGTCAGCGACGAGGAACGCCGCAACGACTGGCTGCGCGGCAAGCTCGACCTTCCCGCCCACCAGCGCCTGATGGACGACGGGCTGACCTTCAACCGCTACTACACCCATGCGTCGCCGTGTTCGCCGAGCCGGGCGTCGCTCTACACCGGCAGCTATGTGGCTCAGCACGGGGTGGCGAACAACGTGTCGTTCCCGACCCACACGGCGCTCGACCCGACCATCCCGACGGTCGGCTCACTGCTCAACGAGCAGGGCTACTACTCCGCCTATCTCGGCAAGTTCCATCTCACCCACGACGAGATCCCGGACATGGAGTCGTTCGGCTACCGCGACTTCCGCGGCAACGACATGCACTACACGGGCTCGGCGTGGAGCGGCCGCTTCTTCGACCCGATCATCGCCGGCGACGCGATCGACTGGCTGCGTGAGCACGGCACCCGTGACGAGCCGTGGCATCTCACCGTCGCCCTCGTGAACCCGCACGACATCATGTGGTTCCCCATCGACCATCCGTCGTTCCAGGACGAACACCCCGACATGAAGCGGGTCTTCGACCTCATGAAGGAGTTGCGCCTCAAGGACGTGCCGGTCGAGGCGATGCCGGAGGACTACGACGAGCTCTTCGACGTGTTGCCCGAGAACTTCCACGACGATCTCCACACCAAGCCCGAGATCCAGCGGGCGTGGCGACAGGTGCGCAACACCGAGCACATGGTCGGGTTCATGGATCTCGACGACGAGCGCTCGTGGCTGCGCCAACTCGACTACTACGCCTACCTGCACGCCGAACTCGACCGGAACCTGCAGGGCATCATCGATGTGCTTGACGAGCTCGGTATCTACGACGACACCGTGATCGCCTACACCTCCGACCACGGCGACGCCTGCGGAAGTCATGGCCTGCGGGCGAAGCTGCCGTGCATCTACGAAGAGGTGATGGGTGTACCGCTCATCGTGAAGGTGCCGGGCATGACCCAGGCCGGCACCGAGACCGACGCCCTCGCCACCCACGTCGACCTGGCTACGACGCTGTGCGCGCTCGGTGGGGTCGACATCGACGACTCGCCGACGCTGTCGGGTGTCGATCTCTCCCCTGCGCTCGCCGACCCGTCGGCGTCGCCGCGGGACTATGTCTTCTTCTCTCAGGACGCGGCCCAGTCCGAGCTGCTGGCCAACACGCGGTACGCCGTGCGGGGCTTCTTCGACGGCACCACCAAGTACGCCCGCTACTACGGCATCGGCGGCGGTATCGACCGCGCCGGCACGGTCGACGAGCGGCCAAAGCTCTTCGGCGAGGACGCCGCGTTCGAGGATCACGATCACGAGTGGTACGAGCCCGCCGAGGATCCCCACGAACTCGTCAACCTCGCCAACGACGTGGGCCGCAAGGCCGAGCTGCGCAAGAACTTCGACCGGCTGCTCGAGATCGAACTCGCCGAACTCGGGGATCACGCCGGCCACAACGGGCCGAACTAGGAGGACGCTCGTGAGCATCTGGAGTGGCGAAGCGCCGGTACCGATCGTCTTCCTGCACGGCTGGGCGACGTCGACGCAGATGACCTGGGTCGAGCCGGGCTGGTTCGATCTCGTGAAGGAGGGCGGCCGCCGCCCGATCGGGTACGACCTGCTCGGGCACGGCGACGCCGACGCGCCCGACGACATCGAGGCGTACAAGGATCTCGTCAGCCCAGTCGTCGACCAGCTGCCGTTCACGCCCGACGAGGGCCGCCAGATCGACATCGTCGGCTACTCGCTCGGTGCGCGGACCGCGCTCGACCTCACCCTGCGGCATCCGCAGCTGGTGCGGCGGCTGGTACTGAGTGGCATCGGGCGCAACGTCGTCGAGGGTTCGGCCATGGGCGAGGGCGCCGAGCGAGCCGGCGCCGACTACCGCTTCGAGGGCCTACTGCGAACGGCCGGCCCCGAACGGGCCGCGATGCTGCAGAAGGTCGGCGAGGCCCAGTCGCAGCGCGAGGATCGCCACTTCACCGCCGAGCAGCTCGCCGCCGTCACCCAGCCGACGCTCCTGGTGATCGGTACGGAGGACTTCGCCGGGCCTCCGGGCCCGCTCGCCGACCTGCTCCCGAACGTCACCGTGAAAGAGCTGTCGGGGGTCGACCACTTCTCACTGCCGAAGCAGTTCGGCTTCATCGACGCCGCGCTCGACTTCCTCGACTGCGTCCCGAAGTGGTGACGGTCAGTCGCTGACCCGCTCGAGTCGGGCAGCGAACCCGACGTAGCGCCAGATCAGCTGTTCGCCCTCGAGATGGCGGGTGACCTCGACGGGGAGACCTTCGGGGCGCAGGACGTGCACACCGTCCTCGAAGGTCGCGGCAACGCGCACCGGGGTGGTGAAGTCGGCGGCGGCGACGTCGTTCACGCCGTTGTCGAGGGTGCCGTCGCAGCGCATATCGTGCACCACCCCGCCACTGGTGACGACCAGCCGGTCGCCGGCCTGTTCGATGCGTTGCCGTTGCCCGATCGGGACCGGTGGACCGTCGGGGTGTTCAGGCCCGACGATCTCCCACAGTCCACGCAGGTCGGGGGCGCCATCGCTGAGCGGATCGGCGCAGCCGGCGAGGACGGGTGGCGGCATCTCGGCGCCGTACCCGCCGGGTGGTGTCTGGGCGACGGGGATCTCGTCGACGTGCATGCGGGAATCACCTCCGGACTTGTGTCATCGATACTGACAGATTCGACGGCGAGTCGTACGATCGCCACATGTTCATCGTCCACGGTCTGACCCGCTCGTACTTCACCCGCAAGGTCACGGGCTACCTCGACTACACCGACCGACCGTGGCGGCTCGAGCCGTGTCCGCCGAACCTCCATCCCGAGGCGACCGCGGTTGGCTGGACGGGCGGCATCCCCGTGATCACCGACCCGTCCGGCGATCTGATGTGGGATTCATCGACGGTGATCGAGCATCTCGACACCATGACCGACCCGGCTCGATCGGTGCTGCCCGACGATCCGTCGTTGCGCTTCGTCGCCCATCTGCTCGACGATCTCAGCGACGAGTGGTTCTACCGGCCCGCGGTCGGCAGCCGCTGGAACTACCCCGACAACACCATGACCGCGGGGTGGCAGATCTCCGAGGAGCTCTCGACCCTTGTCGGGTTCCCCGGCGGTCTGGTGCGGCCCGGCGTCGTCGCCACGATGTCGGCCAACTGCCCCAAGCTCGGCGTGGTCGAGGGATCGATCGACGCCTGGATGGCCGAGGTCGTCGCCCCCTGGTTCGACGCGCTCGAGGGCCACCTCGGCGCCGGGTATCTCCTCGGCGATCGACCGTCGCTCGCCGACTTCGCGGTCTATGGCGCCAACGCCGCCCACTTCGTCGGCGATCCGGTGTGTCGCGATCTCGTCGACGAACACAGCCCGGCCGCCGTGGCCCACACCCACCGGCTCTCGATGCCCCAGCGCCAGACCTTCGGCGACTGGGCCGGCGGCGTGAGCGACTCGTTGATCGCGGTGATCGCCCAGGCCGGCCGCCACTACCTGCCGTGGGTCGCAGCGGCGACGGTGAGCGGCGCCGCTACGACGACGATCGGTGGGCACGAGATCGAGATCTCCTCGACCCCGTTCCTCGACAACGCCCGCGGGGTGCTGTTGGCCCGCTACGTCGAGGCCCGATCGAGCGAACTCGACGAGATCCTCGACGCAGCCGGCGTGCTCGCGTACTTCGCCGACCACGTCGACCAGGCCACGCTGGTGTCGGACCCGACCCAGCCGGCCCGCCCGAGCGACAACCGCCCCTACTCGACGGAGGATTGACCGACATGAGCTTTGCACTGGTGCTCGGTGGCGGCGGGACCGTCGGGGTCGCCTGGGAGATCGGCGTGCTCGCCGGCCTGGCCGACGCAGGGATCGATCCGGCGGACGCCTCGGTCGTGGTCGGTTCGTCGGCCGGTTCGGTGGTCGGTACCCGCCTCCGCTGCGGCCGCCCGATCGACGAGTTGGCCGAGGAGCAACGGGCGAGTGCCGGGACCGACGGCGACCCGCCCGACCAACCGGACCTCACCCCCCTGCTCGAGATCGCCGGCCTGCTCCAGGCCGCCGACGAGCGCACACCTGAACTCTTCCAGGCGGTCGGCGAGATCGCGAGGACGGTCGACACTATCGCCGAGGCGACGTGGATCGAGCGCATCGAACATGCGGTCGGCACCGGGCCCTGGCCCGAGGACGACCTGCGGATCACCGCGGTCGATTGCAACACCGGCCAGCGGCGGGTCTGGACCGTCGCCGACGACGTTCCGCTCGCGGCTGCGGTCGCCTCGTCGTGTGCGATCCCCGGGGTCTTCCCGCCGATCGGGCTCGACGGATCCCGGTTCACCGACGGTGGCCTCTGGAGCAGTTCGAACCTCGACGTCGTGCTCGACACCGATGTCGACGCCGCGATCTTCGTCGGGCCGCTTCGCGCCGGTGAGCCGGCGGCCGTCCGTGGCCTCGAGCGCGAGATCGATCGGTTGGCCGAGCACGGCCGACCCACGGCGGCCATCGTTCCCGGCGAGGCATTCCGCGACGAGATCGGCGCGGCCAATCTCATGAACCCGGCCCTGCGCGGGCGGGGTCTCGATCTCGGTATCGCCGACGGGACCGCCGCCGCCGAACGGGTTCGGGCGTTGCTCGACCGCTAGGTATCGCTGCGGGCGATGGCCCGGTCGTCGGTGCCGAGGTAGCTGCTCACGACCACCGGATCGTTGCGCACTGCGACCGGGTCGCCCTCGGCGATCACCGCACCGGCTTCGAGGCAGTAGACCCGGTCGCTGATGCTCATGATCAGGGGCATGTCGTGCTCCACGATCAGCATCGCCGCCCCCATCTCCTCGCGGATGCTGGTGATGAGCGGTGCGAACGCCTCGGTCTCGCGCTGAGCGACGCCGGCGGTGGGCTCGTCGAGACACAGCACGTCGGCGCCGAGGGCGAGCAGTCCGCTGAGTTCGACGATGCGACGGGTGCCGGTCGAGAGTTCGGAGACGAACGAGTCGGCGTAGCGACCGAGCCCGAGGAAGTCGATGAGCTCGTCGGCTTCGCTGCGCATGCGGCGTTCGTTCGCCATGTCCAGGAAGAGCGCACTGCGGGCGAACGACGACCGGTGCCGGGCCTCGAGTGCGACCTGGACACACTCGCGGACGGTGAGTTCGGGGAACAGCGTCGCCGCCTGGAAGGTGCGTCCGAGGCCCATCGTCGACCGCACCGGGGGCCGCAGCGACTCGACGGAGCGGCCCAGCAGGGTGATCTCGCCATCGGCCGGGACGTACCCGCCGATGGCGTTCATCAACGTCGACTTGCCGGCGCCGTTCGTGCCGATCAGGCCGACGATCTCGTCGCGGCCGACGTCGATGCTGACCTTGTCGACTGCGACGTTGCCGCCGAAACGAACCGACACGTCGCGCACCCGGAGCACACACGATCGGCCGCCGGCGTCGGTCGGCGTGCCCTCGTGGACCCGAACCGTGCGCGGCGCGGCCGCCGCGAGGTCGCGGTCGAACCACCGACGGATCAGCCAGGGCCACACGAACGGCACGAGGGGCTCGACCAGCAGATACGCGGCGTACCCGACCTTGGTCCCGGCGGCGCCGACGGTACGCCACGGCGTCCGGGCGATGCGTGCGAGCACGAGCAGCGATAGCACGCCCGAGATCACCGCCGCCGCGAGGTAGAGGTCGTACCAGCCACTCTCGATCGGGTACCCGCCGTCGATCCACGGAAGCGAAACGGTCCAGTCGCCATCACCGACGAGATGGTTCGCAGCGAAGAACCCGAGGTAAACGACGAAGGCGGCCTTGGCCACGAGGACGAGCCCGCCGAGGAGCGTCTCGCCCGTCGCCAGGGTGGCCTCGGTGTCGGCGTCGACTCGCCGGTCGGCGGAGGGCGTATCGGCCGGGAGTCCGGCCTCGACCCGATCGATGATCGCGTCGCGTGCCCGATACGCGAGCTGCACAAACCCGCCCGGGAAGTACATCAACACGACGAGGAAGCCGACCGACGACGTGAGCAGCGTGATGACCGCACTGTCGTTGAAGAACGACGGCACGCCCATCACCCAGAACGAACCCAGGATCGGCCCCGAGATCGAGCCGAGCCCGCCGATGACCGCCATGTTCACCGAGGTCAACGAGTCGTCGAGCAGGAGTGGGCGTCGACGAAACGGATCTGGCGGTAGCCGTTGCCGAGGATGGCCCCGCCCAGACCGGCGATGCCCCCCGCGAACGCGAACGCCGTGAGCTTCATCCGCGCCGGCGAGACCGTGTACGCCGATGCCGTGTCGCTGTTGTCGCGCACGGCGATGATCGATCGGCCGATGCCGGACCGGCGCAGCCTCCCGATCACCAGGATCGTCATCGCGAGACAGAACAGGCAGAAGAAGAAGTACGTGCGCTGATCCCGTAGGTGCCAGTCGAAGAGCCACCCCCGCTCGAACACGACCGCGTCGCCGCCATCGCTGAAGAACGGACGCCGATAGATGTAGATCTCGGCTGCGAGCGCGAGTGCGAAGGTCGAGATCGCAAGCTTCACCCCATTGACCCGCAGCGCCCCCACCCCGGTGATCGCTGCGAACGCGGCGGTGAAGAGTGTGGCCAACACGATCGCCGGAAGGGCGGGAAGACCGGCCAACTCGACGTCGATCAACCGGGTGTCGCCGAACCCGATGTCGAGTTCGACGCCGCGAGTGATCGCCGCGCCGGTGAGTGCACCGATCCCCGCGTAGGCGGCCTGGGCCAACGACACCTGCCCCGACCAGCCCGTGATGACCGTGAGCGACGCCACGATGATCGCGAACGCCACCACCGAACTGAACAGGAAGAACTTCGACGGCTTGATCGCCTCGGGTGGTTCATCCCAGAACCACAGGAAGCGGTCGGCCCAGTCGAAGAGCGTCTCGTGGTGCCAGGCGATCAACACGACGGCCACCAACACTGCAGCCATGCTGATCCGTGGCATCAGCCGCACCCACCAGATGCGCCGCACCGCCGGGGAGAGCGGCCGGACCTTGGTCGCGAAGGTGAACGCCTCCCCCATCGACTCGGTGCGGCTCTGCCAGTACAGGGCGGCGATCACGGCGATGAAGACGATCAGGGTGGCGAGGCCGGGATCGCGGGTGAAGTTGAAGCCCACGACGTTGTCGAGGAAGGCGATCGCGATGCCGCCCGCCATCGCCCGTGGGAACGAGCGCAGGCCGGCGATCACCGCAGCCGCGAGCGCGTTCGTGAGGGTGAACGCACCGAGGTTGCCGATGCCCCCCGGAGACCGGCCACTGCTGACCAGGATCATCGTCAGGGTGGCGAGAAAGCCGCCGATCGTCCACACGACGGTGGAGACGACGTGGGGGTTGATGCCCGACACTCGGCTGAGTTCGGGGTTGTCCGCCGACGCCGAGATTGCCTTGCCGAAGGTCGTCTTCGTCAGCAGCCAACCGAGCACAACCGCGACGACCGGTACCACCAGCAACGTCTGGATGTCGGTGCCACGCACGAGGATGCCCTCGTCGGCGGCTACACCCGCCCATCCGACCCCACCGAACTCACCGCCCACCCCGGTGAACTCGCGCCCGATCGCCATCGGGTAGATCCGCTGTTCGCCGCTGACCTCCGGAAAGGTCAAGACCACGACCGCCCGCCAGAAGTCGGCGAGCGCGACGGTGGCGATCAACAACACGACCCGGGGCCGATGGAAGAGCCGCTTGACCACGATCACCTCGGTGACGAGGCCGATCAGCGCGCCCATGACGAGTGCGGCGGCCAGCGCGATCCAGAACGGGAAGCCGTAGTTGATGACCATCAACGCGAAGAGGGTGGCGCCGGGGATGCCCATGTTGCCGACGGCGAAGTTGATGACCCGCGTCGAC
>JBCBYI010000058.1:0-19116 GCA_039815945.1 Actinomycetota bacterium | reverse complement strand
CGATCGAGACCGCGGCCAAGGAGTTCACCTGGCACGCCTGGGATGAGTCCAAGTCGATCGAGGTCGGCGGTGACCGCGTCCACTTCGGTACCGGCGGTGCCGCCGTGCTCATGTACGACTACCCGACGAACTCGTTCCGGCACTCCTCCGGTGACGACGTCTACGACTGCGGGCGACTCGTCGACGCGCTCGACAACATCCACTTCTACGTCCGCACCGTCGTCGCCCGAAACCACGAGGACAGCCGCCTCCTCGATCTCAACACCGCCTATGGCGCGATCGCGGGCTGCCGCAAGCCGGTCGGCACGTCGTGGTTCGAGAAGCCTCACGTCTACGAGACGGCCGCGATGCTCGACATGATGATGGGCGGCGAGGGCGAGTTCCGGAAGCGCCCGATCCTGGCCGCCAACAACACCTTCGTCGTGCCCCCGATGCGCTTCGCCGAGGAGTCGATCAAGTGCATGGTGGCCCAGGTCGAGTGCGGCATGCCGATCAACCTGCTGTCGGCTGGTCAGGCCGGCGCTACCTCGCCGGCCGCCCTCGCCGGCTCCCTCGCACAGGCGCTCGCCGAGTGCCTCGCGGGTCTCACCACGGTCAACCTGATGTCGCCGGGGCACCCGTGCATCATGGGTCTGTGGCCGTTCGTGTCCGACCTACGCACCGGCGCGATGAGCGGCGGTTCGGGTGAGGAGGGCGTGCTCAACGCCGCCGCCGCCCAGGTCGCCAACTGGCTCGGACTGCCCTCGGGCGTAGCGGCCGGCATGGCCGACTCCAAGGTGCCCGACGCGCAGGCCGGCTACGAGAAGGGCGTCAACATCGCGCTGGCCGGTCACGCCGGCGCCAACATCGTCTACGAGTCCGCCGGCATGCTCGCCTCGCTGCTGGCGTGCTCGTTCGAGGGACTCGTGATCGACAACGACATGCTCGGTTCGATCAATCGCACGGTCCGCGGCATCGAGGTCAACGCCGAGACCCTGTCGACCCAGGTGATCCAGGACGTCGTCACCGGCGCCGGTCACTTCCTCGGCAGCCAGCAGACGCTCGACCTGATGCAGCGGGAGTACATCTACCCCGACATCGGCGACCGCGACACGCCCGACAACTGGATGGACGCCGGCAGCAAGGATCAGCTGGTCCGGGCCCACGAGCGCACCAACGAGCTGCTCGAGACCCACTGGCCGGATCACATCCCGGCCGACGTCGACGCCCGGGTCCGCGAGACCTTCGGCATCGACGTCAAGCAGCGGCCCGACGCCTGATCATCGGGGCAAACCCCCACCGGTGACGTGTCGATGACGGCGCTCCCGGAAGCTCCGAGCATGAAGACTCGTGTGCTCTCGGTCATCGTCCTCCTCACGCTGCTCGTCACGCCGGTGGCGTATGCGCAGGAGCAACAGGAACTGCCCGGTGATGTCACCGATGCGCTCGGTCTCGACGCCGCCGCGATCGACGTGCTCGAGCCGAACCCGGCATGGAACGGCCTCGGCCTGTTCTCCGAGGACTCGTTGAAGATCATCGAGGCCGCTACGCAGGAGCGGCCGTTCATCACCTACGCCTTCGGCGACGACCCGAACGGCACCCCGGTGTTCGTCCCGCCAGGTGCCACGCCGGTCGGCGGTGGTGCGATCTATTGGCAACTTCCCGAGGCGTGGGCCGCGCCGGTCGAGGGGTGGGGCACCGACATGGCCTTCGCGCAGACGGCCGGCGCACGGCTGCAGCCCGGCGACACCTTCTTGTTGCTGTGGCTCGAGATGGACAGCGACTACGACTTCTCGTCGCCCAACCAGGTCAACGAGGGCTTCCCACTCACGATCCCGGGTCTCCCGGTCTGGAACTCCACCTTCGCGGGCGACACGTGGGAAGGGGCCAACCTCATCCCGAACGCCGTGTACGACGCCGGCGTGTTGACGCTCGACGTCAAGCGCTACGAACCGCCGCAGGGCTTCCCGCTCGTCGACCTCGCCAGCTTCTACTACCGGTCGGGGAACCTGATGGCGATGGGTGTCTCGGCGGAGGGTCTGCTGGCCCTCGCCGAGTCGGCCACCGACATCTCCGCGGCCGATGGCGGGCAGGAGCAGAATCTCCTCTTCACCGGTGACGCCGCCGACCTCTTCGCCCAGGAGTTCGGATCAGCGCTGGACGATCTGCTGTTCGAGATCCTCGTGCGGGGGTGGACCCACATCACCGAGAACGGCCAGTTCACGCCCGGCTACATCTTCTTCCTGATCGATCGGTACGGCGCACTCGAGACCCGTGCGGCCCTCGACGCGCTCGGCTTGTGGTTCATCGACGCCGACGCCCTGCTCGACGATGGCACGGCGGAGGTCCTGGAGGACGAAGCTCTCGACGAACTCGACGACATCATCACCGAGGAACTGCTCGACGGCGCCACCGCCGGAACCGATGACACACCTGCCGACGAGGGCGCGGATGACGCGACCGACACCGGCGGTGGATCGATCGGCCTGCTCGTCGGCGGAGCCATCGCGATCGTGGTCGCGGTGGTGATCGCGATCCTCTTCGGGCGCAAACGCAAGGAGCCCGAGGGCGACTGCGCCGACGAGAAGGCCCGCTGGGACGGCGACGAGGAGATCTACCGCGAGTCGATCGACGCCGTGGCGAAGGCGCAGCAGGCCGCGGCCGACGCCACCGAGGCCCGAAAGGAGGCCGGGCGGGCGTACACCAAGGCCAAGGCCGAGGTCCCGCCCGACGGCACCGACTCGGTCACCGACGAAAACACCGGCGAGACCGTCACCTCACTCGACCGCTGGCTGCGGGACCGGTACGCAGCGGACGAGTGGAACCGATACCAGAACGATCCCACGCCCGAGACCGCCAGGGCCTACGAGGACGCGATGCGCGAGGCCGACACGCCCGAGGCCCGGGAGGCCCGCCGCCGCGATGGGGAGCGTGCCGCCCAAGCTGCGGAGCAGGCACGCCAGCGATTCGAGGCGGCCCAGGAAGCCGAGAGGGCAGCGGAGTCCGCACTCGGTCGGCGTCAGCGCGACGTCGACAGCGCTCGGAAGATCGCCGACGGCTCCAAGAAGGCCTACGAGGACTGCATCAAGGAACAGGCCGAGTTCGACCGGAAGTCGGCCGAGGCCAAGAAACGCTACGACGAGGCGATGGAGCGCGAACGGGAGCGCTCGAGGGACCGCACGGGCGGCGACGACGAGCCGACGGGCGGTCCCGGCGGCGGCCCCGCCGTCACCACCCCGCCGCCCGCCGAACTCGGCGGGGACTGCTGGCCTCCGGGGTCGCGTGAGCGGCGGCCGCGGGCCGAGGACCGGTTCGAGGTCATGTCCGAAGACGACACCGTCACGTTCACGTTCTTCCGCAGTCAGGGGACCTGGTCGTCGAACGAACTCACGAAGGAGAGCGGCGACCCGTTCATGAGCCAGTTCGGCGATGCCGTCTCGGGTACCGATGAACGAAACGCCGTCTTCCACCTGCGATCGGCGGACGCAAAGAGGGTCGAGGTCGGCAAACTCCTCCAGGCCTGGCAGGCCCGGGCGACGTGGGCGGAGGACACCTGGTTCGTGACGAAGACCGACGCGGTCGACCTGACGATCACCTGGGACTACCGCAAGGTCGCTGCTCGCTGCGACAACCCCTTCATCTGCTCCGCCCAGGCCACGTGGGAGCTCGAGGGGCCGCCGGTGTACAGCGAGTCCTCGACCAGCCGGCACGTCGAGTCGCAGACGTTCACCTTCGGAAAGACCGACCCCACCGCCGACCTGAACAAGCTCTGGTCGAGGCTCGACAAGCACATCACCGAGCGCGACGAGCTCTACGACTTCCAGCTCGCCTGCAACGAGGGACGTTGACGGCGGGCGCGTCGACGCAGAGGCTTCGGCTGGATCGCGAGGATGATCTAGAGTCACGCCTGCACAACGGCGCAGCGCGCCCGACCGTCCCGGAGGACACCCCATGAAGATCGTGGTCGATTTCGATCTCTGCGAAAGCAACGCCGTCTGCATGCAGATCGCGCCGGACGTCTTCGAGGTCCGCGACGACGACTTCCTCTACGTGCTCAACGAGAACCCCGACGAGAGCGATCGTGAGCGGATGGAGGAGTGCGTCCAGCGCTGCCCCAAGCAGGCGATCGCCATCGAGGACTGATCGAGCCGGATGGCCCCACAATCGATCCACATCGTCGGCGCGTCGCTGGCGGGCATCCGCGCGGCTGAGGCGCTTCGTCGGCGTGAGTACGACGGCCGCATCGTATTGATCGGCGATGAAGTCCACCAGCCCTACGACCGGCCGCCGCTTTCCAAGCAGGTCTTGGCCGGCGACTGGGAGGCGGACCGGATCGTGTTGACCAAGCCTGAGAAGTTCGACGACCTCGACCTCGACCTGCGGCTCGGGGTTCGCGCCACCGGCTTCGACCTCGCCAGCCGCACGCTCTCGACCTCCGATGGCGCGGACACCGTCGACGCGATGCTGATCGCGACCGGTGCCCGTTGTCGCACGCTGCCCGGCACCCACGCCATGGCCGGCGTGCACGTCTTGCGCAGCCTCGACGACGCGCTTGCGCTCCGGGCCGAGCTCGACGCCGGACCGACGCGGGTCGCTGTCGTCGGGGCCGGTTTCATCGGTGCCGAGGTCGCCGCCACGTGCCGCGGCCGGGGCCTCGACGTCACCATGATCGATCCCATGCCCACACCGCTCGGCCGCGTGCTCGGCGAGGAGATCGGCTCGCTCATGGCCGATGTCCACATCGAGCACGGGGTCGACCTCCGCACCGGCGTCGGCGTCGATCACCTCGAAGCCGACGACGGCCGGGTCGCCCGGGTCGTGCTGAGCGACGGTGCGGTCGTCGACGCCGACGTCGTCGTGATCGGCATCGGCGTCATCCCCAACACCGAGTGGCTCGAGGGGTCGGGCCTCACCCTCGACAACGGTGTCGTGTGCGACGCCACCATGCTCGCCGGGCCCAGCGTCACCGCCGCCGGCGACGTCGCTCGCTGGCCCAACGGCCGCTTCGACGAGGTCATGCGCGTCGAGCACTGGGACAACGCGATCGAGCAGGGGGTGCACGCCGCCGAGCGACTCCTCGTCGACGACGCCGACGCCCGGCCATTCGAGCCGGTGCCGTGGTTCTGGTCCGACCAGTACGACCGCAAGCTCCAGATGGCCGGTCGCATCGGACCCGACGACGAGACCCATCTCGCAACCGGCTCGTTCGATGAGCGGCGGTTCGCTCAGCTCCACGGCCGCAACGGCCGTCTCGTCGGCGTACTCGGCCTCAACCGGCCCCGCCACGTCATGCAGTACAAGACCATGATCCAGAACGGCACCTCGTTCGAGGACGCGGTCGCCGCCGAGATCTGACCCGGTGACCACCACCGCGACCCTGCTCGTCGCCCTGGCCAGCGTCGCCGCACTGATCGACTGGTGGAGCGTCGCCGAGGATCGCCTCAGCCTCGAGTTCATCGCCAAACCGCTCGTCGTCATCGGCCTGATCGGTGCGGCGCTCGCCGTCGACACCGGCGACGGCATCGTGCGCGGGCTCGTCGTCGCCGCGCTCGGTGCGTCGCTCGTCGGCGATGTCGTGTTGATGACACCCGACGCCCGGTTCGAGGCGGGCGTGTTCGCTTTCCTCGTCGCCCACGTCCTCTACATCACGGCCTTCATCGAGACCGGCGGACTCGAGGTCGGCGCGGCGGTCGCCGCCGCGGTGTTGATCGTCGGCATCGGGTTCGAGGCGGTGCCCCCGATCGTGGGTGGCGCTCGTTCGCACGGACCCGTGGTTCAGACGGGCGTGACGGTCTACATCGGCGTGATCGCGGTGATGGCCGTGCTCGCCGCCGCCACCGGTGAGTTGACCGCGGTGATCGCCGGGGCGCTCTTCCTCGCATCCGATGCCCTGCTTGGATGGAACCGGTTCGTCGATCACGCCCCCGGCGGGCGGGTCCTCGTCCACGTGACCTATCACGCCGCCCAGATCGGATTCGTCCTGTGGCTCGCCGCCTGATCCTCGTCTTGTCGTCGCTGGTGCTGCTTGCGTCGGCGTGCTCGGACCCCGATCCGGTCTATGACCCCTCGGCGGTCGAGGCCCTCATCGCCGAGACGGTCGCCGGGGAGCAGATCGTCGAGGTTGGTTGTGTGGGGCTCGACACGATCGACCCCGCCGTCGGTGGATCGGTGTCGTGCCGGGGTGTCCTCGACGACGACCTCGTCGACCTGGGCGTCGCGATCGTCCCCTCCGCGCCGGTCGGGGGGCTCGAGCTCGGCGTCGACGTCGAGATCCTGACCGACCTGTTCGACGTGGCCGCGGCGGCGACCGCCGGCGCCGAGCGGCTGGAGAGCGAGCTCGGTGGTTCGCCCGTCATCGCGTGTCCCCTCGACGTCGTCGTGTCGATCCCGGGCCGCCGGATCGAGTGCTGGGTCACCGCCGACGGCGGCACGGCCGGCCCGGTCGACCGGCCGGTCACGATCATCGTGGCCGGTGACGACGGCTCGTTCGAACTCGACCTGTTCGACTGAGATCGCGCCGCCGCCTCACGTCCGCATCGGCTGGACCGACCGATACCCTGTGGAGATCCCGAATTCGGGAACCGCTGCCCCGCGCGCACCGCGGCGTGGGCGGCCGGGTACGTCACCCAACGAAAGACACGATTTCACATGGCTACCAATCTGCGCCCCAAGGCCGACACCATCGCCGACATGGCGAAGGCGTTCGACCTCAACGAGAGCGACACCGGGTCCCCCGAGATCCAGATCGCTCTCCTCTCCGAGCGCATCAACCACCTCACCGAGCACCTGAAGACCCACAAGAAGGATCATCACAGCCGGCGAGGCCTGCTGATGCTCGTCGGTCGGCGCCGTCGTCTCCTCGACTACATCAAGGACAACGACATCGAGCGGTACCGTGCGGTGATCGCACACCTCGGTCTGCGACGCTGAAATGATGTTGGGGCGGTCCTCCGGGGCCGCCCTTTCGGTTTCCCCCGGGCTGTTCCCGGCGGAGACCCGACGAATCCCAGTGCTGGAACGTCCAGCAAGCAAAGGACCTTGCAACAGTTGGTACGAGTCGTAGGTTTCTGAACCCACCGAGGTTCGGCGATCTACGACTGGGAACTAGCGGTTGCGGGGCCCAGGAGTAATTGACAACAAATGAGTGAAACCACTTCCGTCACCGGCGTATTCACGCGCGGCGAGGGCAAGGACGCCACCTTCGAGATCGGCAAGTTCGCCCCCCTCGCCGGCGGTTCCGTTACCGCCCGCATCGGCGACACCGTCGTCCTCGTCACGGCCACCGGCGCCAAGTCGGCCCGACCCGGTGCTGACTTCTTCCCGCTGACCGTCGACATCGAAGAGCGCATGTACGCCGCGGGCAAGATCCCCGGCTCGTTCTTCCGTCGTGAGGCCCGCGCCGGCGAGCAGGCGATCCTGACCTGCCGCCTGATCGACCGTCCGCTGCGCCCCGCCTTCCCCGACGGCTACCGCAACGAGGTCCATGTCGTCGGCACCGTGCTCGGCGCCGACCAAGAAAACCCCTACGACGTGCTGGCTCTCAACGCTGCGTCGCTCGCCCTCAGCCTCTCGCCCATCCCGTTCGACGGTCCCATCGGTGCCGTTCGCATGAGCTGGTCGCCCGACGGCGAATGGGTCCCGTTCCCCACCTACGAAGAGTCCGAAGAGTCGGCGTTCGAGATGGTCGTCGCCGGGCGTATGGCTGACGATGACGTCGCCGTCATGATGGTCGAGGCCGGCGGTACCGGAAACTCGTGGAACCTCTACGAGAACGGCACCCCCAAGGTCGACGAGGACGTCCTCGCCGGCGGCCTCGAGGCCTGCAAGGTCTGGATCCGCGAGATGATCGAGCTGCAGCAGCAGGCGATCGACGCGGCGGGCCCCGTCGAGAAGATGAGCCCCCCGGTCGCCACCGACTACAGCGACGAGATCTTCGCCGCCGTGCAGTCGGCTGCGACCGACCGCATCGCCGAGACCCAAAAGATCGCCGACAAGACGGCTCGCCAGGACGCTGAAGGCGAGCTCAGCGCCGCCGTCGTCGCCGAGCTGGTCGATCAGTTCGCCGACACCGAGGACGCCGACAAGCAGATCAAGAACGCCATCCGTTCGATCACCAAGGCCGTCGTGCGCAAGCGCATCGTCGAAGAGGGCGTCCGCATCGATGGTCGCAAGACCAACGAGCTGCGCCACGTGTCGAGCGAAGTCGGTGTCATCCCGACCGCCCACGGCTCGGGCCTCTTCCAGCGTGGCGAGACCCAGGTGCTTAACTTCACGACGCTCGGCATGGGCCGCAGCGACATGATGATCGACGACCTCTCGCCGATCGACAAGAAGCGCTACTTCCACCACTACAACTTCCCGCCCTTCTCGACGGGTGAGACCGGCTTCATGCGTGGTCCGAAGCGTCGTGAGATCGGCCACGGTGCGCTCGCCGAGCGTGCGGTCGCCCCGGTCGTGCCGAGCTTCGAAGAGTGGCCCTACACGGTCCGTACCGTCTCTGAGGTCATGGCCTCCAACGGTTCGTCCTCGATGGGTTCGGTCTGTGGCTCGACCCTGTCGTTGATGGACGCCGGTGTGCCGATCAAGGCGCCCGTCGCCGGTATCGCCATGGGCCTCGTGCACGCCGAAGGCGAGTACGTCACCCTGACCGACATCCTCGGCGCCGAAGATGCCTTCGGCGACATGGACTTCAAGGTCGCCGGTACCACCGACTTCGTCACCGCGCTCCAGCTCGACACGAAGATCTCCGGTATCCCGGCCAACGTCCTCGCCGGTGCCCTGGCCCAGGCCAAGGAAGCCCGCCTCGACATCCTCGACGTCATGGCTGAGGCCATCGCCGAGCCCCGTCCCGAGGTTCGTGACACCGCTCCGAAGATCGAGAGCTTCGAGATTCCGATCGACAAGATCGGCGAGGTCATCGGTCCCAAGGGCAAGGTCATCAACACGATCCAGCAGGAGACCGGCGCCGACATCTCCGTCGACGACGACGGCATGGTCGGCATCGTGGCGATCGCCTCGACCGACAACGCCAAGGTCGCGGAGGCCAAGCGTCAGATCGAGCTGATCCTCGATCCGCCGACGGCTGAGGTCGGCGCCGAGTACGCCGGTCGCGTTGTGAACATCACCAAGTTCGGTGCGTTCGTCAACATCCTCCCCGGCCGTGACGGCCTGCTGCACATCTCCAAGATCGGTGGCAGCAAGCGCATCGACAAGGTCGAGGACGTGCTCGAGCTCGGTCAGGAAGTCCAGGTCGTCGTCGAAGACGTCGATCCGAACGGCAAGATCTCGCTCAAGCCCGTCGGCGACGGCCCCGAAGCCACCGGCGGTGACGCTGCCGAAGCTGGTTCGAACGATGCTCCCGCCGAGGAGTCCGGTGACCGTGAGACGGTCTCGTTCGAGGCCGCCTTCGACGCCGACCTCTCCGACGAGTTCGGTGATCTCGGTCCCGAGGCCCCCCGTCGCTCAGGCGGCGGTGGTGGCGGCGGCGGTCGAGGCCGTGGCCGCGGTGGTCGCGGTCGCCGGTGACGATCGATCCGTCCATCGGACGAACCAGTGTGAGCGGACTCGTGTCGTCGGCTGAAGACGCCGACGCGATCCGCGTCTCGCTCCTCGATGGTGGCCTCCGGGTCGTCACCGAGGCCATGCCCCGGTCGCACTCCGTTGCGATCGGGGCCTGGGTCGGCGTCGGCAACCGCGACGAACCGCCGGAACTCGCCGGCGTGTCGCACTTCCTCGAGCATCTGCTTTTCAAGGGGTCGTCGACCCGATCCGCGCAGGACATCGCCCAGGGCGTCGACGCCGTCGGCGGTGACCTCAACGCGTTCACGTCCAAGGAGTACACGGCGTTCCACGCCCGGGTTCCGGCCTGGGAGCTCGACTTCGGGCTCGACACCCTCCTCGACGTGTTGGTCGACCCCGGTTTCACCGCGGCCGACCTCGATGCCGAGCGCCAGGTGATCCTCGAGGAGCTGGCCTGGAGCGCCGACACCCCCGACGACGTCGTGCACGGCGTGCTGGCCGAGAACCTCTTCCCCGGGCACCCGCTCGGTTGGGAGGTGCTCGGCACGGCCGAGACGGTGCAGTCGATCACCGCCGAGAAGGTCCGAGCGTTCCACGATCGGTGGTACCGCCGGTCGAACATGGTGATCGCCGTGGTCGGCCCGGTCGACCACGACCAGATCGTCGCTCGGGTCGACGCCGCACTGGCCGCTCGCCCGGCCGGTGAGCGTCCGGTCCGCAACGCTCCGGCCCCCGAGATCGTGCCCGATGCGGTCACCGCCCGGCCGATCGAGCAGGTCCATCTGGCCAAGGGCTGGCGCGCCGGTGGTCTCCACGACCCGGACCGGTACGCCCTCGCGGTCGCCACCCAGCTCCTGGGGGGCGGCTGGTCGAGCCGGCTGTTCCAGGAAGTCCGCGAGAAGCGGGGCCTGAGCTACAGCGTCTTCGCGTCGGTCGGCTCGTTCGTCGACAGCGGGACGATGTCGGTCTACGCCGCCACCGCGCCCGACCGCCTCGCCGAATTGCGGTCGGTGATCGACGACCAGCTCGACGACCTCGCCGCGAATGGCCCCGGCGCACGCGAACTCGACGTCGCCCGGGGCGGATTCGAGGGGGCGACGGTGCTGGGCCTCGAGGATTCCGGCAGTCGGATGGCCCGACTCGCCACCAACGTCTTGATCCGTGATCGGGTCGTCGGGGTCGACGAGTACCTCGACGCGGTGCGGGCCGTGACCGCCGACGACGTGCAGCGCGTCATCGCCGAGATCATCGGCCGCACGGCATCGGTCAGCGTCGTCGGCCCGGGCTGAACTCGGCGTCGGCCACCGGCCGGAGCGGCTCGAACCGGTCGCTCGCCTCCCAGCTGCTGACCATCGTGGTGACGGCCGGCTTGCTCTTCCTGGCGATCCAGTCGTTCACGGCCGCACGGCTCGTCCGCGAGGCGGAGCCGGCCTGATCGGCGGCACCGTCGTCAGGCGCCCGGCTTGAAGACCATCAGGTAGATCTGGACCAGGAACAGCACGGTGAAGATCGCCCCGGCGATCGTGAGCTTGCGCTCCGCCACGTCGTCACGAGCCGAACCGGCGGCGGCGACGGCCCGCTCGGCGGGCACGATGCCGGCGTGCAGCAGGCCGTTCATCGCCACCCAGAGGATCACGGCGGTCAGGAGCCAGCCATCTGCGATGCGGTAGACCAGCTCACCGGTGCCGTCGTCGCTCATGCCGGCGACACCGAAACCGATCAGTCCGGAGACGACCAGCGCGGAGCCGTAGATCCGCATGGAGTTGCGGGCCATCAGCTCGACGATGGTGCTGCGCTCGCCGGGCACGGCTTGTTCCATCTGCCGCCCCAGCACGGGGTGGACGAACGCCGGCGCGAAGGCCACGAAGGCGGTGACGATGTGCAGGAACAACATGATGTTGTACGGCGTGTCCATGAAAGCTGCGAGCATGACCGGCACGGTAGTGGATCTCGACACCGGCGGCGGTGGTCCCGGGCCTAACCTGCTCCCATGATCCGTGTAGGAGTCGTCGGAGCCGCCGGGAAGATGGGCCAGGAGGTCGGTCGCACGATCGAGGCCGATCCGGCCACTGAACTGGTGGCCCGCATCGACGTCGACGACTCCCTCGACCTGCTGGTGGAGCAGCGAGCCGAGGTCGTCGTCGACTTCACGGTGCTCGACGTCGCCCGCGAGACCCTCCACTTCGCCGCCGCGAACGGCATCCACGCCGTCGTCGGCACGACCGGCTTCAGCGACGACGATCTCGACTCGTTCCGCGCCGCGTTCACTTCGTCGAACGCACTGATCGCACCGAACTTCGCGATCGGCGCGGTGCTGATGATCCGCATGGCCGAACTCGCCGCCCCCCACTTCGAGACCGCCGAGATCATCGAGTTCCACCACAACGCGAAGGTCGACGCACCGTCCGGCACCGCCACCCACACGGCGGAACGGATGGCGGCAGCGTCCGACGAATGGGCTGACGACCCCACGAAGCACGAGGTCTACCCAGGGGCCCGCGGTGGCGTCGGGCCGGCCGGTATTCGGGTCCACGGGGTGCGCATGGTCGGCGCGGTGGCCAACCAAGAAGTCATCCTCGGCACGACCGGGCAGACCCTCACCATCCGTCACGACACCGTCGATCGCACGTCGTTCATGCCCGGAGTTCTCGTTGGGGTGAAGCGGGTCGCAGACTTCGAGGGTGTCACGATCGGTCTCGACACCTACCTCGGTCTCTGAGCGCGCCGGCATGGGCATGTTCCTGACGCCGAAGTGGCTGCTCTCGCACGCCTTCGTCGCGGTCATGCTCGTCGTGATGATGTCGGCCGGGTTCTGGCAGCTGAACCGGCTCGACGCCCGCAAGGCGTCCAACGACGAGATCCGCACCGCGTCGGAGGCCCCGGCCGTTCCGGTCGAGGAACTCCTCGACCGGGTCGACGCCGGTGAGGACGTCCCCGATCAGACCGCGGTGACCGTCAGCGGCCGCTTCCTCGACGAACCGGGCCTGCTGGTGGCCAACCGTACGTTCGACACCGAGCCCGGCTTCTGGTTCGCTGCGCCGCTCGAACTCGACGACGGTCGGGTCGTGCTCGTCAGTCGTGGTTGGATTCCCCGCACCGTGGCGTCGGGGGAGAGCGAGCAGCAGATCGAGCCCGCCCCGGGCCGGCTGGAGATCTCCGGCCGTCTGTTCGTCAGCGTCGACGGTGGCCGCCTCGGCTCACCGATCGACGGCGTGCCCCAGGTCAGCCGGGTCGATCTCGACACGGTCGAGGAAGCGATTGGGTTCGATGTGGTCGATCGATGGGTGCAGGCCGAGGATCCCGACTGGCAGCGCGGTGTCGTGCCGATCCCGGTGCCTCGCCCGACCCTCGACGAGGGGCCGCATTTGTCGTACGCCTTCCAGTGGTTCTTCTTCTCGGGCTCGACGGTGATCGCGTATGCCTTGATCCTGCGTCGCCGGCTCCGCGAGGCGGCGATCCCCACGACCGCAGGTGAGTGATCTCGGCCTGCTCACGATGCTGGCGGTGCGACTCCGCAGCCGGGGCACCGCCCACGTCATCATCGCCACCGTCGCCGAGCTCGACGCCGGCGACGCGGACGATCTCGGCCGGCGGGTGACGCGCTGGCTCGACCTCGCCGTCGATGACGGCCGGCTTCGCCGACGCGGTGAGGAAGGGCGTCATTCGTTGACCCCGGCGGGGGAGGCCGAGCTGAACGCCCTGCTCGCCGCGGATCTCACCGGCCCGGACCGGGCCGACGTCGTCACCGTCTACGAGGCGTTCCTCCCGCTCAACCGCCGTTTCCTCGCCTCGGTCGTCGGGTGGCAGGACGGGCAGGTCGAGATGGAGGATTTCCTCGAGCTGGTCGACCAACTCGTTCCCATCCTCGACTCGCTGAGCGCGGTGCGGACCCGCTTCGAGGGCTACGCCCCGCGCCTGGTCGGCGCGATCAGCGAGGCGGTGGCCGATTCGAGCTGGATCGACGCACCGGGACTCGACTCCGTGCACACGGTGTGGTTCGAGCTGCACGAGCACCTGCTCGCGAGCCTCGGCCGAGCGCGAACCGACGAGCGCTGAGCGCCCGCTCGGTTCTATCGGCCGTCGGTGATCGGCTCGTCGCCGTCGTACGCGTCGTCGGCGACCGAGCACGACGCACCGTCGTCGGTCGTCTCGAAATCGAAGTCGCCGAGATCGCCGGCGTCGGGGAGATCGCCGAAGTCGGGATCACCGATGATCTCCACCTCGAGATCGGCCGGATCGAGCCCGGCCGCCGCCATCTGCTTCTCATAGGCCTCGATCATCGCCTGGGTCGTGGTGGCGTAGGCCTCCTGCATGCACTCGCTGGAGCCGATGACGGTCTGGGCGTAGGCGAAGGCGGCCGGTGTGAGCGAGGAGTTGTCGCTGACCCAGGGGAGGGCGTCGGTGATCTTCCCGACGAAGCCCTGGTCGTAGGTGACGCTGTCGAGGGTGGCGACGGCATCGACCCGGGGCCGGACGAACTCGATGGCATCGGCGGGTACGAGCACGCGGGCGGTGCCGTCCTCGCGGACGACCACCTCGACCTCGGTGGCGTCGACACAGGTGTCGATGTCACCCACGGCCTGCATCCGGACGGTGTCGGTGCGATAGGTCTGACCGAGCACGTCGTGGTCGCGTTTGCCCTCGACGGGGACGATCGTGTGGATCCGCGCTCGACAATCGAGCGCGATCGGTTCGATCTCGACGATCTCGGCCTCCTCGACCTGCACGATCGTGGTGGTCTCCGACGCGACGACCGGGCTGTCCCAGGGCCAGCTGATGTTGGCCACACCGAGCTGGATGAAGACGATCAGGCCAACGACGGCGACGACGAGGACACTGATGAGGGAGCGACTGATGTCCTGCATGACCACCCCGACGCGGCGGTGTCGCGGAAAGTCGCGGAATATCCCAGATTCTGAGATCGAGCCCGATCGGTGGGTGGGTCAGCGCGGCGGCCGCAACACGAGGACGGGAGTCTTTGCCTTGTACGCCTCATAGTCGCCTTGGCCGCCCCACTTCTTGTCGGACCGACGCTCGAGCATGGGCACGCCACTCACGAAGTTGAGCAGGACGAACACGAACACGGGGGAGATCAAGGTGGCGTACTGCCAGCCCTGCAGCACCGGCAGGGCCAGAATCGCGATGCCGAGCCAGAGCGTGATCTCACCGAAGTAGTTGGGGTGACGACTCCACGCCCACAGGCCCACGTCGATGAACTTCCCCTGGTTGGCCGGGTCGGCGCGGAACGCCGACTTCTGGCGATCGGCGGTGACTTCGATGGCGAAGCCGATGATCCACACGATCAGGCCGATGATGCCGATCACGCCCAGATCCTCCTTGGCCCCGGAGGTCATCGCCGCGAGCGCGGCACCGGCCGTGAGGGTGACCCAGAGGCCCTGGACCATCCACGCCATCAAGAAGCGGAGGAAATCGAGCTTGATCTTGTCGAACCGGCCGTCGCCACCGTCTCGGCGGACCCGTCGGAAGAGGAACGATCCGAGCCGGCCGGCCCAGAGCACGATGAGCACGGCGAACAGCACCGTTCGCAGGTCGCGATCCTCGGCGGTGATCAGGGCGACCAGGGTGACGGTGAGGTAGGTGAGCGAGCCGGTGAGGTCGTAGTAGTGCTCGGTCTTGGCGAGGAACGACGGCACGAAGACGGCGATGTTGACGCCGAAGGCGATGATCACGAGCCACGCAAAGGTCGGGAGCCCGCCGAGCTCTTCACCCCCGTCGCCTCCCAAGGTGGAGATGATCGAGCCGAGGACGGCGGCGACGATGATGCCGATGACGGCGTTGCGGCGGGCTTTGCTCATGGCGGGCATCGTAGGTCGCTACGGCACGAGCGGCTCGGGTGGATGCGAATCCGCGACGCCCTCGATCTGGCGGCGGGGGTCCCCGTCGTCACGGGCGGAACTGGCGAGGGCCTGATCGCAGCGGAGTGGCTGGGCCGTGGCGGCGGTGCGACAATCGCCGCCATGGCCCAGCTCTCCGAATCCGTCAGCCTCGAGACCACCGACTCGTCGGTCGCGGTCCTCACCGTCGACAACCCGCCGGTCAACGCCCTCAGCTGGCACGTGCGGCAGGGCATCTTCGACGGGCTCAACCAGGCGCTGAGCGACGGTGCGTCGGCGATCGTGTTGATCTGTGCCGGCCGAACCTTCATCGCCGGCGCAGACATCAGCGAGTTTGGGGGCAAGACCCCGAAGGCGGCGAGTCTCGCGGACCTGCAGGAGGTGATGGAGAACTCGCCCATCCCGGTGGTCGCCGCCATCCACGGCACCGCCCTCGGCGGCGGCCTCGAGGTGGCCTTGTGTGCGCACTACCGGGTCGGCCTCGCATCGTCGAAGTACGGCCTGCCCGAGGTCAACATCGGCCTACTGCCGGGCGCCGGTGGCACCCAACGTCTGCCGCGCTTGATCGGTGTGCCCAAGGCGCTCGACGCGATGACGTCGGGCCGCCACATGCCGGCGGCTGAAGCCGCGGCCGATGGACTGGTCGACGAGGTCGTGCCTGGTTCTGGCGATGGCGCGGAGTGGGACGACCTGCGCGCCGCAGCCGTCGCCTTCGCCGAACGTGCCGTCGCCGAGTCGCTGCCCCTCATAAAGGTGCGCGACCGCGACGATCAGGTCACCGGGGTCGACCCGCAGGTGTTCGCCGACTTCCGGAAGAAGATCGCCCGCAAGACCCGGGGCTTCCTCGCGCCCGAATACAACATCCAGTGCATCGAGGCGGCGGCGAGCCTGCCGTTCGACGAGGGGATCAAGGTCGAGGCCACGCTCTTCATGGAACTTATGACCGGGCCGCAGTCGGCCGCCCAGCGCTACTACTTCTTCGCGGAACGCCAGGCGAACAAGATCCCCGACATCGACGCCGCAGTCAGGAGTGGGGACACGCCCACCGTCGACGTGCAGCAGGCCGGCGTGCTCGGCGCCGGCACGATGGGCGGCGGCATCGCCATGAACTTCGCCAACGCCGGCATCCCCGTCACGATCGTCGAGCGCGACGAGGCCTCGCTCGAACGGGGTCTCGGCGTCGTCCGCAAGAACTACGAGCGATCGGCCAGCCGTGGCTCGATCCCGGCCGAGGCCGTCGAGCAGCGGATGGGTCTCATCACCGGCTCCACCGACAAGAACGACTTCGCCGACTGCGACATCGTCATCGAGGCCGTCTTCGAGGACATGGAGCTCAAGAAGTCGATCTTCACCGAGCTCGATGAGATCTGTAAGCCGGGGGCGATCATGGCGTCGAACACCTCGGCGCTCGACGTCAACGAGATCGCGTCGGTCACCAGCCGTCCCGAATCGGTGATCGGCATGCACTTCTTCTCGCCGGCCAACGTGATGAAGCTGCTCGAGAACGTGCGCGGTGACGCGTCGTCGGACACCGTCGTCGCCTCGGCGATGGCGATCGGCAAGCAGATCGGCAAGGTCTGCGTGATGGTCGGCGTCTGCAACGGCTTCGTCGGCAACCGCATGCTCTTCATGCGCGGCGCCGAAGCCGACCGCATGTTGATGGAGGGCGCCACGCCCGCCCAGATCGACAACGTTCTCTACGAGTTCGGCTTCCCGATGGGCCCGTTCTCGATGAGCGACCTCGCCGGCCTCGACATCGGCTGGAAGGAAGAGAAGAGCTCGTCGTCCACGGTGCGGGAGATCATGTGTGAGAGCGGTCGCCGCGGTCAAAAGAACGGCATGGGCTACTACCGCTACGACCCCGAGACCCGGGCCGCCACGCCCGACCCCGAGGTCGAGGAGATGATCCGCCAGTTCGCGATCGACCGTGGCCACGAGCAGCGTGAGGTCACCGATCAGGAGATCCTCGAACGCCTGCTGTACCCGATGATCAACGAGGGGGCGAAGATCCTCGAGGAAGGCATCGCCATCCGCGGCAGCGACGTGGACGTCGTGTGGGTCAACGGCTACGGCTGGCCGATGTACCGCGGTGGCCCGATGCACTGGGCCGACTCGGTCGGCCTCGCTGAGATCGTCGACAAGATCTCCGACTACGGAGAGCGCCTCGGCGGTCGTCATTGGGCGCTGTCGCCGCTGCTCGAGCGTCTCGCCGCCGAGGGCGGCTCGCTTGCCGGTCACCAGAACGGCTAGCTCGGCGGAAGGTGCAGCGGCGTGGACAGGCGGCCGACCCAGCTGCTCATCGTCGGTCTACGGCATGGGCGAAGTCGGTGTCGGCGGCCCGCTCCTCGCGACACCGCCGCGATGCCGACGCTGACGGGCGGCAGGCGTGGCGCAACGTCGTGAGTCTCGACTTCTGGCCCCGTGATCCCGCTGATGCCGATCTTGCGCTTCGCTTCAAGCTGTGCGACGGGGTCGTGCGCGACATCCGCACCGGATTGATCGATTGGCGCTTCGAGACGTATCCCGGCGAATCAGATCCGTGCTGATGCGCCTCAGGGCCAGGCGAGGCCCCGGCGGATCACCATGTTGCGCCACGGCTTCACCCGTTCGCTGACCCAATCCTCGGCCCCGTGGCCGAGCATCGACCGCAGCGACTCGTTGAGGACGTGCATGAGGGAGCGGGCGTCGGCGGGTTCGTAGGTCGGGTCGAGCATTCTGGCGATGAGGTGCAGCTCCACCGCCACGAACGCCGCGAGATCCGACGCGGTGCGGGCGACCGGGTACACGGCGTCGACATCGAGATCGGGCCGGGCTCGGAGCCGTTCGAGGAGTGTGGCGGATTCGTCGACGAATCGAGCGAGCGCGGCGTGGGGGTCGAGCGCGGCGACCTCCTCCTCGATCGCGGCGGCGGCCGGATCGAGGGTGTCGGGCGTCCCTGCCTCGGCCGCGTCGAGGAGTGCGTGGTTCGAGGCGACGAAGGCCGCCGCGAGCCGGATCGCGGCGAGTCGGGTGTCGGGAACGTTCGCACTGGCGTCCGCCCGACGGCTCCGAAGCAGGCGGCGGCGGGCGAATCGCTCGACGCGGACGTCGCCGGTGTCGGCATTCACGACCGCGGTAGCGCGGTCGACGGCCGCGTGGCGGCCCTCGACGAACAGCGACTCCGCAGCGAGCATGGCGGCGATCGTACGGGCGATCCGCAGAACTGGGTCGGCTCTCGGCGTACTCCGTGGCAGCATTGGGGTCATGACGACTGCCATTGCCACCTTCGGACGGGTGCTGACCGCCATGGTCACGCCGTTCGACGCCGACGGATCTCTCGACCTCGACGGTGCCGTGAAGCTGGCCACGTACCTCACCACCGAGGGCGGCAACGACGGTCTGATCATCGCCGGCACCACCGGCGAGAGCCCCACGCTGACCCACGACGAGCAGATCGAGCTGATCAGCGCCGTCGCCGGCGCGATCGACGGTCCCGTCGTCGCCGGTGCCGGGAGCAACGACACCCGCGCCGCAGTCGAACTCACCGAGCGGGCCACCGCCGCCGGTGCCGCTGGCCTCCTCCACGTCACGCCGTACTACAACCGACCCTCACAGGCCGGCCTGCTCGACCACTTCACGGCCTGCGCCGCCGCCACCGACATGCCGGTGCTGCTGTACGACATCAAGGGACGCACCGGTCGCCCGATCGCGGTCGAGACCCTGCTCGAACTCTTCGAGACGGTCGACAACATCATCGGGGTCAAGGACGCGAACGGCGATCCTG
>JBCBYI010000057.1:0-19460 GCA_039815945.1 Actinomycetota bacterium | reverse complement strand
CCCTCTCCCAACTCGGGCTCGAACCCGACGAGATGCGCGCGGCACTCGACGACGCCCTCTCCCGCACCACCGAACACCCCGACTGACCGGAGTCGGTTGCGGTCACAGAGAACACAGAAAACATCGCAGTGCCCGCCTGACGAAGGCGGGCACTGCGGCATACCCCGGGAGGGAGGTCGTTGTGCTGCTCTGACCAGCCGACCCCCGTCGTGGTTACATCCGAGGTGTCGGCACCCTCAACCGGCGCCGTAGACAGGCGCCGGTGCCTGGGTCGCGTCGATCGACGAATGGGCGAGTTCCCCCGCCTCGGTTGCGGTCATCATGCGCTCGCCAACCGTTTCGATCGGGCCCTTCTGCCAACCGTCGCAGACGTTGAGCTGTCCGCCGGTGACCTCGAAGACCCGGCCGGTCACGTCACACGCATCGCTTCCCAGCCAACACACCAGCGGCGAGACGTTCTCGGGTCCCTTCGGATCCCACCCCTCCGGTGCCTCGGCGTCGTAGAACACGCCGGCGGTCATGCGGGTCCGGGCATCCGGCGCGACTGCGTTGGCCATCACGCCGTACCGGCCCCACTCCGCGGCCTGCTGGATCGTGAGGAGCGCGATCCCTGCCTTCGCGGTGGCGTAGTTGCCCTGCCCGATCGACCCCGCGAGCCCGGCCCCCGACGAGGTGTTGACGAGGCGGGCCTCGACCGGCGTGCCGTTCTTCGCCTGCTCGCGCCAGAACTCGATCGCATGGCGAGCCGGTGCGAAATGGCCCTTCAGGTGCACCCGCGTGACAGTGTCCCACTCCTGCTCCGACATGCCCGCCAACATGCGGTCCTTCAAGAACCCTGCGTTCAACACGAGAGTGTCGAGCCCGCCGAAGGTGTCGATCGCCTGCTGGACCATGGCGTGGGCCTGATCCCAGTCGGCCACGTCGGCGGCGTTGGCGACCGCTTCTCCACCGGCCGCCACGATCTCGTCGACGACCGCGTGCGCCGCATCGGAGGTGCCCGCCGAGCCATCACGCTCCACCCCGAGATCGTTCACCACGACCTTGGCCCCCTCGGCCGCGAAGGCCAGCGCGTGCGCACGACCGAGGCCTCGCGCCGCACCGGTGATGACGACGACTCGCCCGTCACAGATCCCCATCGATGTCTCCTGACCGGTTGACGATTCCGGCCGGAAACCTAGGACGTCCTCACGCCCCGCGCAGCATCGTCAGCTGCGTTCGCGAAGCGACGCCGCCCGGAGGTTGATCTCCTCGGCGTCGAGATCGACGACACCGGCGATCGCCTCGGCCGGCCATTCGAAGCGCAGCTCGAGCGGGCCGACCGACGGCAGCGGCCACACCCACCACTCGCTGGTCTCGGCCCGGCGGGCCGGGAAGCGGCGATCGTTGCGGTCGTCGACGACGCTGCGGTTGCCGAGCCGGATCATCGAGCCCGGCGTCGGTTGGTCGCCGCGCCAGCGAGGTCGGGGCGTGCGGTTGGTGACGACTCGATCGGCGCCATCGCGGAGATCGATCGTGACGACATCGGGGGCGTTGCGGTGGATCGAGCCGATCCCGGGCAGCAACTCCTCTTCGGGCTCCCACCGGGGCGGGAGGACCCAGTGGTCACACGACGCGATCGTCACCGTGATGCCATACCCGTCGGGGCCGGCCACGAGTCCGTCGAGGGTCGCGACCGCGGTGTCGCTGCGACCCAACAACCGGCGATCGCCATCGCCCAGCGGCACCCGTACGACCGGCGCGTCCGCAGCTGGCCCCCACCACGGCAGATGCTCTTCGCGCCGTCGATCGAGCGCCGCGATGAGACCCGCCACCTCGTGTTGCTCGAGGCGGGCCGCGCCCAACTCGGCGAGGCGCCGGATCTCGCCGATCCGCACGCCCAGTGATCGCAGCACCGTCGAGGCCCCCGATCGAGGATCCGCGATGCAGGCCACCAGCACGTCGAACGACGCAAGTGAGCCGGCACCCGACATCGGCGTGCTGTAGAGCGCGAGCTCAGCTCGGGTCGACAGCGGCGGGTCGTCGGTGAAGTTGTCGGGATGGCAGTGGTGGATCCGCAACGTGCGAACCCCGCGCTCGACGCGCATCGCATCGAGGGCGAACAGCTCCGCGAGTTCGGCCACCTCGCCGTCCGCGGTCGCCACGATGCCGAACAACAGATGCTCGGTGCCACAGTGCTCGTCGCCGGACGCCGCAGCCATCCCGGTGGCGACGTCGAGCGCGAGACGGGCGTCTGCTTCCAACGCGAACCCACTCATCGGCGATCACGCTATGAGCGGGACACCTCGTCAGCCTGAGCCGTACGGCTCAATCCGAGCTCAGACGACGAAATCCGCAGGCTCGGCACCGGTCACGGCGAGGAGCCGAGCCGACTCGATCGGGAAGCAGCGATCCGGTGTCCCGCCTGCACCGTGCACGATTTCGTGGTCGAGCAAGGCGGGATCGATCACCGTCTCGATCGGCTTCTGATGACCGAACGGCGGGGTTCCCCCGATGGCGTAGCCGGTCGCGTCGCGGGCCTCGCGGGCGGTCGCCATCCGCACCTCGCGACCGAGATGGGTCGAGAGGGCGTCGAGATCGAGGCGATGGTGGCCGGCGGTCAGGGCGAGCACCGGCCCGCGGTCGGTCATGACCAGCAACGACTTCGCGATCTGCGACAGCTCACAACCGATCGCAGCTGCCGCCTCGGCCGCCGTGCGGGTTCCCTCGGGATAGGTCACCGGATCGACGTCGATCCCGAGTTCCCGAGCCGCTCGCACGAAGCGTTCGGCGCCGCGCTCTTTCGCCATGGTCAGCCTCTCGTCTCGATGACCTCGGCACCGTAGCGACCGATCACGTCGAGCGTGTGCTCGAGACTGGTCGTGGCGAGGGTGACGTTGTTCCCGGTCACGCCGAGATCGCGACACGTTGCGATCGCACGGCGGTGCGCGTCGACGTCGAAGCGAGCCGACCCGGGCTGACCGCCGTCGGGCACGACGAAGACGATGTCGATCGGTTCGGTGCGACCGACCTCGTCGGCTCGACGGTGCAGGTCGGCGACGAACCGAGCAAGATCTTCAGGCCCGTCCAACACCGGCGATCGCGTGGTCTTCGCGTACGCGGCCGGATTGGGCATCGGCATCCAGCCTTGGGCCCGCTCGGCCACCCGCTGTCGGGTCCGGCCCGCGTTCCCGCCGATCCAGATCGGGATCGGCGCTTGCACCGGCAGCGGATCCGGCACGACGACCGACGTGCGACCGTCGCCCTCGGTGATCTCGACCCCGTCACCACGCCAGATTGCGTCGAGCACGTCAAGCGCACGATCGAACCGATCGTTTCGCTCGTCGAACGGCACCCCGAGGGCGTCGAACTCGGCGGCCAGATACCCGACCCCGACACCGAGGGTCAGCCGTCCGCCCGACAGGCGATCGAGGCTGGCCGCACTCTTGGCCAGCACCAGCGGATGCCGGTACGCGAGCACCGACAGGTTGGTGAGGAGCCGAATGTCGGGATCGGCGGCCGCGGCCGCAGTGAGCGCGACGAACGGATCCAGACTGCTGTGGCCACCCGCCGCCAACCAGCGGGCCGGTGGCGCCGGATGATCGGTGACGAACACGTGCTCGAAACCGGCCGCCGACGCGGCCCGAGCGACGGCGCCGATCGCCTCGAGCGACGACGCCCACGCAGGGACGGGATGCTGCGCGACCGGCAGGCCGACCCCGAACCGCACGCTCAGCGGCGACCGCGAACCAGTCGTCCCGGACGGGCGCCCGTGTCGGCTCCGTCGCGCCGGGTGACCTCCCCGGCAACGATCGTCGCCCGATAGCCACTCGCTCGCTGCAGCAGACGCCGCCCACCGGCCGGGAGGTCGTGCACGAGTTCGGGCGTCTCGAGGCGTAACGCCTCATGGTCGATGAGGTTGAGGTCGGCCCGCTTGCCGACCTCGATCGTGCCGCGGTCGCCGAGGCCGAAGAGCTCGGCGGTGTCGGCAGTCTGCTTCTTCACGACCCATTCGAGGGGCAGCTGTTCGCCCCGGGTGCGGTCGCGGGTCCAGTGCGAGATCATCGTGGTCGGCACCGAGGCATCACAGATGAAGCCGCAGTGGGCGCCGCCGTCGGCCAGGCCGGACACCGCGGTCGGGTGGGTGAGCTGCTCGCGGATGACGTCGTGGTTCTGCTCGACGTAGTTGTAGAGGGGCAGCATCAGCAACGCCCGGCCCTCTTCGGCGCAGAACGCGTCGTATGCGGCCTCGTGCGGGGTGACGCCGTTGCGTTCGGCGAGGCCGACGACCGAGCGGTCCGGGGTGGGCTCGTAGTCGGGCGGGTCGCCCAGCACGAAGACCTGATCGAGCATGCCGCCGGTGAGGCCACCGAGGCCCTCGATGAGCAAGCCGCTGCCCTCGGCGTCGTCTTCGGAGAGGATCGCCGCTCGCACCTCGGGCTTGCGGAGTTCGACGATGCGGTCGTCGATCGCGAGCTCGGCAATCGCCTGGTAGGAGGGCTTGCGCATGAACGGATGACACGTCTGCCAGCCGACGAGCACGCCGAAGGGGCGACCGGCCACCTGTGGATAGAGCTGAGCGCCCTGCTCACGAGCCTCGAGCGACGCCTGCATCTGTTCCTTCCAGAGGTCGGGCGCACCCGGGATCTGGAGCATGGCGAAGGTGACGGGCTGGCCGGTCTCGGCCGAGAGGCGGGTCATCCACTCGACCTCCTTCATCGGCGCGACCAGATCGAGTCCCGCCGTGCCGGCGGGCGCGAGTTCGAACACCCCACCGCCGCCGTCGCGCAGGGCCCGACCCATGGCGAAGAGTTCGTCCTCGGCGGCGAACGTGCCGGGCACCGGCTCACCGTCCATCGCCGTGTGGGCGATGGTTCGAGAGGTCGAGACACCGAGCGCGCCGGCCTCGATCGCCTCCTGCACGATCGTGGCCATCTGGTCGATGTCGTCGGGGGCGGCCGGCTCGTTCTTGGCCCCCCGATCGCCCATCACGTAGGCCCGGACGGCGCCGTGGGCCACCTGGGCGCCGATGTCGACCGACCAACGTCGCTCGTCGAGCGCGTCGAGGTACTCGGGGAAGGACTCCCAGGTGAAGTCGATGCCCTCGGACAGGGCCGTGCCGGGGATGTCCTCGACCCCCTCCATCAGCTGGATCAGCCAGTCCTCGCTCCCGGGCTTCACCGGCGCGAACCCGACGCCGCAGTTGCCCATGACGAGGGTGGTGACACCGTGCAGCGAGCTGGGCTCGAGCAGTTCGTCCCACGTCGCCTGACCGTCGTAGTGCGAGTGCACGTCGACGAAGCCGGGCGTGACGAGCAGCCCGGAGGCGTCGATGACCTCGTGCGCATGGCCGAGATCGGTACCGACGGCGACGATACGGCCGTCGGTGATCGCGATGTCGGCGACGCGACGGTCGGCACCCGTGCCGTCGACGACGGTGCCGTTGGTGATCAGCAGGTCGAACATCGCGCCATGCTACGACCCGCCGCGAATCGGGTCGAAACGCCGCTAGGTCGTCGGCAGGATCTCCGTCGCCGGGACCGACTCGTCGAAGGTGTCGTTGCAGACCGCGGGGTCGCCCGTCTCGAGCCCGATCCGCATCCACGCCTCACGCTGCTCGGCCGAGCCGTGGCTCCAGTTGTCGGTGTTGATCGCCTGCCCGGTGGACTCCTGGATGGTGTCGTCGCCGACCGCCTCGGCGGCTCGCAACCCCTCCTGGAGATCACCGGGCTCGAGGTGCAGGTGGTAGTCGACCCCGTTGAGGGTCGGCGGCCGCTGCGCCGCGGTGAAGGCCCACACACCGGCGAGACAGTCGGCCTGGAGTTCGAGCCGGATCGTGAGCGCATTGCGCTCGACCGTCCCCAGGCTCTGCTGGCGGGTCCGCACGTCGTCGGACACCCCGAGCACGTTCTGCACGTGATGGGCGAGTTCGTGGGCGATCACGTAGGCGATGGCGAAGTCGCCCTCCGCGCCGAACCGGGCGGCGAGCTGCTCGAAGAAGTCCGGATCGAACGCGACCGTGTCGTCGCCCGGGCAGTAGAAGGGGCCGGCTTCGGCCGGGACGGTGCCGCACGCGGTGGCGATCGAGCCCGAGAAGATCCGCATGCGGGCGTCGCGGTAGTCGAGGCCGGCCGAGGTGAAGATGTCTTGCCACATGAACTGGACATCGTCGAAGATGCCGCTCCACTCCGAGAGCTGATCCTCGGTGATCGCGGGCGGGGGCGCACCGGTGCCGTTGTTCTCCTGACCCACGTCGAGACCGCCGAGCGCGTCGCCGAGCCCGCCACCTCCCCCGCCGCTCAGCAGCGAGATCACGACCACCACGATGATGCCCAGCAGGCCTGCCCCACCGGCGCCGGCACCGGCCTTGCCGCCCCGCGATTGGGGCATCCGGAGCCCACCCGAACGCCCTGTGGCTCCCTCGACGCTGACGTTCTTGCTGCGGTACCCGCGGCGGACCTTGACCATGGCCGGAAACCTAGACGCGTGTCCCGGTGGTTGCACCGGACCGGCCGAGGGTTCCCCACCGGCGACCACGGCGTCCTACGATCCGACCCGACCCCGGGGAGGCAGACATGGCAGGACCACTCGAAGGCGTGAAGGTCGTCGAGCTCGGCGTGTGGGTGGCAGGCCCCGCCGCGGGCGGCATCCTCGCCGACTGGGGCGCCGAGGTCGTGAAGATCGAGCCGCCTGCGGGCGACCCGTCTCGTTCCTTCCAGTACTCGCTGACCGGCCAACTGATGCCGACCAACCCCATCTTCGAGATGGACAACCGGTCCAAGCGCAGCATCGTCCTCGACCTCACGACCCCCGACGGCAAGGCCATCGCGGAGGAGTTGATCGCCGACGCCGACGTGTTCGTGACCAACGTCCGCCTCGGCGGGCTCGAACGGCTCGGCCTCGACGCCGACACCCTCACCGGCAAACACCCTCGGCTGATCTACGCCGCCATCACCGGCTACGGGATGGAGGGCGAGGACGCTGATCGCGCCGCCTACGACATCGCTGCGTTCTGGTCGCGCAGCGGCATCGCCCACCTGCTGACCAAGCCCGGAGAGGATCCGCCGTTCCAGCGAGGCGGAATGGGCGACCACAACGCCGGGCTCGCCGGTGCGGCCGCCGTGTGCGCAGCGCTCTACAACCGCGAACGCACCGGTGAGGGTCAGCTCGTCTCCACGTCGCTGCTCCGCGAGGGGCTGTACACGATCAGCTTCGACCTGTCGGTGCTGCTCGGGTGGGGGCTCACGTTGCAGATCGGGCAGCGCGAGACGATGGGCAACGTCGCGATGAACAACTACTCCTCGAGCGACGACAAACGCTTCTGGGTCGTCGGCCTCGACGGCATGCGCCACTGGCCACCGCTGGCCCGAGCGGTCGGACGCGAGGACTGGCTCGACGACGAGCGCTACGCCGATCCCCGCAACCGCGCTCGAAACGCGGCCGAGATCATCGCCCAGCTCGACGAGATCTTCGCGACCAAGACCATGGCCGAGTGGGAAGCGGTGTTCGCCACCGAACCCGACTTCTTCTGGGCTCCGGTGAACAGCCCCGACGACCTGCTCGCCGATCCGCAGTTCTACGCCTCGGGCGCGCTGGTCGAAGTCCCCGACGGCACCGGCACGACCAACATGATCGCGACCCCGGCCGACTTCGCCGGCACCCCCTGGCAACCCCGCTCGACGGCTCCCGACCTCGGCGAGCACACGGTCGAGATCCTCACCGAGCTCGGTCGGGCCGACCACCTCGACGCGCTCGTCGAGGCCGGGGCGATCGGAACCCCGTCGCCACCTACGGCAGACTGACCCCATGCCCCGGCGGTGGAAGCAACAGGTCGAGGCGGAACTCATCGCGCCGCTCGAGCGCGGTGCCGCTGAGATCGCGATCGAGGTTCCCGCGCGGCGAGCCGGCACGGCGCGGCGTCGGATGCGCTGGATGACCGAGCACCTCCGACCCCACGGCTATGAGTTCGACGTGTTCGAACCCCGACGACGCCCCGACACCGGCGGATTCGGGGTCGCGCACTTCCGGCGGTCGGCGTCGTGAACCGACTCGCCGACCTGCGGGGCATCCTCGCGTTCGGAGCGATCGTGTTCGCGATCGTCTGGATGTGGCAGTGGATCGAGGACCGACCGATCGAGTCGGCGACGACCGTCACCACGACGACGACGTCCTCGACCACGACGACGTCACCCCCGACCACGACCACACGCGTCGAGGACGCGATCAACGCCACCTGCAGCCGGTCCGCGGAGTTCGTCGCCGAGGCCGAACTCATCCCCGACGACGCCGGACCCGGTCCGCTCGCCCGGCTGGCGCTCTCGTACTGGAGCGACCTCGAGGTGGTGGCGATCGAGAGCGCGACGATCGAGATCGGCGCGGTGATCGACTACTACCAGAGCTACCTCGACACGGCCGAGCCGTTCGGGTTCGACACGGTCCAGATCATCCTCGAAGGCGACAAGGAACGGTTCCAGCAGTTGGTGACCCGACCGGCGCCCGGCCTCGAGGCCAGCCGCACGATGGTCCAGTTCCTGTGCCAGATCGACGTGCCCGATCAGCCGTTCATCAGCCCACGTTCGTTCGACGACCTCGAGGACCGATTGCTCGATCCGCCGTAGGTGCGCAGGTCGACACCGAGCGCCGCGGCGTCGTGGCCGAAGGTCTCGGCCGAGGCGGGACGCTGGAACAGATAGCCCTGCATCAAGTCGACGCCGAGATCGCGCAGCGCCTGTTGCTGGGGAAAGGTCTCGACCCCCTCGGCCACCACCTCGACGTTCAGCGCCTCCGCCATCGACACGGTCGCCTCGATGACGGTGCGGCTGATCTCATCGTCGAGCACGTTGGCGACGACGGTCCCATCGATCTTCACGACGCTGACCAGGTCCAGCGAGCGGATGCGGTTGAACGCGCCCTGGCCATTGCCGAAGTCGTCGATCACGATGCGGCAGCCGAGGTCGGCGAGCCGGCGAATCACCTGGCCGGCGTCGTCGACGCGCCGCAGCAGCAGCTCTTCGCTGATCTCCAGATCCAACTGCTGAGGCGAGATGCCCCCCCAGCGGGCGATCTCGAGGACCCGCTCGGGGAAGGCCGGATCGACGAGTTGCCGTTCGGCGAGATTGATCGCGGACTGGAGTCGGGCGCGGCCGTGCAGATGGTTCCAGATCGCGGTCTGGGCGACGACCTCGCGCAACACGACGTCGCCGAGACGGGCGGCGAGGCCGGACTCCTCAGCGATCGCCAGGAAGCGATCGGGGCCGAGCACCCCGTGCTCGGGATGGAGCCAGCGGATCAGCCCCTCGACGCCGACCGTCACCCCCTGCTGGTCCGAGACGATCGGCTGGTAGTGGACGCCGAACTGGCCGTCGGCGAGGGCGGGCAGGATCGCCTGTTCGACCTCCATGCGGTCGAGTTCGTCGCGACGGTCGCGTCGGCCGAAGCGTTCGACACCACCGCCGTTGTTCTTGGCCCGATACATCGCCTGATCCGCATGGGAGATCAACTCGGCGGAGCTGGCGGGCTCGGACCGGCCGGCCGTCGCGAGGCCGATGCTTGGCACCACCCGGAGCACACCATCCTCGACTGCGAGCGGCTGGTCGAAGGCCTCGAGGACCTTGTTAGCGACATCACGGGCCTGATGCGGGCTGGTGAGATCCGAGCACACGACCACGAACTCGTCGCCGCCGAAGCGGCCGACGACGTCGTGGGCCCGCACGGCGCCGCGGAGGCGACGGGCGAAGGCCCGGAGCACGACGTCGCCTGTCTCGTGACCCATCGAGTCGTTGATGGCCTTGAAGCCGTCGAGATCGAGGAACAGCACTCCCACGTGCCCGTCGCGCCGGTAGACGTCGCGCAGGGCGGCATCGAGCCGGTCGAGCAGCTCGATGCGGGCGGGGAGCCCGGTGAGGTGGTCGTAGCGGGCCTGATGCTCAAGCGAGCGCAGATGGGTGTACGTCGCCGAGCCGAGCCGACGCTGGATCACGACGAGCAAGGTGACAACGAGCGTGACGGCGAGCCCGGTCGCCAGGGCCGCAAGCTCGGCGTCGAGTTCGGGCACGCGCTCGGTGCGGATGCCGATCATCGCGGCGACCGCGACGCCGGCACCCGCGAACGCAGGCAACCAGCTCGCCAAAACGAGGCTGTCTCGAAGCCGCGTCCACAGTCGTTTCCCGCCGGAGGTCATGACCGCTCTTCGGCGCGTTCTCGTCGCGGGATGAAGGTCATGGCCACAATCGGTGCGGATGGCCCAGGTGGCCCGAGCCGAAACCGGGACGAGGGGCCCATGGACCATGGTCTTGTGTCCCTTCGGTGACAGAGCGCTGCCGCCGATCGATGCCTACGAGCTGCCAGACTCGCCCTCATGCAGGCTCGCCGACTCATGTGTGCCGTGCTCGTGGCGCTGGTCGCGGGCGCATGCGGGAGCGACGACACCGCCTCGAGCAGCGACGACGTTCTCGACGTGTTCGGTGCCGATCCGCCGGCGGTCACCCAACCGGCGACGACGGCCGCCGACGACGACGAATCGACCACCACGGCACAGCCGGCCAGCCGGTGGCCCCGCCCACTCGACGAGCTCGACCCAGCCGAGCCCGCTCGGTGGGGCCTCGAGGTGCTCGATCGTCGACCCCACGACACCGGCGCGTTCACCCAGGGCCTCGAGCAGCTCGCCGACGGCACCTTGCTCGAGTCGACCGGCGAGCGTGGGGCCAGCACGATCCGCGTCGTCGATCCCGACTCCGGATCGGTGCTCGCCTCGGCCTCGCTCACCGACGAGGAGTTCGGCGAGGGCGCGACGGTCGTCGACGACACGATCATCCAGCTCACGTGGCAAGAGCAGCGGGCCCGCCGGTGGCGCCTCGACGATCTCGCCCGCCTCTCGTCGTGGGAGTACCAGGGCGAAGGATGGGGACTCTGCCTGCTCGACGATCGCCTCGTCATGAGCGACGGGAGCGCCACGCTCACGTTTCGGGACCCCACCGACTTCTCGGTGCTCGAGCGGGTCACGGTGACCTTCGAGGGTGACGAGGTGACGCGCCTCAACGAACTCGAGTGCGTCGATGGCCACGTGATCGCCAACGTGTGGCAATCCGCGACGGTCGTCGTGATCCGACCCGACGGCGCCGCGGTCGCCGCCATCGACGGTTCACCACTCACCGCCGAGATCGCGAGCGCCAGCCCCGGACGCGAGGTCCTGAACGGCATCGCGGTACGCGACGAGACCTCGCTGTGGATGACCGGCAAGCTCTGGCCCACGCTCTTCGCCGTGCGCGTCGTACCCCGTGCGTAGGGTCGATCGCATCGACACAACCCGACCCCTCATCGGTCTCGACATCGAGACCGACACCACGATCGACGGGCTCGATCCCCGCCAGTCGTCGGTGCTCGCCGTCGCCGTCTCGGGCGGTGGCGTCGATGTCGTGCTCGACGGCCCCGACGAGGGTCACATCCTCACCGCGACCGACCGTCTGCTCGCCACGATCGACGATGGCGTGCTCGTCACGTGGAACGGCTCGGGCTTCGACCTGCCCTTCATCGGCGCTCGGGCCCGGGCGCTCGGCCTGACCCTCGGCTTGGTGACCCGCCACGATCCCTCGATCGCGGGGCGCCACGATCCGCTCCCGGGTGAGCCCGGCCGAGTCCGCGGCCGGTGGCACCATCTCCCTCACCTCGACGGCTACCAGCCGTTCCGGGCCGACGTCGGCCAGAACCTGCCGATCTCGTGCGGGCTCAAATCCCTCGCTCGACTCGTGGGTCTCGAGCCCGTCGAAGTCGACCGGAGCCGGATCCACGAGCTCACCCCGGCCGAGATGCACGACTATGTGCTCAGCGACGCTCGCCTCGCCCGTCGACTGGTCGAGCGGCGGGCCGACCGATTCGCCTGGGTCGATCAGGATCCGTCGTCGAGCGGCTGATACCCCGCCACGTCATGGTGAGGCGTGTCGAGATAGATCTTCGCTTCGGGCACCCCACCGAACTTGCCGTGGCTCCACCGCACCTCGACGTGTCCCTCGACAACGCGATCGGTGTCGAGTTCGCGATCGTGGACGTCGATGCGCCACCGCACCAAGGGCTGGCCGGCGTGCTCACCCCACAGGTCGACCGACCGGAGGGTGAACCGGGTGCGGAAATCCCACGGGGTGGTCACCCGGTAGTGCAGCGGGGTGTTCTTGAGGTCGGCGCCGAGCACGAAGTACGGCGCCGCCTGGAGCCGAAGCAGGCGCCACACGAACGCCTCGCGTTCGCCCTTGGTGGCGATGTTGGCGAGGAGGCGAGCGGCGCTGGCCCGGGCGATCTCGAACGCGACCAGCTCCCAGTGCTCGCGTAGCTCGGCTGGCCACCGACCCGGCAGGGCCTTGCGCAGCCGGGTGCGATGCTCCCGATCGAGCGCCGTCGGATCGCGGGGCAGGTCGTCGAGGCCCGTGTGAGCGAGCACGTCGCGGTAGAGCTCGTCGTACGACGTCGGCGCGACGGTGGCGAACCAGTCCTCGGCCGACGTACGGCGCTCGCCGAGCGCACGGTCGAAGAGGTTGGCGGGCGAGGCGTTCTGCAGGATCTTCGAGCCGTATTTGCAGCTGAGGAGGTAAACGTGGTCGACGCGCAAGTCGGCCGGAATCTGCTCGTACGCCGGCGGCTTGTGCGGACCCTTCCACTCGACGGTCCAGGGCGGGCGGCCGCGAAGACCGTCGGTCGAGCGGGCGAAGCGCTGCCCGTTGGCCCAGGCCACGTCGAACACCTCGGCGTGGGCCCCCGCCACGAACGCCTCGTCGAGCTGGTCGTACACCTCGTCGTCGACGTTGGTGATGAAGCGAGGACGAGCGGCGAGCGCCCGGCCGAGATCTCGGAACCCGAACAGGCCGAGACCGGTGACGATCTCGCTGACGGCGGTCCGGGTGTCGGGCATCAGCCGAGCCGGCGCAACTCGCCGACCCGTTCGCCCCCGAACAGCCGGGTGAACTGCAGCTGGGCGCCGATCAGATCCGCGGGCAGATCGTCGGCGGTGTAGATCGACTTGCCGTCGTAGACGTCGACACCGGTGCCGAGCGCCTGGATCCACCCGACGACGGCGTCGCCCCACCGCTCCTCGAGCAGGGCGTCGCGGATCGCGCCGGCGCTCGAGCCGAGCATCGCCGGATCGGTGCGGGCGACCACCTCGAGCGCCAGCACCCGATGCAGGACCTCGATGTCCTCGGCGAGGAAGATCGAGGGCGGTTCGGTGTGGACCACCGCGTAGGCGACGTTGGCGCTCACTTCGGGCGGCGCTCGGTCGCCTCGTACGCCTCGATGTCGGCCTCGGTCCAAAAGCCCGGCACCGGCAGCACCGAATCGCCCTTCGCGTACTCGCGCAGCCGAGCGACGCCGGCGGCGTCGAACATCTCGACCGCGTCGAAGACCTGGTCGACACCGACCGCTCGGAGGGCCTTGTCGCCTTCGCTGTTGGCCTTGGGCAGGTTGGAGGTGAGCACCAACACGCGGCTCGGATTCTGCGGCTCGTCGGTGGCGCGCAGCACGTGGATACGGCCGAGCGTCTTCCAGAGCGTGTCGGTGCGCATCAGACCCGGGCGCACGGTCGTGAACGCGCCGGAGACGTCGATGTACCAGCGCCCGCCCTCGGCATCCTCCACCAAGAAGTTGAACTGCACGCCGACCTTCGGGATCTTCACCGGATCCGACACCACGGTGAAGCCGGCGTCGGTCAGGACCCGCTCGGCGATGTCGGCGGCCTTCTTGCCCTCACTCGTGGCCCGGGCCTGGAAGAACTCCTGGCGATCGTCGTCGTCGTCGGGCGTCTCGAACAGTGGCTCCTCACCGAGGACCTCGACCGCACGCAGCTTCGGTCGCTCGCGCTCGGCATCGAGACGAGATTGGGCGATCTCGCAGTACTCGAGATCGAGATCGAACCCGAACCCGCGACGCCCGGTGCGCTCGGCGGCGACGAGGGTCGACCCCGAGCCGAGGAACGGATCGAGCACGACATCGCCGTCGTAGGTGTAGAGATCGATCAGGCGGCGGGGCAACTCGACCGGGAACGGCGCCGGATGCTGGACCCGGCGAGCGGACTCGGGGTTGATCTTCCAGACGTCGAGCGTCGCCTCCATGAAATCGTCGGCCGACATCGTCGACTCCCGGCCCTTCGGCGAAACCCGGTCGAAGCGGCCCTTGCTGGCGACGATCACCCGCTCGGTGAGATCGCGCAACACCGGATTGGTCGCCTTGCGATAGCTGCCCCACGCGACCGAGCCGGTGGCCCCTTCGGCCTTCTGCCAGATGATCTCGCCGCGCAGCAGCAGGCCGAGGTCGTCCTGCAGGATCGAGATGACGTCGGCACTCAGCGAGCGGTACGGCTTGCGGCCGAGGTTGGCGACGTTGACCGCGATGCGGCCACCCGGCTCGAGCACCTCGACACACGCCCGGAAGACATCGTGCAGCATCTGGAGATAGTCGAGATACGACGTCGGCACGCTCGGCACGCCGCTGCGGGTGTCGGGATCGCCCGTCACCGCCAGCTCGTATTCCTTGCCCACGAAGTACGGCGGTGAGGTGACGACGAGCGACACCGAGTTGGCGGGGAACACCTCGGCGATCTCGAGACTGTTGCGATTGTGGATCGGCGCGAGATCGGCCGGCACCGCGTTGACGGTGTCGTCGGCGCTGATCTCCGGCGGCGTGAACCGCGCGTAGAAATCCGATGCGTCATGGCTCTCGCGACGGCCCACCCCGAAGGCGGTGGTGGCGGTGGTCTTTCGGCGTTCGGTCACTGGGTCTCCGGGGTCGACTGGCGATCCTAGGCCGGGCGGGTGCCCGGCTCGTGCAACTGCTCGCACTCTGCCGACGGGGTGTGACACGCCGACCCGCGCGATCGCCTGTCACACCTCGCGGGCATGGTCGGGTCACCTCGCGGTCGGGTCGGCCGCCTTCGTCCCCGTGCGCTGCACACCGACCGAAGGACACGTCCCGTGCCCACCGCCGTTCCCACCCTGGCCGAACTCGCCACCCTCGCCCACACCCGCCGCTGTGCCGTGGTCGCCACCCGCCGCACGCGGATCCTCCTCGACGACGAGGCGCGGCCCCTCCCCTTCGTCGGCGTGCGCTTCGGGCCCTCGGTCGACGCCGTCGCCGCGCGGCTCGGCGCCGATCCCCATGCGCTGGTCGCCGCCGTCGACCGCGTCGGCGACGCCGTGATCTACGACCCGGCGCTCGACCGGCTCGAGACCGATGGGGCCACCATCACCGCCCTCGATCCCGCTCGGCGCGCCCTCGGCTTGGCGACCCGCCCCTGCCGGCGGCCGATCTGGGCCCTCGTCAACCTGGTCTGGCTCGACCGCGTGCTCGAGGCGGTGCTCGATGCGCCGCTCGGCGATCCGCCTCCGTGGCTGGCGATGCGGCGGCTGCATCCGCTGGTCGCGCCGGGGCCTCCCTCGAGTCCGGAGCTGATGGCGCATCTCACCCGCGGCCTCGACACGAGTTGGGCCGCGCTGCGAGCCGGCGTCATCGACGGCACCGTCGCCTGGACCCCGGTCACTCCCTCGCTCGCAGCCTGGTTGGACGTGGGCTCGTTCGCCCGGCAGTGTTTCGCCTCGCTCCCCGATCTCGACGTCGTGATGGCCGACCTGCACGAACTGCTCGGCCCGATCGACCGGCGCCGACTGGCCACCGCGCTGGCCCGACCGTGATCAGCCGTCGGCGAAAAGCTCCGCGAGCCGAGCCTTGGCGGCGTCGTCGAGTGTCGCCCAGTCATACATCGACGCGCCGATCGAGCCGGTGTCACGCACCGAGTCGGCGAAGCGGTCGATCTCTTCGAGCGTCGCCAGCGGCTCGGGCGGATCCTCGGGGTCGTCGATCCCGTCGATGCCGCCGATCCCGCCGATCGGGTGCACGAGCGCGTCCTGATCGTCGATGTTGGCCCGCAGGCGCCGCACCGACTCCTCGTTGTAGGCGTAGCCGTCGCCGTAGCCCGATGACTGGGAGCGGAACGACCAGTAGCTCATCGGCTGCCAGACGTCGTAGTGCGGGGCGATCTCCGCCCACGGGAACCCGGGCCAGAACGCGGTGTTGACCACCTCGATCAGCACCGGCGGCAAGACGATCGCGCTGAACGGCAGATCGGGATGCGCAGTGTCGATCGTGGTGCTGAGGTCGATCAGGCGCGCCGTGCGGGTCTCGTCGTCGTTGTCGTTGGTCCACTCGATGTCGATCCCCACCCCGGCGAACCGACGCCCCAGCACCTGGAAGGCCGCCATCTGGTCGACGCGCTGTTCGTCGGTGCCGTCACCGCTGAACTTGGGCAGGTACCAGGCCACGACCTCGATGCCGGCGTCGTCGGCGGCGAGGAGGAACTCGGCGAGCAACCACGGATCCTCCAGCCCCTCGGGCGAGCGATCGTCGTCGCGCGCCGCCTGGAGATAGATCGTGCGCACGCCTGCGTCGGCCATCGTCACGACGTCGGCGGGGCTGACGCTCGGCGACGCACCGGCGTAGGGCGGCGAGAAGTCGAAGACGTCGACCCACGTGCCGTACCCCTCGTAGGGGTCGAGGGTGCGAACCGGCACCTCGGGCAAGACGAGCCCACCGGCGAGGGGGGTCGGCGCCTGGAGGGCGGCGACGTACCGGTACGCCTCGGGCTCGGGTTCGCGCGAGGCGACGACATAGGCCGTCCCGGCGGCCAGCGACGCCGCGACCACGACGACGGCGAGGATCCAGTCACGGCGCATGCGACCGATGGTAGGCATCCACCCGCCATCGCTTCTCGCGGGCGCGTTTGCGAACGCGGACGGGGATGGCATCCTGAAACACCCGGAATGGGCCTTACCTCGAGGACGGATCTTCTGTGAGCTTCAAGCCTGGCGACCGAGTGGTGTACCCCCACCACGGAGCGGCCGTGATCGAGAAGAAGGAGAAGCGCAAGGCGTTCGGTGAAGAGACCGAGTACCTCGTGCTCCGCATGGCTCACGGCGACATGACCCTCGCCGTGCCGGTCGACAAGGCCGACGAGGTCGGCATGCGCTGGCCGATCTCTGAAGAGGACGTCGAGGATCTTTTCGAGGTGCTCGCCAAGCGCGACGTCCGCGAGCCGGCCAACTGGTCCCGCCGCTTCAAGAACCACCAGGAGAAGCTCAAGAGCGGCGACGTCTACCAGGTCGCCGAGGTGGTCCGGAACCTGGCGCTGCGCGATCAGGCCAAGGGCCTGTCCGCCGGCGAGAAGTCGCTCTACACCAAGGCCCGCAACGTGCTCGTCTCCGAGCTCGCGTTCGCCCTCGATGTCGACGAAGACGACGCCATGGCCAAGGTCGACGGCGCCCTGGTCTGACCAGGCTCAGCTCGAGAAGCGGCGGGTGAGACCCCGCTCCACGTTCTCGCCGATGCCTTCGAGCGCCACGCCCAGGCCACGGTCGAGCAAGCGGGCGAGGCCGGTGAGGTTGACCCGCAGATGGTGGTCGACCTCGGTGCCCGACTCGGTCGGCCGCAGCGTCACGCGCACGGAGCCGTTGGCCTTGCCCGTGATCGTCCACCCCACCAGCGTGTCGGCGTCGAAACGATCGATCTCACACACGGTCTCGAGCTCTCGACCGTAGAACCCGACCAGCACATCGAACGACCGGCCGAGCGCCGGTCCCGTGTCGGCCGCGGCCGTCGCCGAGCGGACTGAGGAATCCCAGTCCGGGAGGTTGGCCAGATCGCTGACGAAGGCGAACACGTCGTGCGGCGATGCGGTGACCTCGAAGGTGACGCGATGCTCAGCCATGAGCGAGATCGACGGTCGTTCGGCGGTTCCGGCCTGCCGTCGTTGCCATGAACCAGACGTTGCAGAAGACCACCACCGGGCCCCAAAACTCCCACGACCACGGGTCGGCGAGTTCGTAGCCCATCCCCCGCCCGAGTGCGGGAGCCAGCAACGCCGTCGCGATGACCTGGCGACGCGCCGAGTAGCGAATCACCCCGAGCTGCTCGAGGACGAAGTCGGCGGTGGCCGGGATGCACAGCGCCCAGATCAGCCAGGGATCGGCCGCGACGGGCCACAAGAGCACGCCGCCGAGGAAGGTGATCGCGACGGCGATCGCGGCCGGGTAGAGGGTCAGGCAGCGCCGACAGACCGGCCGGTCGCCGATGTGCACGCACCGCTCGTACTCGTCGGGCCAGTGGTGGGCGTGCCACATGTGCTTGTGGGCGAGACGGTCGGCCTCGCGCCGTTTCATGTCGGCGACCTTCTCGTCGAACCGGTCGGTCCCGGTCGGCCGATCAGGCTCGTCGAAGGCGTCGGGAACGGGCGTGGCGGGCGAGGTCACATGGTTCCATCGGCATCGACGCCGTCGCCCTGAGGATCAACCGGCGAGTCTCGACCGGATCGCCTCGACGAACCCGTCACCGTGGAGATCCAGCTGATCGTCCACCTGTTCGGGCGTGAGCCCCTTCACGTGGACACGGACGTTGACGGTGTCGCAGTCCGACGCGGCGAGCACCTCCAGCAACGCCTCGGCGGCAGCCGCCGCCGTCGCGCCGTGCACCAGCGAGTCGTCGGCCCAGTTCTTGGTGGCGGCGTCGTTCGCGTAGCTGCGGTAGTGATCCATCTGCGCCGCCATCTCGGCATCGGGGGGTGGCCCGATCCAGACCCGCCGGATCAGGACTCGCCCGTGGTCGGCTCCCGCCTCACGGTGGGCCGCACCCAGGCGAGCCGACACCTCGGCGGACTGGAGGCTGTCGTACAGCACGCCGCAGCCGAGCCGGGCCGCCCGGCGACACGCCGGCGCACTCTGGGCCGCGACGACGATCGGCATGGGGTCATCGGCCAGCCGGCGAATCGCCCGGTCCCGGCCGAGCGGACCCGGGTCGCGGCCCCGGAGCGCCTCGACCACCGAGGGCAGGGCCGTCTTGAACCGTTCGACGATCTCGTCGAAGGGCACCTCGGCGAGTTCGAAGTCGACCGGCAGCGCACCGGCGGCGAAACCGACGCCGACGCGTCCCGGGTAGGCGGCGGCGAGCCAGGCGAGATCCTCGGCGATCAGGGCATAGGGCTTCAGCGGCAACAGCATCGGACACGGCGCCACCCAGCCGGTGGGCATCGAATCGAGCAGCATCCCCGCCAGCTGCACCGGGTTGGGCAGGTAGCCGGGGAAGTCGGCGTGGTGCTCGCTGACCATCACGCCGTCGTAGCCCAGTTCGCTCGCCCGGCGAGCCTGACGTCGGAGCACCTCGACCTGTGCGTCGGCCGCCAGGTCGTGCGGATACAACCGGAGCGAGACCGAACCGGGGGCGAGCGGCGCCATCGTCAGCGGACGAGTCCGCCGCCGTCGACCACGAGCGACTGGCCGTTGACCATGCCGGCCTGATCCGACGCAAGCCACACGACGGCGCTCGCAACCTCGTCGGGTTCGATCAGGCGGCCGTGGATGTTCGACGACGCGATGATCTTGGCCATGCCCTCGTCGCCGGCGATGAACGACTGCAACATCGTCGTGTCGGTCGAACCGGGCAGCACCGCGTTGACCCGGATC